>CAYMSH010000209.1:0-11091 GCA_964392945.1 uncultured Planctomycetaceae bacterium | reverse complement strand
CTTTGCCTTCCGGAGCTGCTCGACAAGAACGGTTCGAGTTCTGGCGCCGAGAAAACGTGGACTGGTCACTGCCAACGTGGCAAAGTGTAGGCCCAAATCCACAGGATATATTCTATCCCATCCGGCATTACCGAAGCCATCCAAGCACGGTTGACCAAAACGCTTATTCTTTTCCTTGGTCTGCACCCAGTTGGCCGAAGTGTGATGACACACGCACTGGCCCATGTACCGACAGGCAAGGTGTGCGAAGTCATCGGTCGTTCCGAATCCATCCAACCACTCAACATTTCCATCTCGAAAATCCCAGTACAGCGTTTCCAGCTTCTCCAGTGATTCCTCGCTGAAATCAATATCAATCTGCACGTCGAAATGATCAAGAAGGAAACGCAGGTCATCCGCCGCTTGGGTGGCTGCTTTCATGTACTCTCGGAATTGGTATTTGAGTTTGTCTGTAATCTGGTATTCCATTGTGTACGCTAACGTCTAAGCTCAGCGGCGCGGCCTTTTCGCGTCCGCTGGAGCGCCTTGTTAAATGGATGAGCGTAGAAAACACCAGTACATTTTCTCCTGGCTCTGCAACCACTGTTTGAAATTGCTAAAGCCCTGTTCATCCGCACCTCTCAATTCACGAGGCAACGCTTCCCAATCATCAACCATCATCTCATCTACTCTTAAAACGTCAAAACACTCAAACAAACGCAGTACTGCTTGATCGTACTTTTCAATAGTGTTAATTGCACAAGGGACTTCCCTTATAAGCCAAGACCAGTTCACTTGAGCAACACTTAAGATGGTGAGAACATCCGCATCAATGTGAACATCTAATTCCGTACCCTTTAGGTTGGCGTCAAGCAGACCGATTTTGTCTTCATCCGCTCTGGAAAGATAATGCTCTTTTGACTCCGAATCAATTCTTGAAAGAACATCACTCAGGTCACAATCAATTACATATTGGACATAATACCCCATACTCTTTCCATTTAACAATGTATCTCGCGCGTTTCGCTTAATAACATGCGCTCGACCCCAAGGTGATTCTCATTGGAAGACCTGTGGTGGTCGCCGGTTATGCTAATTCCCGCGCTAAAATCGATGCGCAAAAAGACGCAGCCCATATTGCGCAGTTTCACATCGGTATCCGACAGTATTATACCGGTTCAACGAAGCGGAACCACCTTTTTATCAATATGTTGCGCTGGTTCGCCATCGCGACAACCACCCAACTGCCCCGGGCCGGACCGTAATATGCGCGCGTTTTTGTAGATATGCGCTCATCGCCATATCGCCATTGGCTCTGACAATGCATTGCTGTAACGTGCATTAGAATCCAGGGAGGTCTTTGTTTGTATTGTGAAAAAAGCGCGTTCAAAATGCCCCTGGGAAGCTCGTAGACCAAGTCGGACCAAAGATGCCGGGGCGATCCCCTGCGATCGGCCCGGTCAGAGTTTCCGTAGAATCCGGGAGGCTTTTGTCGCCGCCGCTGATGTCGCGAATGCTATGTGCACTACGAATTTTCTGCCGATCACGTGGGCCGAGAAGCCTTGCATCGTCAGGTCCGCGGCGCCTATCGCGTCTGTGATCGCCGAGCCTACTCCGGGTTTATTCGCCCCGGTAACGCAGATCGTAAAGAGCCTTTCGCCCTTTTTGAATCCGGCTTTTCTGGCGGCCGCGGCCTGTTTGGCGCCCTTGATCGGGGCCATGAAGATCACGCCGGTCCCGGGCTTCTCCGGGGACTGTCTGGCGAAAACGAAATCCAGATCGGCTCCGGCCTGGGAGACCGCATCGAGTTTGGCAGCCAAGGCGCCGGGGGTGTCCTTCATTGACGCTATCCATACTTCCACGCGAGTTACTTCTAGTTTCATACTGCTGCTCCCTTCGCTAATTGTGGTTTTCGGCGGTGAAAATGCTCAGACTATCTCAAACGGATCCCGGTCGAGCTTCGAGACCATCACCTTGAGTTTGGGCATCGCTGCGGCGATTCGCCCGGCCAGCGAGACCATGGTCATTCGTTCTGAGTTCGAGTGCCCCACGCAGACTACGGCGACTCCGGCGTTAGTGGCCGCCAGCGCGTCGTGATGCCGCATCTCGCCGGTCAGGAAGAATCCCGCCCCGGCGGCCAGTGCGTCTTTCCACATCGGTCCGCAGGCCCCGGCGCCGCAGGCCACGACTGAGACCAAAGCGCCCTTGCCGTCGCCCTTTCGGGTCTTGGCTTTGGGGCGCGGCCGGGCCGCCAGCAGGAGGCGTTTGACACCAGTTGCTTTCTTGATCCTGGATATCAGCGTAGCTACTGTCACCGGGCGCCGCAGGGCTCCGACTCTTCCCATGCCGGCTCCGGACCCCGCGGCGCTCAACGGGTAAACGTCGATCGCCGGGGTTTCGTAGCTGTGTGCGGTCCGAATCGCATCGCAGACTCTGTCTACGCGGTTCGGCGGGCAGATCAGTTCGAGTCGCACCTCCTCGACGGCTTGCGGCTGGCCGGGTTGGCCTATCGTAGGGTTGGACTCAGGCCCGCCGGAGTACGATCCGATCCCGTATCCGAAGAACCCGCAGTCGGTGTAGTTTCCGATGATCCCGGCTCCGGCCCCGAACGCGGCCCGCGCGACATCGGCTACTTCCTCGGCCGGCGTGAACACCACGATCTTGCACTCACCGGGACCGGACATCGGCTTGAGGGGTTTGCGCTGAGAGAGCCCCATCGCGTCGGCTAGTACGTCGTTCGTGCCGCCGGGCGCCACGTCAAGTGCGGTGTGCATCGAGTAAACGCCGATCCCGCGCCGGATCGCTTCGAACACCACTTCCTGGGCCTCGGCAGTCACGCGCGAGACCGACTTGAATATCACCGGATGGTACGCCATGACCATCTGGACCTTCTCGGCGATCGCCTCGCGCAGAACCTCCGGCGTCAGGTCGATGCAGAGCATGACCTTCCTGACATTCGCGCCGCGATCGCCGACAAGCAGCCCGACGTTGTCCCAGTCCTCGGCCAGCCGGCAAGGGGCGATCTGCTCCAGCAAGTTGACGATTTGCGCTGTCTTCATGGCGGTATCCCTTGATCGACGTTATCTGTTTCATTCCGGCCGGCATTCGGCTTCCAACAGTTCATTATACGCATTCATCAACTCCAGGGTGATCGGGCCGACTTTTCCGTCGGAGATCGCCTGGTCTTCGACTCGCACCACGGGTCGAATCGAACTGCAGCTTGAGGTCATGAACAGTTCGTCGGCGTCCAGCAGCTCCCGGCCGGGTATCGGTCTGTCATCGACACATTTGATCGCCAGTTTTTCGCACAGCTCCATCACCACGCCGCGCATGACTCCGTCCAGGACGGGAGTATCCAGCGGCGGGGTCAGCAGCTCGTCGCCGGACCGCAGGAACACGTTGCAGAAGCAGCCCTCGGCCAGGTGACCGTCCGGGGTAAACCACAAGGCCTCCTGGGCCTGCTTGGCCGCAGCGGTCCGCATGGCGAGAATCCGCGGGAAATAGCAGCCGGTCTTTCGCCCCGAAGCGATGTCGGTAGGCGATTGGCGAAGCTCGGTGATCGAAACGGAAATCCCCTCTGAGTACCATGCCGCAGGGTATTCGGGAAGCGGCTCGCCGGTGATCACAACCGTGGGATCGCCGCCGGTCACGTCGCCGGGGCTCAGCGTTATCCGCAGGCGGGCGTCGCTGAGTTCATTAGCGACCAGCAGTTCCTTGACCGCGGCGGTGAGGCTCTCGCCAGTGGCCTCGGTGCGCAGGCCGAGCACATCGACAGTGCCCAGCAGCCTGGCCAGATGGGTCTCAAGGCGAAACACGACACCGTTGTGAGCACGCATAGTGGTGAACGACGAGGCCCCGTGAAGGAAGCCCGCGTCCGAAACGCTTATCATCGCATCGCCGGCGGCGACGAGACTACCGTTAAGATGCACATATTTACCTGACATCCCGGAAGTGTACTCCTTGTCATGGGACAAGGCAATTCGTAAAAGACTACGGATTAGACAACGACGACGGCGAACGACTTTTTTAGCCACGGATGGCACGGATAACACGGATGGTAACGGCAACGACAAACGGCATTATGCTACTGATTGCACGGACCCGCCTACCGGCAGGCAGGTGATTATTGCTAGCGAACCTTATGGTCTGACAAGGCCATTGCCGTAACATCGCTTTCGTCGTTGCCGAATCCGTGTTATCCGTGCCATCAGTGGCTAAAAAAGCCGTTGCCGTAACATCTTCTCCGCCGTTGCCGTATCCGTGTTTATCCGTGGCAAAAAACCGTCGACCTATATCCGCCAGGGCGCTCGCATCGGGATGTTCACCAGGCGGTTGGCTTCTTCGTCGCCGATGATCTGCTCGGCTACCGGGTCGTAGTTGATCGTTCGGCCCATGCGGATGGCGATGTTCGCCAGGTTCAACGCCGTCGATACCCGGTGCGACGATTCGGCGTGCCCGCCTGCTCGACGGCGAGTTCGCACCGCATCGCCGAAGGTCACCAGTTTCGGCGGATCGGGAATATCGGCCAGGCGTTTTCGAGCTGCGTCGTCCAGGTCCGAGGCCTTGACGCTGCTTCGAGTCTTCGGGCCGGTGTACTTGGCGCCCGATTTGCCGCCGGTTATCACGATCTTCAATCCGTCGGCGTAGGTCAGTTCGACCCATCCGAACGGGCAAACCGCGTCGGGATGCTGCGGCCAGGGCGCGTTGGGAACGATCTTGACCGGGCTGGTGTGGTCCTTGGCGAAGATCCACTGTATCGGATCGAGGCTGTGGAAGCCGAAGTTCGTAAGATCGCCGCCTTCGTAGTCCCAGTAGAATCGGTTGGAATAGTGAACGCGTTTTGAGTTGTACGGTTTGTACGGCGCCGGCCCGAGCCACATGTCGTAGTCGAGGCAATCGGGGACTTCCTGGGCCCCAAGATTTGTTTGCCCGGTGCGATTTTTCGCCCCGGCAAATGCGACCGTGCCGCCCAGGTCCTTCATAAGCCCGTTGGCGATGATCTTGTGGTTCTCGACATTGCTCTGCTTGCCGGCGGCGCCGAAACGCTTGAACGTCCCGATCTGGAAGACCACGCCGTACCGCTCAACAGCGTCGGCCACGGCGCGCCCTTCGGCGATGAACTTGGTCATGGGCTTTTCGCAGAAGATGTCCTTGCCAGCCTGTGCGGCGTGGATGCACGGCAAGGCGTGCCAGTGCGGCGGCGTGCCGATGGCGACAACGTCGATATCCTTCCGCTCCAGCATCAGGCGGTAGTCGGTGTATCGCGTTTTGTTATCAGGCTGGCCGCCGAGATGTCGCGGGCCGGTGTCAACATCGCATACGGCGACTCTCTTGCGCGGACCAAGGCACTTGATCCCGGCGTCCCGGCGCCTTCCGTTTCCGATCACCGCGTAGGTAACGGTGTCGCTGGGGGCGGCCTTGCCGGGCTGGCCCAGAACGTGCGAAGGGACAATGCTCATCGTACCGGCGACGGCGACTGTCGCGCCCAGGAACTCTCGTCGTGTTATTTTTGAGGAGGCCATGCGAATATTCTCCTTAGTTGTTTTGCGGATCATCAATCCAGACTCGACAGCAACGCTTCTGCGGACCGGACGACAACGGCGTCTTTCGTCGCCCCGATCGCCTTGGTCAGCAGTTTGCGGACCCCGGCGGGATGCTCCCGTCGAATTGTCCCGGCCAGTTTGACCGCGATGACCGCCGCCGGATGGCGGACCTTGGCGTCTTTGCTGTCCATCGCGCCGTTCAGATCGCCTATCGCCTCAGAGCGGCACGTTTCAGCCAGAACAGCCAGCGCCGCGCATCGATCGTAACTCCGCTCGGTTGGAATGGCGCGGCAGGTCTTGGCCGCGTTGGCTCTGTCGCCGCCGGCGGCAAGGCTGCGAGCCAGCAGCAGGCAGGCGTCTACGGCCTGGGTGCGTTCGAAGCTGTCGGCGCCGCCGGCGGCTTTGATAAGCGCTGCGGCCGATTCGGCGTCGCCGATATTCCCAAGTGCGTACATCGCGGCGATGCGAACGTCCCTGTCCTTGTCGCCGAGGAGCCCCCTGGCCGCCGGGGCCGAAGGCTTGTCTTTCAAACGCCCCACCGCGTTCAGCAGCGTGACGCGGAGCTTTCCTTTGGCCGAGCCCAGGGCCCCTCGCAGCGCGGCAGCCGTTTCCCCGCCGCCAATTGCCTGCATAGCCTGGGTCGCCGGTTCGCAGAGCCGCTTGTCGCCAAGGAATTTCGCCAGCGCGCCGATCTCGTCAGCCCGCCCGCAGAACTGGAGCTGGCGTATGATAAACGCCTTCAACTCCGGCGAGTGGTCTTTAGCCAGTTGCAACGCCAGCGCCTCGGCAACGGTCTTGCGGGCCTTGGCGTCGCCGGGCCGACCGGCATAGAGCACCGCGGCGTGCAGCGCGTATTTCGGCGTGGCCCCGGCCGGGTCGCCAAACTCCTGACCGACCAGTTCGACCAGTTCGTTGATGGTCTCGGCCCCGCCGGATATCAGTCTCTGCGCCACGACGCCTGCACCAGCTGCATCAGCGGCGGGGATATCCTTAAGGACAGCGGCCAGTTGCTTTGACGGCTCGTTCTGTTTTGCCACAGTACTGTCTCCCGGAATCAGTTTTTCAGAACTGTAAATCGATGCGCGATTATCACCCCAACGCCCCTTCGTGGCAAGTCGGGAATCGAGGCCAGGCGGAATTCGAATTGTCACGGCGACGAGTTTTTATATAATCCCCGTCGGAGGTCTGCGTTACTCCTAGAGCCTCGACACGCCTAAGAACCGGCCTTACTGGAGACTACTGCAACATGAAGCAACAGAATATCAGCATTACAGCCAAGTTCGTCGTCGCCTTCTGCCTTGCGGCGGTAATCGCCATGTCGGCTACCGAAGTTTCGGCCCAGGACATGAAACTCTGGCCCAACGGCGCCCCGGGCGCAAAAGGGACCGCAGCGACAGACACGCCGACGCTGAAACTGTTCGCCGCGCCGAAAGAGTTCAAAGGTCCCCTCCCGGCCGTCCTGCTCATACCCGGCGGCGGCTACAAGCACATCTCCGGCTACGGAACGTTCTGGGGCTTCTTCAAGACCCGCCCGGTCCGGTTCTTCTCGATGAAGTACCGCCTGCCGGTAAACGGATACCGTCACCCGGCTCCGCTGCAGGACGCACAACGCGCCGTACGCACAATCCGGGCCAACGCCAAGAAGTGGAATATCGATCCGAAGAAGGTCGTCGTCGTGGCGTTTTCCTCCGGCGGACACGTGGCCGCAACGCTGGCGACACAAGACCACGCCGGCAAGAAAGACGCCAAGGACCCGATCGAAAGACTAAGCTGCCGCCCGGACTTCATGGCCCTGTTCTGCCCCGTTGTCAGCATGAAGAACAAACCGCACAAGCCTTCGGTAGCCCGCCTGCTGGGCCCGAACCCCGACAAGAAGCTCATCGACGAACTGTCGGCCGAACTGCAGGTAGACGCCGACACGCCGCCCACGTTCCTGGCCCACGCACGCGACGACACGCTAGTCCCGCCGGAGAACAGCATGCAGTTCCACAGGGCCCTGAGGAAAGCCAAAGTCGACACCGTACTGAGGCTCTACCGCCAAGGCGGACACGGCGTGACTAACAAGACAAATCCATGGGAAATGGATCTGGAAAACTGGCTCAACAAGTGCGGTTTGCTGAAAGACAAATGGGCCTACACGTACAGCAAAAAGCAGCCTTACGAACCGGACTCGCACTACACCCTCATGAATATCGAGGGCTGGAAGGTGAAGGTGAATAACGGTCTGCTCCCCGGCGGTCGGCTCCAGGCCACCGGAGCCAAGGCGCTGGCCGGCCTGAAGAGCCACATGATCAAGCTCAAGAAGATGGTCCGACCCGAAGCTATTAAGAAATTCCAGACCATCACGTTCTGGCTCGAGGTCGATTCGACTAACGGACCGCACGGCAGGACCTCGGCGTACCAGTATCACCCGGGTTTGGGCTGGCTGAAGAAGATGGACTTCAACCCCAAGAAGGTAAAGTGCGTCGAGTACGGAAACGCCGCCTCGCTGGCGCGCCGCTCGTTCAACAGCGGAGTAACGGTCCTGCTCCACGAATACGCACACGCATATCACGACAACTTCCTGAGCTTTAATCACAAGGGAATATTGGCGGCGTACAAACGATGCGTAGACGGCGACACGTACCCCAAACGCGACTGGGTCAAGAGCAATCACAAGGAGTTCTTCGCCGGCGTAACCACACGCTACCACGGCACTAAGGAAGAACGCGAAGCATTGGTCAAACGCGACCCGATCCTTGCCAAACTGCTCCTTAAAATCTGGGGCAAGCCGCTTGGCTACATAGACTCAGAGCCAGTCGAGCCGGCCAAGGTAAAATAGATGCACAAACTGTGACATTTTGTCTAACCCACTATTGACTTCCTGCCGATAATTAGACAAAATGTCTATATGAGAGTGATCAGCCTGAAACCGTTGCGGGAGTTCTGGAAGCGTCACAGTGACGCCGAAGAACCGCTAAGGCTCTGGTACAAGACCGCCTCAAACGCCGACTGGTCAAATCTCCAGGATGCTCGCCAAACCTACGCCAGCGCCGATGGCGTAAGAGCGACAAGCGGCGATACGCTAACGGTATTCAACATCGGCGGAAACAAGTACCGCCTAGTTGCCCGAATTCGATATGACTACCAGTTGATTAACGTACGGGCCGTGATGACGCACAAAGAATACGACGAAGGAAAGTGGAAGGAATAGCCATGCCCAAAACCAAAGCAAATGCGACGAAACTGCCCGGCCGCTTCGAGGATCTCGTTGTACTCATGCCGCCGCAGGCCCTCATGGACGAGGTGCACTACGACAACACAGTCGAAATGATCGATCGCCTTATGGCCTCTGGCAAGCTGACAAAAGGCCAGGAGTTGTACACCGAAACGCTGGTGCAACTCGTGCAGGCCTATGAGGCCAAACACCACTCGATCGACACCAGCGGCCTGAGCGGAATCGACGTACTGAGGCAGTTGCTGGCGGAAAACGACATGAACGCATCTGACCTGGCCCGCCTGCTGGAGGTCCACGCCTCCATGGGCTCGAAAATACTCAACGCCGAGCGTTCACTCACCATAGAACACATCCGCAAGCTCGCCGACAGATTCAAGGTCAGTTGCGAACTGTTCATTGCGTAGAACATCCGGGAGTCAGGCCGCTTGGCTGCATAGATTCGGCGCCGAGCGCCTCAAAATAACGTTTACAGAACGTTGCCCAGGCTGCGGCAGGCATTGCAGACCAGTCCGGCGGCCTGGGCCGAAACTTCCCCGCTGACGAACATCTCGCGGGCGGCGCCATACGACGGACCGTTCCATATCTTGCCGAACGGATGGTCAAAGCCGTCGGAGAACCGCTGGGAGTGCTTGTAGATCTGGCAGCACGGCGTCACCGATCCGTCGAAATTGATCACAACCGTATTCCACAACTGCGAGCAAACTGATTTGAGCTTCGCGGCGGCGTATCGGTTCATTTCGTCCCGCTCGGGAAGCCAGCGATCGTCGCGTTTAACAGCATCGGCGATCGATTCGGTGTCAAACTTGTCCAGGGCCAGCCGTATCCGCGAGGTCTTGAACTCCACGCCGATATCGTCCGCCATACCGCGGGCCTGCTCGATTTCGTGCTGGTTGCCGCGATGGACCAGGAACTGCCATCGCACCTGCAGGCGGCTGCGGCGATCGCGCCGGCGCACTTCAGCGATCCGGCGGAGATTGGCCAGGACAGTCGCCAGATCGCCGCCCTTGCGATAGGACTCATAGCCGGCCTGGGTCGCCCCGTCGATCGAAACGTTCAGGACATCCAGACCCGAAGCGACAAGGCCCTCGGCCTGGCCGGGTTTGAGAGCGTTCAGGCTGCTGGCGAGATAGGTCCTTCCAGGATACCGAGCCGCGGTCCGGCACATCTCGATTATGTCGGGATTCTCCAGCGGTTCGCCCCAATTGTACAAATGAAGACTCCTGGCCGTCGGGCCGAGGGCCTCGATCACCGGCCGAAACACCTCCATCGTCATCAACCCGCGGACGTCTATCGCCCCCTGGCCGCTGGGGCACAACTCGCAGTGAAGATCGCAGACGTTTCCAGTATCTATGAACACCGTCGGCGGCAGCGACTTCAACACGGTCCGCCCGCGGCGAAATTCGCGATTATTGCGCATGGCGTTGCACCATACCCGCAGGCGCTGGCCCAGAGAGGCTCTGCGAACGCCACGGCCCGGGGACTCGGGGTTTCCTGTAGAGCCAATCGCCACGTCAATGTTCCTCAATTCCGCAAGTCTCCGTCGCGTCATAGGATAACGAAACAACAAGGTTTCTGGGCCGCCAGATATGCACCGGCGACGAACTCAACCGGCATTCCAACGCAAGACCATCACAACAGTTGATGATATGCGCCCCGGCCGTGCAGCGTCAAGATAAGACAAAAAACAGCACAAACCAGTGAGCGGCCCGAGCCGGGTCTATTCGGACTTGCCCAGCAGTTGCTCTATCACGGGCCTGAGGGCCTCGGCTATTGCGGCGTAGCCCTTGGCGCCGGGGTGCACTCCGTCGCGATAAAACTCCTTGCCGATTCGCCCGTCCTTGTCGAGCAGTTGGTAGTTGACGTTGTAGAATCGCACGTACGAGCGATCGTTCAGCGTGGCCAGCAGGTTGTTGACCCGCTCGGGACTGTAGGCGAACTTCCGCTTCCGCGGCAGGATGCCGAGCAGCAGCACTTTGGTCTTGTCGCTTCGTTTATGGATTTCGTCGACTATGGCCTGCACGCCCCAGTATATCTCACGAGGCGTGTTCTTAACCGCCAGGTTGTTGGTGCCGATCAGCACTATCGCCAGCTTCGGCGATATCCCGTCAAGCGCGCCGTTTCGCAGACGATGGACAACATTCTCGGTGCGGTCCCAGCCGAAGCCCATGTTCGTTACTTTGTAGCTGGCGAAGAGTTTGTCCCAGGCGGCCTGTCCGCTTACGATCGGGGCTTTGGGCTCACCGGCCCAGTAGTGCGTAATCGAATCGCCGAAGAATACGATGTCCGGCTTGAGGCTCTTGTTCCGCTCGACGATTCTTTTGCAGCGTGCGGACCAGTCGTAGATTCTCTTGT
>CAYMSH010000208.1:0-11095 GCA_964392945.1 uncultured Planctomycetaceae bacterium | reverse complement strand
ATTGCTGAACAGCGTGTGCTATGGTAATCTTCGGCGATTTTAATCGTCGATTTCACCCGGAACACCGGCGTTCCGGATTAACGTAACGTATTGCAGGAAAACATCATGCCCCGCAGGGACGATCTGAAGACAATTATGTTAATCGGCTCAGGCCCGATAGTAATCGGCCAGGGTTGCGAATTCGACTATTCCGGCACCCAGGCCTGCAAGGCTCTGCGCGAGGAAGGGTACCGAATCGTGCTGGTTAATTCAAACCCGGCGACGATTATGACCGATCCGGAAATGGCCGATCGGACCTATATCGAGCCGATCACCCCGGAAGCGGTCGAGAAGATAATCGCCAAGGAGCGACCCGATGCGCTGCTGCCCACCCTCGGCGGACAGACCGGTCTGAACACCGCAGTGGCCATTGCCGATTCGGGTGTGCTTGAGAAGTACGGTGTCGAGATGATAGGCGCCACTCGCGAGGCGATTCATCGGGCCGAGGACCGCACGGAGTTCAAGAATGTCTGCCTGGGCATCGGGCTGGACGTGCCGAGAAGCGGCGTGGCCCACACGATGGAAGACGCTCGCAGAATCGCCGCCGATGTCGGGCTGCCGGTCTGCATTCGTCCGGCTTACACCCTTGGCGGAACCGGCGGCGGGTTTGCGTTCAACAACACCGAGTTCGAGGAGATCGCCGCACGCGGTCTGGAGTATTCGCCGATCAGCGAGATTCTTATCGAAGAATCCGTGCTGGGCTGGAAGGAATACGAACTCGAAGTAATGCGCGACAAGGCCGACAACGTCGTGATCGTCTGCACCATCGAAAACATCGACGCCATGGGCGTTCACACCGGCGATTCGATCACTGTGGCTCCGGCCCAGACGCTTACGGACAAGGAATACCAGTTGATGCGCGACGCATCGGTCGCCATCATGCGGGCCATCGGCGTCGAAACCGGCGGGTCGAACGTGCAGTTCGCCGTGGACCCCGAAACCGGTCGAATGATCGTTGTAGAGATGAACCCGCGAGTCAGCCGCTCTTCGGCCCTGGCGTCGAAAGCAACCGGCTTCCCGATCGCGAAAATCGCGGCAAAACTGGCCGTCGGATACACGCTGGACGAGATTTCAAACGATATCACCCGCGAGACCCCCGCCAGCTTCGAGCCGACGATCGACTACGTAGTGACGAAGATCCCGCGATGGACGTTCGAGAAATTCCCCGAGGCCGACGAGACGCTGACAACGCAGATGAAGTCAGTCGGCGAGGGCATGAGCATCGGCCGAACCTTCAAGGAATCGTTTCAGAAGGGCATCCGCTCGATGGAGGTCAAACGCTACGGGCTCGGTCTGGATAATAACGACAAGTGGCTCCAGGCCCAACGCGGCCAGGTCCTCGGCGGAGCCGACGACGTCAGCGGGGAGGACACCGGCTACCCGATCGACAAGACCCGCCTGCGACGCAAACTGGCGATCCCCAGCCAGGGACGCATGTACTACGTGCGATACGCGTTGAAGATGGGCTGGAGCGTAGAAGACGTGTTCGAGCAGACGAAGATCGACCGCTGGTTCCTTACGCAAATGAAGCAGCTTACCGACTTCGAGGGCGAACTGGCGGCGATTGGCAGTATCGACGACGCATCGGATGAACTGCTGGTCCAGGCTAAGAAGTGGGGTTACAGCGATATTCAACTGGCGACTATCTGGGACACCGATTCGCAGGCCATACGTGCGGCCAGGAACGCTCGCGGCATTACGCCGGTCTACAAACTCGTTGACACCTGCGCCGCGGAGTTTGAGGCTTTCACTCCGTATTACTACTCGACGTACGAAACGCCGGTCAAGCAGATCACAGACAGTGACGCTGCTAACTACGTCGACGACGAAGTCCGCATAACCGACAAGAAGAAGATCGTTATTCTCGGCGGCGGGCCCAACCGGATCGGCCAGGGCATCGAGTTCGACTACTGCTGCGTTCATGCGGCGTTCGCCGCTCGCGAGCTTGGCTACGAGTCGGTCATGGTCAACTCGAACCCCGAAACGGTCTCGACTGACTACGATACGTCCGACATGCTCTTCTTCGAGCCGCTTACGCTCGAGGATGTACTGAACATATGCGAGAAACTCAACGACGCTCCGCTGGGAACCCCGGGCAAGCTGCACGGCGTGATCGTGCACTTCGGCGGCCAGACGCCGCTGAACCTGGCCCGCGGGCTGGAAGACGCCGGCGTACCGATCATAGGCACGAGTCCCGAGTCGATCGACCTGGCCGAGGACCGCGAACGGTTCGCCGAGGTACTGGACGATCTGGGCCTCCAGTCGCCCCCGAGCGGAACGGCGTATACCGTTGAAGAGGCTCGCGAGATCGCCGATCGCGTGGGGTATCCCGTGCTGGTGCGACCCAGCTACGTGCTCGGCGGGCGTGCGATGGAAATCGTGTCTGACCAGCAGCAGCTCGACGTTTACATGGCAAGGGCCGTTGACGCCTCGACTGTCGGCCGCGATCATCCGATCCTTGTCGACAAGTTCCTGGCTAACGCCATCGAAGTCGACGTCGACTGCATTTCAGAATTTGGAGCCTGCCCCGACGGTACGATCTCGTGCAACGCACGGGCGGTGGTCTGCGGCGTGATGGAGCATATCGAAGAGGCCGGCATTCACTCCGGCGACTCGGCCTGCTCGCTGCCGCCGTATTCGCTTAGCGAAGAGGTTGTCGCCGAGATCAAGCGTCAAACGCTGGCCCTGGCCGAGCGACTCGGCGTTCGCGGTTTGATGAACATCCAGTTCGCCGTCAAGGACGGAGCTGTTTACCTGATCGAAGTCAACCCGCGAGCCTCGCGAACCGTTCCGTTCGTATCCAAGGCTACGGGCGTGCCGTGGGCCAAGCTGGCGGCCAAGGTTATGGCCGGTCTCAGCCTGGACGAACTCGAAGTCGCCGAAGCCCCCAGACCCACGCACACGTCGATCAAAGAAAGCGTATTTCCGTTCACCAAGTTCCCCGGCGTGGATGTTATTCTCGGGCCGGAGATGCGATCGACAGGCGAAGTTATGGGCGTGGACATGAGCTTCGGAGCCGCATTCGCCAAGAGCCAGATGGCCGCCGGCATGACCCTGCCGATGAGCGGTACGATATTCATCTCGGTATGCGACGACGACAAGCCGCACATAATAATGCTCGCTCAGCAGCTTACAGCGATGGGATTCGACTTGGTGGCCACTGGCGGCACATACAGGGTTCTGCGCGGCGCCGGCGTTCCGGCCAAACGGTTGCCGAAACTCGCCGAGGGCCGGCCGAACATTGTGGACCTTATAACCAACGGCGAAGTCCAACTCCTGATAAACACCCCGACACGCCGCGGACCGACAACTGACGAAGGCAAGATCCGAGCTGCGGCGACACTGCACATGATCCCGCTGATCACAACGCTAACCGCCGGTCGAGCCGCCGTCGCGGCGATAACCGCACTACTGGCTTCATCCCGCGAAGACGGCGGTGATCCCAGCCTGGCCTGGACAGTCAATCCGCTGCAGGAGTATTTCTAAACGGCCTGGCAATTGGCAAACGACTAACGGCGGACGGCGAAACCTCATTCTGCGGTTTCGCCGTTTGTCGTTGCTGCTTACTGATTACTGGCCGCTAGGGGGTTGCATTTTTTCGCTGAAAGCGAAACAATCAGGGACTTCCCGAGTACTCGCCGCACGAACTAAGGATAATACCATGCATCGTCAACTGATTATCGCGCTGGTTCTTGTGCTTGTGGTTATCGGCGATGTCGTGTCTGTGACGCCCGTCTATGCCAGGAAGAAGCCCAAGAAGACCCCCGAGCAACTCGCCAAAGAGTCCCGGGCCGCTGCGGCCCGCAAGAAGTCCGACAGGGAAACCCTTGCCGGAGCCCCACTCGATCTGAGAGCCCATCCGGTTCAGAAGTCGGGCAGGGGGTGGACAGAGTTATCGCACGATTGGACGCTTGGTCCGACAGGTGCGCGGGGATGGATGTGGTCCACGCCGATGAACGAAAACACCACCAGACCGGCACGCCAGATACTGGTTACCGAGGTCGAGACCGGCTCGCCGGCTGACGGGGTCCTGAAGATCGGAGATGTCATCCTGGGCGTTGGGGACAAGGCTTTTGACAGTGATGCCAGGGTAGTGCTCGGTCAGGCGATTGTCCAGGCCGAGACCATCGCAGCCAAGGGCGTCCTGCGGCTGATGCGGTGGCGTTCGGGGCGGACCGCGAATGTTGAAATCACGATCAAGGTCATGGGCTCCTACAGCAAAACATCTCCCTATGACTGTCCCAAAACGCAGAAGATCATCGACAACGCCTGCGCATTCCTCGTGAAAAAAGCCGAATCGCAGGGAGATCTGGGTAGCGGAATAACAGGAGCTCTCAATGCGCTGGGGCTGCTGGCCACCGGACGACCGGAGTATCTGCCCCTTGTCAAGAAGACCGCCTCCATGGTGGCCGCAAAGCCCCCGGCGGCCAAGGGGCTGGAAAACTGGGGCAACGGTTTCAGCAACCTCCTGCTTACCGAGTACCACCTCGCCACGCGCGACAAGAGCGTCCTTCCGGCCATTCGCGCCTACACCGCCCGGATCATCAGGGCACAGAGCGTTATGGGAAACTGGGGCCACAGTTACCGAAACAAGGTTACCGGATCCTGCCCGGGCTATGGCGCGTTGAACGCAGCGGGCCAGACCTGTCTGATCTCGATGATCCTCGCCGATAAGTGCGGGATATCCGACCCCCTCCTCAATAACGCAATACTACGCAGCCTGCGGTTCTTCAGCAGCTTCACGGGCAAGGGGGCGATCCCCTACGGAGACCACGCTCCGGCCGATTCGGACAGGAACGGCAAGAGTTCTCAGGCGGCGATCTACTTCGACCTGGCAGGGCGGAAAGTAGACGCCACGTGGCATGCCAAGCTGTCGGTGATCAGCTATGGACGGCGGGAGTTGGGCCATACGGGCAATTTCTTCAGCTTCGTCTGGGGTCCCCTGGGCGCGGCGCGCTGCGGCGAGCGGGCGTATGCAGCCCACCTCAAGCAGCTGCACTGGTTCTACGATCTCGAACGCCGATGGGACGGGTCAATGCGATACCAGGGGCGACCCGGAGCCCGCATCAAAGGCCACAAGTACGGTAAGTGGGACTGCACAGGCGCTCGTCTGCTCATGCTCTGTTACCCGCTGCGGAAGGTCTATATCACCGGTAGACAGGACACGGTTGTCGACCCGCTGCCGAGCAGCGAAGTGGCCGCTATGATCCGCGGTGGGCGAGAGGATTTCGACAAACGATCCCGCAGTGAACTGCTGTCCGGATGCGAGTCGTGGTATCCGTACGAACGGGCCGCGTGTGCCGAGAAGCTGGCCGAGTTGGGCGACAAGGAAATCCCCGCCCTGATCGCGAAACTCAGCAAGGGCGACTACCGCATCCGCGCCGGAGCCTGCCTGACGCTGGCCGCCTTCGGGCCCAAAGCCGCCCGGGCGACCGAGCCTCTGGCTCGCCAGCTCGATGTTCGGGACGTGAACCTTCGCATCGCGGCGTTGAAGGCGCTCAAGGCGATCGGTAAGGGCGCGCGCCCGGCCGTGCCGCGGATCCTGGCGCTGGCCCGCACGAAAATCGCTGGCGATCCGTATCAACTGGTCAAGCGGGAGATTGTCACGACACTTTTCGGCGGGAAGAACAAGTGGAAGAGTTTCGGGCTCCTGCACGCCAAGTCGGGCGGCTTCGACGGGCAGGACCGCAAGGCGATCGTGATGGCGCTGAAGAGCATCCTGACCGACGTGGACCATAACTGGGATCTGCGAGCAATCCCCGAAGCCTTTGAACAACTGGCCAAATGGGATGTTCGCGAACTGGCTCCGATTATCCCGCACGTTGTAGATCTCGTGCGAAAGCCCCGAACCTCCGGCATGATGGGAGCCGGACACCTGCCCCGCGCCGGTTTTGAACTGCTCGGGACCCTCGGCGTCAAGGAGGGCCTCGACGCCTGGGTCGACAGGATCGACGGTCCGGACATGAACTGGTGGCCCGTCGCACACAGCAAGTGCATGCCCCGAATCGCCGGGTATTACGGAGTGTATGCAAAAAGGTATCTTTCACGACTCCGGGCGATCAAGGGCAAGAGCCCGGTGTTCAATCCGAAAAAGAAGGACGATTTGCACAAACAGGTGGACGCCGCGCTGGCTGGAGCGATAGCGGATATCGAGAAAACCACCGCGGTCAGGAAGCTGGTCAGTATGCGGGAACTGCGTCTGGCCAAATAGGAGTTGCGTTTCGCGCCCCGGGCGGGAACAATCAATGCTTTCGGGAATACTCGACTGATGAACTAAGGAGAATACTATGCATCGTCAACTGATTATCGCGCTGGTTCTTGTGCTTATGGTTATCGCCGCCGCGGGCGACGCCCTCGCGGCTGAAGGGTTCAAACCGTTGTTCGACGGTAAGACGCTCAACGGCTGGAAGGCTCTGCCTGGCGGTAAGTGGGAGGTCAAGGACGGCGTGATTCGCGGCACGTCGGCCAAGTCCGAACGGCGCCACGGACTGCTTGCCAGCGACAAGGAATACGCCGACTTCGTCGTGAAGTTCAAGTTCTGCGTGATCAAGGGCGACAGCGGTTTCTACTTCCGCAGCGACAAGGTCAAAAGCTCCGTCGGCGTTAACGGCTTCCAGATGGAGGTCGACAACTCCAAGGAAGTCGGCGGACTCTACGAAACCGGCGGGCGAGCCTGGACCAAACGACCCGATCCGAAACTGATCAAGAAGATCTTCAAGCCCAAGCAGTGGAACGAGGCGTCAATCACCGCTATCGGAAAAGATGTGACCGTACGCCTTAACGGTGAAATTACAGCACAGCTCAAGAACGACAAGGGACGCACCAAAGGTTATTTCGCGATGCAGCTTCACGGCAGCATGGACATGGAGGTCATGTTCAAGGATATCGAGGTCAAGGAAGTCAAGTGCGCCGACGACGGGTTCAAACCGATGTTCAACGGCAAGGACCTTACCGGTTGGAAGACTACCGGTAACTGGCTGGTCAAGCCCGGCAACGTCATCGCCCTTGAGCCGCGTAAAGACGAGCACGGATGGACCCGCTACCACGCGTATCTGACCACGGATCGCAAGTACAAGGATTTCATTCTCGACCTGGAGTTCAAGTTCAAGAAACGCGGCAACTCCGGCGTGTTCCTGCGAGTGGGCGATCCAAAGAGCCAGGTCAAGAGCGGGTTCGAGGTGCAGATCCTCGACACGCACGGAAAGAAGAAGTTCGGCGCACATGATTGCGGCGGGGTGATCGGCACCTCAGGTCCTTCGAAGATGATGGTCAAGCCGGCAGGCGAGTGGAACCGCTACACAATCACGGTGATCGGCACGCATCTGAAGGTGATTCTCAACGGCGAGAAGATCCAGGATTTCGACATGAGCAAGACCGGCTTGAAGAACCGTCCGCTCAGCGGATACATCGGCTTCCAGGATGAAGGGAAATACCTCTGGTACCGCAACGTTAAGATTAAGGAATTGAACGTTGAAACCAAACCCGCGAAAGCCGAAGGGAAAGCGAAATGAGCAACAGGCACACACGACGCAGCTTTTTGAAAGTCGCCGGACTCGGGGCGGCCGCTCTTGCCTTGCCGGTCTCGCTGCGAGCTGCAGAAGGTAAACGCAAGCCGAATATCATCTACATAATGGCCGATGATCTGGGCTACGGCGATCTTAGCTGCTACGGCCAGAAGAAGTTCAAGACCCCGCATATCGACAAGATGTGTGCAGAGGGAATGAAGTTCACCGATCACTACTCGGGTTCTACGGTCTGCGCCCCGTCGCGTTGCGTGCTGATGACCGGCCTGCACACCGGCCACGCGTATGTTCGCGGTAATCGCGAGGTCCGCCCCGAAGGTCAGGCTCCCATGCCGGCCGACATTTTCACCGTCCCGCGCATGCTCAAGAAGGCCGGATACGTCAGCGGCATGTTCGGCAAGTGGGGGCTCGGCGCGCCCGGTTCGCCGAGCGACCCGGCCGCGCATTTCGACGAGTTCTACGGCTACAACTGCCAGCGACAGGCCCACACGTTCTATCCCAAACACCTGTGGCACAACAAGACGAAGGTCCCGCTGGACGGCAAGACTTACTCGGCCGACCTGATCGCCGAAAAGGGTCTGGAGTTCATCAAGGCCAACAAGGATAAACAGTTCTTCTGCTACATGCCGACAACCGTGCCGCACGCGGCGATGCACGTTCCGGAAGAGGATCACAAGCCGTGGCGTGAGAAACTGCCCCAGTTCGAGAAAAAGATAGGCCGCTACTCCGGCCCGAAGGTGACTAACCCCATCGCCGCGTTCCCCGGGATGGTGCAGCGTATGGACAGGAGCATCGGCAAGCTCTTTGCCCTGCTGAAGGAACTGAAGATCGACGACAACACGCTTGTGATCTTCACCAGCGACAACGGCGCCCATCGCGAGGGCGGCCACGACCCGAATTTCTGGGACTCCAACGGTCCGCTGCGCGGCATCAAGCGCGACTTGTACGAAGGCGGCATCAGGGCTCCGTTCATCGCCCGCTGGCCCGGTAAGGTCAAAGCCGGTTCGACTACCGCTCTGCCGTCTGCGTTCTGGGACTTCATGCCCACATGCGCCGACATCGCGGGTATTGAATCTCCCAAGGGCATCGACGGGTTGAGCTATCTGCCGACACTGCTGCGCCAGGACGACAAGCAGAAGAAACACGAATACCTCTACTGGGAATTCGGCAGCGGCAGCAAGTACGCGATCCGCATGGGCAAGTGGAAAGGCGTGCGATTGAACGCACGCAATAACCCCGACGCTTCGCTGCAACTGTACGACCTGGACAAGGACCTCGGCGAGACCAAGGACATAGCGAAAGAGAATCCCGAGATCGTTAAGAAACTTCTGGGCCTGATGAAAGAAGCCCACACGGAATCGCCACTATGGTCCACAAAACCAAGACCGAAGAAGAAAAAGAAGAAGTAAACGGTGACAAGCACGCGAGGACCGGACGGCGAGAGTTCCTTCTCGCCGGCGGTCTGGCGATTGGTCTCGGCTCGCTGGCTGACGGAGCGCCCGCCCCGGCCAAGAGCAAGACCGACACCTACACTCTCAAGCGCGAGATCCCCGTTGATAAGCGATACGATGTTGTAATCGCCGGGGGCGGCCCGGCCGGGGTCGGAGCCGCCGTGTGCGCCGCGAGGCTCGGCGTGAAAGTCCTGCTGATCGAAGCTACAGGTTGTTTCGGCGGAATGGGGACATCCGGCCTGGTCACCGCGTTCGACCCCATGGGCGACGGGACCAAGATGCTCGTCGGTGGGTTTATGCGCGAGGTCGTCGAAACGATGTACTCCCGCGGTTTCCTCAAGCCCGGGATCAACCCCAACGCGTGGCGCAAGAACTACCACAACTGGACGCCTTTCCAGGTCGAAGGCTACAAACTCGTGCTGGACGAATTCGTAACCAAGGTTGGCGTCGAGGTTCGCTTCTTCACTCGCGTGATCGACGCCGAAGCCGATCCGAAGACCGGCGTGGTCTCCGGAGTAGTGTTGCAGAACGTAGAGGGCTATAGATTCGTCCGAGGCGGCGCGTACATAGACGCCACCGGCGACGGAGTGCTCGCCGATCTGTGCGGCGCCGCCTGCCGCGAAGCCGGTCGCGATACCGAAGCCCCGATGGCCGCCACCCTCTGTTCGCTCCACGCCGGCATAGACTGGTCCAAGTGGGGCAATCAGCATGCGGCGCTCAAGAAGGCGCTGCGCGACAAACACTTCACCCAGGCCGACAGGCATCTGCCCGGCATGAGCCGCGTAAGCGACAGTGTGGGAGTTCTAAACGGCGGGCACCTTTTCCGCATGAACGCCCTGAATCGTGCAGGAGTACGTCGCGTTCTACAGGAAATACGTTTCGGGCTGCGCGAATCTGCAGTTGGTGGCCACAGGCTCGGTGATCGGCGTTCGCGAATCGCGCCGGATCGTAGGCGAATACGAGTTGACGATAAAAGACTACCTGGCCCGCCGCCAGTTCCCCGACCAGATAGCCGTGTTCAACAAGGCCGTCGATATCCACGCATACGACTGCACCGAAGAGGCCTACGAGAAGTACTATCGGGAGTACCGCAAGACCGGGCGGCTCAAGCCCGGCGAATGTTTCGGCATCCCGTACAGCATCCTCGTACCGAAAGGCTGGCGGAACTTGTGGGTCGCCGGGCGATGCAATTCAAGCGACGTGAAAGTCCACGGGTCCATCCGCGTCCAACCTACCGCTTCAATGATGGGCCAGGCCGCCGGAACCGCAGCGGTACAGTCAATCCGAACCAAACAGCCCGCAAATGACCTGGACACAGCCGAGTTAATCCAAACCCTCCGCAAAGCCGGAGCCCACCTCCCGCAAAAAGAAACCAGCAAAACAATGACCCGCGCGTAGGGTGAGCCTGCGGTTAGGCTTTCCCGGGAGCCCGCAGGTTGGCTTTCAGTTCTTTGTCGAAGTTGTTCAGGAGGGCGGTGAGTTTCTTCACTACTTCGGGATTTTCTTTTGCTACGTTGTTTGCTTCGTTTATGTCCGCCGACAGGTCGAACAGTTGTGCGCCGGTTACGGGTTTCGGTTTGGGTTTGCCTTTCCTTCGGCGCGTGCGCGGCGGGACGGTGTGGAGTTTCCACTTTCCGCATCGCACCGCGGCGAGATCTCCGCGGGCGGTGTGGTAGAAGAACGCTTCGTAGGGGCTCTTGGCGTTCGGTTGGGCGGTTATCAGCGGGGCGATGTCCTTGCCGTCGATCACGCGATCGGTCGGGGCCTTGCCGCCTGCGAGTTTGGTCAGCGTCGGCAGCAGGTCCATGATCGTCGCCAGTTCGGTGCACGTCGACTTGGCCGGGATCTTGCCGGGCCAGCGCATCACGCACGGTTCGCGCATTCCGCCTTCCCATGTCGAGCCCTTCTTGCCCCGCAGGGGGCCGGCCGAGCCGGGAGCCGGTCCGTTGTCGGATGTGTAGATTACCAGCGTGTTCTTGTCTATGCCCAGGTCCTTCAGCGCCTTGAGTATCTCTCCGACTCCCCAGTCGATGCACGCGATTACGTCGGCGAACATACCGGCCCCGGTGAAACCTTTGAACT
>CAYMSH010000207.1:8909-11095 GCA_964392945.1 uncultured Planctomycetaceae bacterium | reverse complement strand
AGAGGTAGGCAACGACACGTAATCAACGGAAGTCGTCGGTCGTTGCCTACCTCTGTGTCCTCGCCGTTCATTAAAGCCGTTGCCGTAACATAGACTCCGCCGTTGCCGTTCTCTGTGATCTCTGTGGTAAGAGCCGTTGCCGTTGGCGTTTCCAAACCGCAGCGGAATCCTGTACAATGCGCGATCTTATTCTTGAATTCAGGAGTTGCGGTAATGGATAGATTAATGGTCACGGTTTCCGGCGTTCGCGGTATTGTCGGTTCTTCTCTGACGCCGCAGATCGCCGAGCAATTCGGCTGTGCGTTCGGGACTATGCTTGGCGCCGGCAAGAGAGTCGTTATCGGGCGCGATTCGCGCCAGTCGGGGCCCGAGTTGCAGCAGGCGATTACCGACGGCCTGACGGCGACCGGCGTGAACGTAACTTCGCTGGGTATCGTTTCGACTCCCGGCGGGGCTCTCATGACAAGTAAACTCGCCGCCGACGGAGGCGTAGTCGTAACCGCCAGTCACAACCCGATCCAGTACAACGGCATCAAGTTCCTCCAGCCGTCTGGAACGGGCCTTACCGCAGAAGATGCTATGAAGCTAAAAAGCATCTGGGAGGCGGGCGAGTTTTCGCTGGTAGGCGAAGACGCCCGCGGAACCGAGTCGCAAGACGACACCGCCGAGCAAAAGCATATCGAAGACGTGCTGGCGGTCTGCGACGCCGAACTGATCGCCTCCAAGGGCTTCAAAGTCGTGCTCGACAGCATTAACGGCGCCGGGTGCATCGCGGCGGCCGAGCTGATGGAAAAACTCGGTTGCGAACTTGTACACCTGAACGCAGAACCCACCGGCGATTTCGCGCACAATCCCGAGCCGATCGAAGAGAACCTCGACGAACTCTGCGACGCGGTGCGAACCGGCGGCGCGACAATCGGATTCGCACAAGACGCCGACGCCGATCGCCTGGCGATAGTCGATGAAACCGGACGGTTCATCGGCGAGGAATACACGCTGGCTCTGGCCGCGGCGTTCGTGCTGTCAAAACGCAAAGGCGACATCGCCACGAACCTGTCAACCTCTCGCATGGTCGATGACATAGCCGCATCCGCCGGATGCAAAGTTCTGCGATCGCCCACGGGAGAGGCCAACGTTATTTCGGCAATGCTTGAGGGGAACTGCATTCTCGCCGGCGAGGGCGGCGGCGGGATGATCGAGCCGAAGATCGTCCCGGTTCGAGACAGCTTCAGCGCGATGGCGTACGTACTGCAATATATGGCCGAAACAGGCATTAGTCTCAGTGGACTCGTAGATAAGATCCCGTCATACATTATGCTGAAGACCAAACAGCCGTGCCCCGAAGGAGCGATCGAAAAGATCATCGACGCGACCCGGGAGGTGTTCTCGTACCAGCTTGAAGCAAAGATCAACGACACCGACGGACTGAGAGTCGATTTCGAAGACGCCTGGGTCTCGGTCCGAGCGTCGAACACAGAACCTATCATGCGAATAATGGCCGAAGCGCCCTCGATCGAAGACGCCGAAGCGCTCGTATCGGAAGTAACCGAAATAGCAGCATCAGTAACAGGAACCGAATAATGAACAAGAGCATCATTGCCGTTACCGTACTGGCCGCAATTCTCGTCGGCTTCGCCGTCACGCCGATCCAGGCCGCGCCGAAAGCCAAAATCGTCTACCTCGACGAGTTGAACCTGGCCCTGTCAAGCACCGGCTGGGGTCGTTCTCGGAAGAACAGATCCGTTGACGGCAATCCCATCAAGATCGCCGGCAAGGCGTTCAAGCGCGGCGTGGGCACGCACCCGCCGGGAGTTATCCGCATTCTGCTGGACGGAAAGACAACAAAGTTCAGCGCCATGGTCGGCCTGGATGACGAAGTTGGAACAAAAGGCACCGCCGAGTTCCAGATCGTAGTTAACAAGAAGGTCATCGCCAAGAGCGGGATCATGAAAGGCGGCCAGCCGGCCAAGCTGCTCGAAGCGAACCTGACTGGCGTGAAGATAGTGGACCTCGTGGTCACCATAGGCGGCGACAACTTCGGCCACGATCACACCGACTGGGCCGATGCAAAGTTCGAAGTGCTCGGCGCCAAACCCAAGGCCGTTCGGGCGCCCGGTTCAGTGCGAGCCAAGGGCGGCACGAAGCGAAAGCACAATCACCGTTGGCCTTCAGCCGATCAGGTGCTG
>CAYMSH010000207.1:0-8899 GCA_964392945.1 uncultured Planctomycetaceae bacterium | reverse complement strand
GTCCATTCGCTGCCCGCCGAGACCGACAAAGACGAACTCGACGCCGTAATCCGGCGCACCGGAGCCCTGCTGGAATACATCTCCAAGATGCCCAAGGCGCCGCAGCTCACCGCGGAAAAAGCCGTCCTCGACAGGCTCATCGCCTCGGCGAAGAAAGTGGAGATCACCGACGAAGCCGGGCGCGAGGCGCTGATGAAGCTGGCGGTAAAACTCCGCCGCAAAGTAGCGTTCTCCAACCCGCTGCTGGACTTCGACAAGATCCTGTTCATCAAACGCCACTTCAATCCGAACTCCGAGAAGGCCGGCAACCACATGTGCGATCAGTACTTCGGGTTCAACGCGATTCGCGGCGGCGGGATGTTCGTGCTGGAAAACGCGTTTTCCGACGCTCCCAAGGCGGTTAACCTTCTCGAAAACTCCGTCTGCAGCAACGGGCGATTCAAAGGCAGGAAACTCACCAGCGACGGCGGATTCCTCTCGCCGGACCTGTCGTATGACGGCAAGGAGATCCTGTTTGCGTTCACGGAAATCGCGGCCGAGGAGAAAGACCGCCTGCGATACAGGAAGTGGACCGAGAACAACACGTGGAAGATATTCCGCGTGAACTCAGACGGCACGGACCTCAAGCAGCTTACAGACGGGAACGTAAACGATTTCGACCCGTGCTTCATGCCAAACGGGCGCATCATTTTCATCACCGAACGTCGCGGCGGCTACGGTCGCTGCCACGGCCGGCCCGTACCGAGCTTCACACTCCACTCGATGAACGGCGACGGAAGCGACATAGTACGCCTCTCGCACCACGAGACCAACGAGTGGCAGCCGAGCATCGACAACAACGGCATGGTCGTCTACACGCGCTGGGACTACGTTGACCGCGGCTTCAACCAGGCGCACCATCCGTGGATCACGACCCCTGACGGGCGCGACGCGCGAGCCATCCACGGTAACTTCGCAAAGTCGGCGCGAGTTCGCCCTCACTTTGAAATCACGATCCGCTCGATACCCGGTTCGCACAAGCTTACCGCCACCGCCGCATGCCATCACGGACAGGCCTACGGCTCGCTGGTGCTGATCGACCCGAAGGTGCCTGACGACGACGCGATGGCTCCGCTGAAGCGAATCACGCCGGACCAGTTGTTCCCGGAATCCGAGATCGGCGTGCACGGACCGCCAGCCAACTACGCGGCGGCCTGGCCCCTGAGCGAGTACTTCTACCTCTGCGTGTACGACAAGGACTCGCGATCGAACGCAGGCGTGGCCAACAACTACGGCATCTACCTGCTCGACGCATTCGGCAACAAGGTGCTGATCTACCGCGACCCTGACATCTCGTGCCTCGATCCGATCCCGTTCAGGGCCCGCAAGATGCCGCGAATTGTCCCGCACCAGACCTTCCTGGCCAAGCCGCTGGCGCCGGGCGAGAAGTTCAAGCCCGTCGATCCCAAGCTCATCCCCAAGACCGGGCAGGTCGGCCTGATCAACGTTTACGAAAGCCTCAAGCCGTTCCCCGAAGGCACGAAGATCAAGCATATCCGCATCATCCAACTGCTGCCCAAGACCACGCCTTACGCCAACAACCCGGCGATCGGTTTCGGCAACCAGAAGTCCGCCCGCTCGATCCTGGGCACCGCGCCAGTCGCCGAAGACGGAAGCGCCTACTTCAACCTGCCGGTCAACATCCCGGTATACTTCCAGGCGATCGACGACAAAGGGATGGCCGTCCAGTCAATGCGTTCGGCCACGTACATCCAGCCGGGCGAAAGACTCGTCTGCCAGGGCTGCCACGAACCGCGAAGCAAGGCCCGCGGCCCGATGAGCAAATTCCCTAAGGCGATGCGCAAACCGGCGGCTGACATCAAGCCGGAAGTCGCCGGCACAAATCCGTTCAGCTTCCCGATCCTCGTCCAGCCGGTTCTCGAGAAGCACTGCATCAAGTGCCACACCGAGCAGAAGGCCAAAGGCAAGAAGTGCCCCGACCTGGGCAAAGGCAAGATCGGACGCGGCTTCTTCAACTCGTACAAGAACCTGCGGAAGCACGCGTTCTTCTTCGACAACGCTGTCTATACGACCCCGCGAACGATCCCGGGGCAGTTCGGAGCCAGAGCCTCCAAGCTCTACCAGATGCTCGCCAAGGGACACAACAAGCTGAAGCTGCCGCCGGAAGACATGCACCGCATAACGCTATGGCTCGACGCCAACTCGGACTTCTTCGGCTCATACGAGAACCTCGAAGCCCAGGCCAAAGGCGAAGTAGTAAAACCGACAATGGAGTAGAAACTCCCGCACCAACTATAAAGAGAGCCCCAATCCGGAAACGGGTTGGGGCTCTTTCTATTATCGCTATGAAGCGTGCCGATCAGCTCTCATAGGCGTCGAGCTTGCGGGACTTCTGTCTGGGAGTCATTTTCAGGTACTCCCGGTATCGTTTTTCGTTGGCTTTCCACAAACTTACGCCAAAGAGATACCCTACGAACATGAAGCACGGCAGGACCGCCAGGAGTGTCGGCCAATCTCCTCGCCGATCGGATGCAAGCGACGAGAACGACCAGAGAATCGCGGCCATAACGCCCCAAGCCAGCGTGCACCTGAGCCAAATGTACTTCCACCGCCCCGAGCGCCTTATCTTCTCCCAACGCTCAATGTGTTTCAGGTCCAGCCGAACAGCCATAGTATCCCCATGAACACAGGCCAGAACGCTTCAATTCGGACTGCGGCGTCACGCCGTTAATCCGTTGACGTTGACGTTGACGTTGACGTCGCCAATTGCCAATTGCCAACTGCCAATTGCCTGCCGTTAAGCGCTTTCTTTTTTCGTTTTCTTTGCGGGTTTCTTCCGCGCCGAGGCTAATGTCGCTTCGATCTTTCCGGAGACCATATCGCCTGTGATGATGAACGTATCGTTCTTCTTCTTGATCTCCGGCAGATCGTACATCAGATCGAGCATCAGCGTTTCCATTACGCTTCGCAGCGCGCGTGCTCCGACTTTCCGCT
Source organism: uncultured Planctomycetaceae bacterium (assembly GCA_964392945.1). Taxonomy (GTDB): domain Bacteria; phylum Planctomycetota; class Phycisphaerae; order SM23-33; family SM23-33; genus BS750m-G57. The sequence goes on along the minus strand of CAYMSH010000207.1, from coordinate 5,905 downwards.
CGAGGGCCAGATTGACCAGTCCCCTCATCGCGTCGTCAGTGAACTCCAGGGCGGCGTCTTCCATCTCGAACAGACGCTGATACTGCTTGACCAGCGCGTTTCGCGGCTGGGTCAGGATGTTGATCATCGCGTCTTCGTCGAGTCCGCCGAGAGTGGTGATGCAGGGCAGGCGGCCGATGAGTTCGGGGATCATCCCGTAGTGGACTAGGTCCTCGGGAACCGTCTGGGCCAGCAGGTTTGTCTGCTGGATGAGCGTCTCGTCGCCGAGTTCCTCGGACTCAAAGCCGATAAGCTGTCGTCCCAGGCGCTTCTTGATGATGTCTTCCAGCCCGTCGAACGTGCCGCCGCAGATGAACAGAATCTGCCTGGTGTCCAGCTGGATGTACTGCTGCTCGGGATGCTTTCGTCCGCCCTGGGGCGGGATGTTGGCGGTAGTGCCCTCCAGCAGTTTCAGCAGCGACTGCTGAACGCCTTCGCCGCTGACGTCGCGGGTGATCGAGACGTTCTGGGAGGTCTTGCCGATCTTGTCGATCTCGTCGATATAGATTATCCCGCGTTCGGCCGCCTCCAGATCGTAGTCCGCGGCCTGAAGGAGTTTGAGCAGAATGTTCTCGACGTCTTCGCCGACATATCCGGCCTCGGTGAGCGTCGTGGCGTCGCCGATGGCGAACGGAACGTTAAGCACTCGCGCCAGGGTTCTGGCCAGCAGGGTCTTTCCGCATCCGGTCGGGCCGACTACGAGGATGTTGGACTTCTCGATTTCGATGTCGCCGGAGTCTTCCATGTCGGCGTGGGTCAGCCGCTTGTAGTGATTGTTCACGGCGACCGCGAGCACCTTTTTGGCGTGGTCCTGGCCGATTACGTACTGATCGAGGAAATCGTGAATCTGCCTCGGCGTGGGGATCGAAGTGAACATCGGAGCCGCATCGGTAGTGCGTCGCTGCTCCTGGCGGATGATATTCTGGCAGAGGTCCACGCAGTTGGCGCAGATATAGACGCCGTTGGGGCCTTCGACTATCGGGCCGACTTCTTCGGTGCTGCGATGGCAGAAGCTGCACTTGTGGCCGCGGCGACCGCCATCGTCGCCTCCGACGCCTTTAGGCCCTGCGCCTTTGCCTGAACCTGAACCTGAACCGGATGAACTCATATACTTTCCTTGTTATCTTCTTGCTGCTCGTCGATGGAATCATGCTCTGGCAGACCATCGTCATCATCAACGGGCTGGCTTAAGTCTGAATTATCATTATCGGTCATCGGCGCGGCCAGGCCCAATGAACTGGCCCGCAAACGACGAAATTCGTCATCGTCTATTACTCCGGCGTCCCGCATTTCCTCAATGCTCCGCATCGTAAAACTCAGTGCCGAGGTATCCATATTGATGTTTTCGGGGTGGTACTTCCTGCGAAGCCACAGGAGCGCAAACCCTAAAAACAGCACTACTACGAAGCCTATAGAACCCCAAAACAGCACGTCGGAAGGTCCTGAGGTTGCGACCAGCTGGCCGGACGGGATGATCACTGTACTAACCATCGTCACGACATCTTACACACTACAACGCCGAAAATACAGCCGGCGGGTCGGGGAATTGATCGGCGAGGCGCCGTTTTTCAATAAATCTCAATTCTCGCGCCTCGACAACTCCAGTTAAACGCCAGGAAGTCCGATAATAGCATTGCAGGGGTTCCTGCAGAGACAAACCAGCCGACAGGACAACAGAAATGACGACCAGAACCATGAACTTCGCCAAGGACGGACACAACTATATCTTCCGCTACAGGCTCGACATGCAGGACGAGCTGATCGATCACATAAGCGATCTGGCCGCCAGCGACGAATACAACATTGACTGGCTCGATGCGGCGACTTTGAGCTTCCAGGTAGCACAGCACGCCGCGACAGGACACGACGATGTCCCGGCGCCGTCGATACACCAGAAATAATACTTAATCACACGCCACGGAATCGGCGTTTTGATAATAGAACCTTGCCATGGAAGGCCGATGGACCAGTTGCAACTCATTTCGCAGTTCATTGAATACCTCGACAGCGAGCGTAATTTCTCGGCTCATACCGTTCGAAGCTACCAGACCGACCTGATCGGTTACTGTCGCTTTCTCGCCGCCGACGGCTCGACGAGCGAAATGTCGGCCGACGATCTGCCCCTGCCCCAGGATTTCCCGCCTGAATCGGAAATGAACGCACGGATACTGCACGCCGGTCCGCTGAACGTCCGCGCGATGCTCGCGGTACTGCGCAACAGTGGGCTGTCGAAGTCTACTATCGCACGTAAACTCGCCGCAATACGGAGTTTCTATCGATTCCTGGTCAAGATCGACAAGCTGACGGCCTCGCCGGTTTCCGTGGTTCGCACGCCACGGCAGGACAAGCGGCTCCCTAAGTGCCTTGACATTCAACAGATAGAAGCCCTGCTGGCCGCTCCAGACACCGGATCACTGCTCGGGGCGCGCGATCGTGCGATAATCGAGACGATCTACGCCGCCGGTCTTCGCGTAAGCGAGCTGGTCGGGCTGGACATCGAGGATCTCGACGAGTTTTCCGAAGTCGTGCGGATCGCCGGCAAGGGCAAGAAGGAGCGCCTCTGTCCGCTCGGATCGATGGCGATCGCCGCGATCGGACACTACCTCAAGATGCGAAAAAGTCCGTCGGCCGGGCCGCTGTTCGTAAACAAGCACGGAACGCGAATATCCGACAGGTCAGTTCGCCGCAAGCTGGACAAGTATCTGCTGGAAGCGGGATTCGATCCCGGCGTAAGTCCGCACACGCTGAGGCACAGCTTCGCAACCCACATGCTCAACGCCGGCGCTGATTTGAGAAGCGTCCAGGAACTCCTGGGCCACTCGAGCCTATCGACAACCCAAGTCTACACCCACCTTACAACAAAGCGCCTGAAAGAAGTCTACGACAAAGCCCATCCCCTGGCGATCGATTAAGACCGCCGGACCGCCAGGCCCCCCAACGGCCAGAGGCCAGAGGCGAATATCCAACAGCGAGCCGCTCGACGAGCCTCTACATCGGCTCGGATCGTTTCATCAGTTGCAGGGGTATGCCCCATGGGTCGCGGAGCATGGCCATTTCGTCGCCGGATTCGGCTATCTCGTAATCGCTTACGATCGTCGCGCCGGCGGCGGTTAGTTTCGCTATCGCCGCAGACACCTCTGATACGTAAAACGCCAGGTGTAGCGTCGCCGGATGCATCTGCGCGTAATCCGGGATCAACTCGGCGGTGTTCGTGTAGAACTCGAAGATCAACCGCCCGCTCGAGTCGGCCAGGAACCGCACCGACTCGCCGCTGCGCAACACCTGCATACCGAGATTCTCGCAATACCATCGCCCGGTCCCATCAACGTCTGGAACGTTCAACGCGGTGTGCTCGTGACTGAATTCAGGCATCTGAACCATACTACTGAGCCGCTTTCGGAGCCGGATCGGGTTTGGGTTTCGCAGCGGGCTTCGGCGCGGGTTTGGGCGCCGGGACCGGTTTGGTTTTTGTCGTCGCGGCGGACATGTTCAGCTTGACCAGACGGTTCTTGGTCATTCGCAGGACCGCCAGGCGGAGTTCGGCTTTGCCGGCGATCGCTTTTTCGAATTCCTTGACGTTATTCACGGCCTGGTCGTTTACGTGCGTGATGATTTCGTAAGGCCGCACTCCGCCGACGCCGGCTTTCGAACCGGGTTCAACGGCCGACACGATCACGCCGGGGTCCTTGGCGGTCTTGAGGAAGTAGCGGCGAACTTCGTACGTCATGTTGCGCACCGTCAGGCCGACTATGGCCGACTTGAACTTCGCGGCGGTGTGGTAGTGGGTCGGGCTGGCCACGACGGCGAACTTCTTCTTGACCTGCTTACCGTCGGCGAAGAACGTTGCGGTGAACTTCTTGCCGAATCCCATATCGGTGAGTTTTCTAGTCAGGAACGTTTCAGTCGGCTGCCACGGCGAGGGGAACTTTCCGTCCCAGTATTTCGGGGGCAGGGAATCCCAGCGATCCCACGGATAGTTCGCCCCGAGTGCGTGCTCGCGGGCCTTGATGTCGATCGGCTTGGGATCGCCGTCGAGCTGTATGTTGAGCATGACCCAGGACATTTCGACACCGGCTTTGGCGGCCGGCGAATCGGGGTACACGTACGAGACCACGGCTCCGATGCGCCCGTCGCGCGTCAGGTCTGATACGTTGTTGGCCCGGGCAAGCTCCCTGTTGAGCGGCTGGAGCACAACGCCGAGCCAGGCCAGGCGATTTTCGTCGGCCTCGGTCAGCGGAACGTTGTTCGCATCGGCGTTTGTCGCCAGGTCGGCCAGGACCGGATTGACCAGCCCCGTCGGCGGGGCGACAAAGTAGCCCCCGCCCGATGTTTGCAGGGCCGCAACGTTTGGGCGGCGTAGCCGCGGGGAGCCCACCACCGCGCCGTCTGAGTCGAACAGGAACGTGTTGGCGGCGCTGCCTCCGACGCTTGGGTAAACGTTGCGTTTCCATCCGAGGCTAAAGCTGCTTACTCTGCGATGCCCGTAATAGACGACTCGTTTCTCGCCCTGCAATTTGACATCGGCGGCCATCAGGAGCGTATCGCGAAGAGATGTGACATCCTTCTTGGAGAACTTCAACGCGCCTTTCAGCGGCGTGGAAAGCTTGACGATCAGGCAGCCGTAGTCTTTGAGCGTGTGGCTGAAGGTCGCATCAACAGACTCTTTGGCGCCGTGCGGGTAGACTTTGATCGTCGCCAGGCGAGCGGTGACCTGGGGCTTTAAGTTGGCCAGGACCAAGACGGTGTCCTTGTCGATCAGCAGCCCGACTGCGTTCTTCTCGGTCCCCTGGCCCGAGCCGCCGGAAACTCTCGATGTACGAAAATCCTTCTTGGGGCTCCTGAAGTTAAGGGCGACCCGAAAGATCCCGGCGTCGGTTATCTTCTCGGTCTCCTTGAGCTTCTTGTCCATTTCCGCCGAGGTGTATTTTTCCCAGTCCAGCGGCGAACCTTTCCACTTGTCCTCCAGTCCGATCCGCGACAGGGTCGAGATCCCGACCGGTCGGCCTTTGCCGTCGACGACAAATCGCGGAACCCGTTTGTACTTTTCGCCGGAATCGGTGACCGTTACGCTGGCCGTGGCCGGACTGCTGAAGGCCGTAGTGGTCCACTCGGTGGCCGTCAGGCTGTGCCTTACGCTCATGTACGGGCCGGCAAGCGATGCGTCGAACTTGGCTGGGACGGCGCCTTTCAGAGGCTTGTCCAGTTCGAGGTACATCACGTTCTGCCTTGCGGCGAATCCGGAGACCTTCGCCGCGGCGCGGGCTCCTTTGTGCACAACGGCGATGGACTCCATGAAACGCGGGTGCATCACCAGATCGTCTACGATGACGGTCTTGTCGTCGATCAGCACGCCGGTGGTCTCCATCGGGCGTTCCTGCTTAATGTACTCTTCGAAACTGCCCCAGGACCCGCCGCGCGGAGCCTGGCCCTTGTCGAACTTCATGGTGTACTCTACGTGTACGAAGCTCGGACGAATCGCCTCGATCACGTCGAGTCTCGCCTGCAGTGAGGCCGGCGCGGCCTGCTGGGCGCATCCGGCGGCGAATATCGAGGCCAGGAGTAAAGCCAGTATTATCGTGCGTTTCATTATCTGTCCCTTTTTTGGTTTCCCGGCTGCGGCGCAGCTGCGGGGTCGGCGAAATCGGCGAAATCGGCGAAATCGGCGAAAAACGCTTATTCACGTTCGTAGTCGCGAGAGAAGTCCAGCAGGACCTGTCGCATCAGTCCGCCTCTCAGCACCACTACGAGCACTTTGTGATTCTTCTTGATGTTGTCGATGGCGGCTTTGTGGACCTTCTTGAGATCTTCAAGCGTGGTGATCTTGTCCTTGCCGATCTTGATTATGATGTCCTTGGTCCGCAGCCCG
>CAYMSH010000206.1:0-11164 GCA_964392945.1 uncultured Planctomycetaceae bacterium | reverse complement strand
TAAGCGAGACATCCATCTGCAATCGAAACTCAAGGGCGAGGCGATCACGCTGTCAGGTGTAAGCGGGTTCTTCGCATCGACCCTCGCCAAGCCCAAATCGACGCTCTACTGCGTGATCCACGATCGCGGACACATTGCGGCCCTGGCCAGCGACGACAACGGGAAAACGTGGCGCGATCACGCAAAGAGCAAAGCCAAGTTCGGCATATACGCACTCGGCGGCGCCCGCGAAGTAACCGCCGACGGTTCGATCATCGGCTCCTTCACCCAGGGCGGCAGGGTTAACTTCTTCCGCATCGCAACTAAGCCGAAGCCCAACAGGCAAAGGCGGAACAAGTAGGGCAAGCTTGCCTGGAGCATGCACGGCCGGGCATTTACGAGCACATCAGGCTTGCCCCGCCGAGGTAAGTTTCGTATTTTCTCATAGTGGAATCACCGGTGCGGACGGGCCGCGGCGGTGTGTTGAATTTCAGATGGAGAGAAAATGAGCATATTGAGCGATCAGGCGGCCGAGAAGTTTGTTTCAGGGTTCAACTGCGCACAGGCTACGATCTGGCCGTTCTGCGACGAGATCAATCTCGACTCTTTCACCGCGCGGAACATCGCCTGCGGATTCGGAGCGGGCATCGCCAAACGCCAGGAGACATGCGGGGCTGTTACCGGCGGGATCATGGTGTTGGGCATGCTGATCGGAACCAGGGGCGCCCACGATCGCTCGACGACAGAAGAGACCTACGCCACAAGCAATGAGTTCATGAACCGCTTCGAGGCGGCACACGGCTCGTGCAACTGCAAACAGCTCCTCGGCGGATGCGATCTCGGCACTGAAGAAGGTCGCCAGCAAGTCAAGGAACTCGACCTGCGAAACAAGACCTGCAAAGTCTGCGTGCAGTCGGCGGTCGAAATCCTCGAACAGATGATGACGGAAATGCCGGAAGAAAGCGTCGAAGAAACCGGCCTGGCCGAATAACGGCGGCGAGATGAACGAACGAGAATCCACGAATCCGATCGATCTCGACGATGACATGGCACTGGCTGTCGCCAATCTGAATTCGGCGATTGAGCGTATCGAAAACGCCCGGCCGGCGCCGTATTCCACTGATGAAATCCTGGATGTGACCAACACGTTGCAGGCGGTTTTCGGCGCCGCGACGCCCCACTTCATCGCAGGACGAAGCCACAACCCGATCAGCCACCACACCCAGGTTCTCGACAACATGGTCCGGATCTGCCTGGGACAGCACCCGACGTATCGCCAGTTCAAGAGCGCCGCCGCTGCGGCGTTGCTTCACGATATTGGAAACGCCGCATGCCGACGGACGAAGATCAAAACCGACCAGGTCCTTGATGCCTTCAGGAACAATCCGCAGAAAGGCGCCGCCGCGGCGAGCGAGGCGATATCCTTCCGTCTGGAGCACATGGATCTGGGCCCCGAGCTGGCGCGAAGCGTGCTGGAGCCCTATACCGGCGACGAGGAATTCTCTGATGCGGACGTGCATTTCATCTGCAGGGCGATCACGGTGCACGACTACCCGTCTATCGCGATGCTGCTGAAATATCTGGGCGACAACACGGAAATCGCCCTTGGATACGAGCCGGAGGATTTCCTGCTGACGTTCGACAGTTCGCCATTTGGAAGATTAATCCAGCAACTCCGTGAGGCCGACAGGCTTTTCATGCTGACCGAACAGGGAGTTATAAAGGACCTCCGCGACGCCAATGCGGAACTCACGGGCGACAACGTGCTGGCCAGACTGGAGGCCAGCGCCGGAAAACACATCGAGGAGTTCGAACTTTACAAGAACGCTTCAAGGGCCGACGGGTTCCTGCACGGGACCCTCTACAGGACGCATGTCGGCTACGAGATGTTCGTCGAACTCCGCCAGTCCCTGAGGGCCAAATGGAAACCTGGAACGGAACAATAGCAACATCGAGCCGTCTTGAGCGTTGAACCGGCAAGACAAGAGGAGACCGTAAAATGCGAAGACGCGACTTCATGAAGACTGTTTCGCTGGCCGCGGGCGCGGCCGCCCTGCCGCGAATCGCCGCCGGTAAAGCTGCGGCCAAAGGTCCGAACATCATCTACGTATTCGCCGACCAGCTCCGGGCCGACGTGCTCGGCTACGCCGGCGACAAAAAGGCGATCACGCCGAACTTCGACAAGTTCGCCGCCCAGTCGATGAGGATGACCAACGCGGTTTCCGTCATGCCGGTTTGTGCGGCGTATCGCTCCAGCCTTTTCACGGGTAAATACCCCAGCAGCACGGGCATGATCATCAACGAGATCAACATGAACCCCAACCACCGCACGATCGCACACGTGCTGGATGATGCGGGATACGATCTGGGCTACGTAGGCAAGTGGCACTTGAACGACCAGCATCGCCGCCCCACTCCCAAAGGCCCCGAACGCCTGGGCTTCGACGGGTTCTGGGCCGCCTACGGGTTCGGGCATAACAGCTACGGCGCCTCTTACTATACCGACGGGGCCGACGGCAAGCTCGAGCGTGTGTCGCTAAAGGGCAAACACGGCCCCGAAGAGTTCACCAACATCGCGATGAACTACATCGACACCGCGTCGAAGAAAGACAAACCGTTCGCCATGTTCCTGTCATGGAATCCGCCGCACGATCCGTGGAGCCAGCGGAACGTGCCGAAGGAAAACTACGAGAAGTTCAAGGACGTCGAGTTCGGCCCGCCCGAGAATTTCAAGTCCAAGCCAGACCAGTACATGGACCGCTACCCGGGCTTCGCACTGAGCAAAGAGAAATGGAATGAGAGATTCCTGAAGACCGGGCTGCAGTCGTGCCTGCGGGCGTACTACGCGATGGTTAACAACCTCGACGATCACTTCGGCCGCCTGCTGGCTCACCTCGAAAAGCTCGGAATCGCCGACAACACGATCGTTGTATTCAGCTCCGATCACGGCGAGATGTTCGGGGCCCAGGGGCGAATGTTCAAGCTGACGTTCTACGATGAAGCGGCGCGGATACCGATGCTGGTGCGATACCCCGGCAAGATCAAGCCGGGTAAGTCCGACGCGTGCATCAACACCCCGGACATAATGCCCACGCTGCTGGGCCTGGCGAATCTGGGCGGGAACATCCCCAGGGAAGTCGAAGGCTCCGACCTGAGCGCCGTGATCCGCGGCAAGAGCGGCAAGGAGCCCGACGCTGCGTTCATGCAGGGGCTCGGACACACCTACCGCTGGATCGACGGGTTCGAATGGCGGGCCGTGCGCGACAAGAGATTCACCTACGCCAAATACCTGCGCGACGGCAAGGAACTGCTGTTCGATCGCAAGACCGACCCGCTTTCGAAGACCAACGTGGTCGGCGACCCGAAGTACAAAAACGATCTGGCCCGGCTCCGCGGGATCATGAAAGCCAAGATGGCCGAACTCAAAGACGAGTTCAAGCCCTGCTCGTGGTACCGCGACAACTGGATGTACAAGAAGTACAGCATCGCGGCCGGAGCGAAAGGCAAGTTTGGCCCGATCCCGCCGATCGAGCCGAAACGCAGGTAGCCTGAGTCCCGCGCGATCAGCGATCGGTCTCGCGAGGCGGGCGTGACATGAGCTTTTCGATAGTTCGAGTCACCGTCGAGCGAGCGCCGTCGTCGGCGAACTCAACGAGCACATGCCTGTCAAGGTTCGGCTTCTCGACCCAGCGATTAGTACCGTTGGGGTAAATGTGGTTGGATCCCTTCTTCCGCAATTTCCAATACGCCGCGTCCGGCCGGACGGCGAAAAGCAGTGCGACCTGATCCCAACTCGGGCGAGCCAGCCTGTCGCCGAGATAGAGTTTGTATACCCGTCGGACGGGATTCTCGGCCGGTGTCTTGGCCAGCGTTCGCCCGGTGAGGACTTTCCCGCCGAGTCCGCTGAAGTATATCGTGCTCGGCCAGTTCGCCGCGGCGTAAACCGTGGCGTCGGGATCGGGCATGAAATTGCCGTACCCGCCGTGACGCAGGCGTGCGGGGTATTTTCCGCCCATGCAGATCCATCGCTTGACCTTGGCTTCCACGAGTTTCGCCCCGGTGAGTTTGCTGTATTTGCAGGGTTTGGAACGCAACAGGTCGCGGAGGTTGGTCATGTATCCGACAGTGACGACAACAACTGAGCCGTCCTCCTGCGAGGCGAGAATACGCCGATAAACGTCGACGGCGTCGGCTGCGTCGGCGTTTGTCTTCAGGCGTGTCTTGTAGGCTTCGGCGATCTGGCGAGCGTATTTCGACCCGCGTTTTGTCGGGGCTCCGGCTCCTTTGGGGACGCCGATCGGAATCCCGTCGCGTCCATAGTAGCGATTGATCGCCTCGAGGCACGGAGCCGAATAGGCGAACCTGGAACTGACCGTGGTCGCCAGGATATCGACCTCTCCGCTGTCGGCCATAGCGTGCAGCATCGCCAGGGCTCCGGCGTCGTCGCAGTCGGTGTCCATGTCGGTGTCGAAGATAACACGCGCTGGCGCCGCGCCGCTGCGGTAGTCTACTATCACGCCGTCGATCAGCGTTTTGGAGCCCTCACGCGTGAGCTTTCCGCCTGCGGGCGCGAGCACTATCAGTGCGGCCGAGTCTGCGGGCAGATCAATCGCCGCCCGGCCCGAAACGTTCTTCTTTACGAACTTGTTCGACGCGGCGTCATAGAGATCGACTCGCTTGGCTCCGACCTGGATATTCACCGCCTTGGACTCCTTGTACGGATTGAAGTACAGGTACGTCGGATACGCCTTGCCGGCCAGGGTGTCAGTGGCCAGGCAGTCGAGCTGCAGGATGTACTTTACGTTCGTGGTCCGCACGATGCCGCCGAACACGCCGACGAGCGCCGAACCGTACACGCCGAAATCGGTCTTGAAGGCCCATTTGTAAGTCACCGGATCCCCGCCGGCGATGAACGTCTCATTGCGATGCCAATGGTGACGCAGTCCCTCGTAGGCGATCACCCCGCCCGGGTCGCCCTTCCAGCCCGGACACGTCTGGCGTTTGGCCGGGTGAGCGTCGGGATAGAACAGCCGCGACGCGTTGGCGGCGTTCAGCATCCACTTGCCGATCGCGCGTGCGTATCGATCGTCGTACCGCACCATGGGAACCATCGGCCAGGCCGTCGCGCAGGTGTTCATCGCAAACGCATATCCGCCGCCGGCTTTGCGCGGGCGACGATTAATCCCGCCCACGAGCCCGTGACAATCGAAGCCGGCCCAGTTGGCCGATATCACGCCCATGTCGGGTCGCACCACGCTTGACTGCTCGAAGCACCAGTTAATCAGTTTTCCCAGATCGTACCGGCGGCCGCACTCTGCGTTCATCCGAGCCGCTGTGTAGGCGCCGAACGGAAGCTGCACTTCGTAGTACGGATTGGTCCTTCGCTCGTGGAGATACTTCATGCACAACTCGGCGGCCCGGAGGTGTTTGGGCTCGCGAAACTTCCGCCATGCCATGTACTGCAGCCACCCGATCCCGGCCGCCGCGTCCGGCTCGGTCCACTTGCCGTTGTCCACGGGCTTCATGTTGCGAAAATCGAATGCCGTGTGATTGAAATCGACTTTCCCGTCCTTGCCCTTCATCGCCAGACAGGCGGTCCGCCATCGCTCGGCGGTGGTCTTTACGATCGGATCGAGCCGGTCTGTTTTCGGATAACGATCCGCCAGCGTGTAGAACATTATGTGCGGGAACACATCGTACCAGAACGACGCCCCGGCGTGAGTATCGACTCGATTGAGCACGAGGTTCTGCCGGTTCTTCGAATTGTAATACTGCCGCCCCATCGCCACGAAGTTGTGCTCGCCTGCTGATTTGTCAATGCCGACAAACGTGGCGCCCAGCAGCGAACCGAGCGTGGTTATCGCCTCGTGAACGTCAGTCTTCGGCCCGACATAAGCAGGCAGCCCAAACCCGCGCGAATCAATATTGATCCTGCTGTCGTCCCAGCGGATCAGCGGCAGGTGCTCGCCTTTGGCGCCGAAGTCGTACGCCAGCTTGTCGAACCCGCGCGCCGTGGCGGCCCAGTCTTTCATCGAATACGGTTTGGGAAACGCCGGCATCGATTCGATGCGCGGGACGCTTATCTGACCGGTCTGGGCGCCGAACGCCAAACCCGCCGGAGAAGCCAGCGTGCAGACTGCAACCAATAGTCCGATCCGCCCCATCGTCCTGAGATTCTCTCTGGCCATAGAGACCCAATGCTATACCAGTCGAGACGATTTGCAATTCAAAAACGCCTGTTTTCCGTGGTTCGAAAAAAATTTCAGAAAAGTCTTTGCGTATCCTGACCGATATGTTACAAAGTACTTTGTGATACAAAGTACATCAAGGAGAACTAGAGATGAACGCGGACAAAGCTGCTGAAAATCTCACGGTAATTCGTCAGTTGATGGAACGCCCCATCCGCTATTCGACGATGAGCGGGCTGTCGGGCATCCTGGCCGGTCTGGCCGCATTAGGGGGAGTGGCCGCCGATGCGTGGGTGTCCGACAACCTGCCTCAAGACGCGTTGTGGATAAACGTACTGGTATGGATCGGCGTCTTCCTGACAGCCTTCACGGCCTCGGCGGTCCTGACATACATTCGCGAACGCAAGCAGGGCATGCCGTTCTGGTCGCCTATCAAACGCCGCATCCTCATGACGATCCTGCCGCCGTTCGTGGCCGGGATCGGCCTGACTGCCGCGATCATTTATCGCTGGGCGATGAGAGACGGACCGAACCAGTGGGGCATCGTCCCGCCGATATGGATGACATTCTACGGCGTGGCGTTGTGGCAGATCGGCCTGTTTTCCGCCGGCGAGCTGCGAGCGATGGGCGTCGCGTTCATTATCGCCGGCCTGGTCACGGCGTTTAATTATCAATACACGATACCCGGGCTCGAACCCGGCACGGCGCCCTACTGGACGCTGGGTATAACGTTCGGCGGATTCCATATCGTTTACGGAATCATCGTCTGGATCCGACACGGCGGTTAACGCCGGAGGCAAAGCACACGTGGGCCAAAACAAACCCCACAACATGATTGACGACGTGATCCACCAGCGAACCCGCCTGGCGATAATGGCCACGCTGGCGGGACTGGAGGATCTCGACTTCAACGATCTAAAGGCCCAACTGGGCCTGACTGACGGCAATCTCTCGACGCACTTAGCGGCCCTGGAGCGGGCCGAGTACGTCGAAATAACCAAGAGCTTCAAGGGCAAGAAGCCCCGCACTACCGTGGCCCAAACCGCCAAGGGACGCAAAGCTCTGACAAACTACGTTAACCTCCTCCAGGGGATTCTGGATCAGGCTAAATAAGCTTCCGAGATCGTTTTTCAAGGCGGAAGCGGGAAGGGCAAGATGGAAGCTGCGACAGCAATCACTCTCATATTCCTCTTCGTTTTCCTAATCTACTTCGGCCCGAACATCCTTGTTTTTGGAGCCCTCAAGCGCAGCCTGCGATACCCCGGGAGAGTCTTGTCCGATGCGACGTGCGCCCTGATGTTCTGGGCGATCATATTCACTCCGACGCTCCTGCTGATGCTCGCCAGCGCGGCCATCGGGCCGAGCTGGAAAGGCAAAACCGGTCCGTTCGGCTGGTTCTACATGATCAACGCCGCCGAGGCCGGGATGGTTACGTGGATAGTCTGGGTGATCGCATGCGGGTGGGTGTCTATCTGCCTGATGGTCAATAGGCTGATGTACACCAGCCGGATCAATTTCGTCATGATCGTTACACTGGCGGCGATATGCCTTTGGCGGGCCGGAACCGCTGCTGTTATGGGAATAGAACAACCGGTTGGCCCAAACTTGTCGTCGTTTATCTTCTCATGTTTCCCGCTCGCTCCCGGCGTGAATCTGATGCTCCTGGCTATCCATATACGGACACGCCGAAGATTCACCGGCTCGGTTCGGCCCCTGGCCATATTTGCGCCATGCTGGCTGGGCGCACTTGCGGCCACTATTTATGCCAAGATCTTCCTGGCCCAGAAGGCGTACAACGCCTTGTCTGACGTCCCGGATGACAAATGCTTCATAGTAACCGCGGCGGCCCGGGGCAATCGCCGATTTGTCGGGAGCGAGTTCAACCCCGCCTCCGGGCGGATGGAGAACTCGCAACTGGCCAGGATGCGAGCGTTTGAGCGGTATCTGATTGCCGAATTCCCGGCCGGTCATCGACTGCTGCGAAAGATCTATAACCGAACCGGACCGGTGATAGCGCGGCGAATCCGCCGCCCGCTGATCGCCGACGCGGCGTACATCATCCTCAAACCGCTTGAACTGCTGGCGGTTGTGGTCTGCGGACGAAAACCCAAGCGATAAGGAGGCGATGAGCATGAAAGTGAAATTGATTCTGCCTCCGCTTACTGAAGCCCTGTCGCCCTACTTTCGGGCGATCAAGTATTCGCTGTTTCCCCCGCTGGGGCTGGCGACGCTTGCGGGGTATCTCGACGATGACGACGAGGTCGAGATCGTTGACGAGCACGTTGAATCGCTTTGGCTCGACGACGAACCGGACCTCGTGGCGATCCAGGTATACATAACCTCGGCGCGGCGCGCGTACGAAATCGCCGATCACTATCGAGCCCGCGGCGTACACGTGTGCCTCGGCGGTCTGCACCCAACCGCCCTTCCCGACGAAGCAGCCGCTCACGCCGACACGATTTTCAGCGGACCGGGCGAATACAGCTGGCCTGCGTTTCTCCAGGACTTCCGCCACGGGACCCCGGGCGAGCTGTACATGTCCAACATCCGCACGCTGGCCGACGCGCCGCGACCCAGACGCGATCTTATCAAACGAACGAGATACCTCACGCCTAACACAATCGTGGTCTCGCGGGGATGCCCGCACCATTGCGAATTCTGCTACAAGGACTCGTTCTACCGCGGCGGGAAGAGCTTCTACACCGCCGGCGTAGACAGCGCTCTTGCCGAGATCGACCGCCTCCCCGGCAGGCACGTATACTTCCTGGACGATCACCTGCTGGCCGATCGTAAGTTCGCCGGAGAGCTTTTCGACGGCATGCGCGGCATGGGCCGACTGTGGCAGGGAGCCGGAACAGTCCAGTCGGTCCTGGGCGGCGATCTCATAGAAGAAGCCGCCGAATCAGGGCTCCGCAGCCTCTTTATAGGGTTCGAAACCCTCAACGCAGCGAGCCTGAAAGACGCCGGCAAGCTCCACAATTTGAAAGTGAATTACGCAGCGGCCGTACGGCGACTGAGGGACCTCGGCGTGATGATCAACGCCAGCTTCGTCTTCGGCATGGATCGCGACAGCCCCGACGTATTTGAGCGCACCGTAGACTGGGCGATCGAGCAAGGGATCGAGACCTCGACGTTCCACATACTGACCCCCTACCCCGACACGCGGTTGTTTGCAAAACTCACCGCCCAGGGTCGAATCACAACGAACAACTGGGACTTGTACGACACTCGCCACGCGGTGTTCCGACCGGTGGGCATGACTGCAGAACAGTTGGAAGCCGGTTACCGAGGCGCATACGAAAAGTTCTATCGCTGGAGCAGCATTCTCCGTTCGGTCCGGACCAAGCGGACCCTTCGCCGACGCCTGCGACACCTGGCGTACGCCGGAGCCTGGAAGAAACTCGAGCCGCTCTGGAACCTGGTGATAAAGTCAGGAATGCTGCGCCAGGCCACGCCGCTGCTTGAATCAGTACTGGCCGGCTCCGGCAGGACTGCCGGCCGACGGACCGCGACAAACCTACAACCGCACAAAAACCTGATGATCAGTCCAAGCCGCTGAACAGAGCTACGAGAGAACGCAACAATGATATTGATAGCCGTGCTTACAGGCTTGCTGCTGGTTTCGTACCCGTTCATTGAACTGGCTACGTTTGCATTCGTGACCCGGAGCCGCTATCGCGGGCTGGAGTTCAAAGGCGGCGCGCAGGTGGTTTGCGCGTTAGGCCTGGTGATTGAACCGGGCTTCATGCTGGTCATTGCAAACGAAACGCTCAGCCTCCCATGGAACGGACTGTTAATGCTTATGATCTGGTTCGTCGCCGGGGGGATCGTCACGCTGGCGCTCTGGTCTCCGGAAAAACTCCGCTCCAACAGCATAGTGTTCCTGGCCGTTTGCGTGCTAGGGCTTATCCGCCTCCTGTACGTATTGGTGACGATCCGCCAGGGCCTGGCGCCGCTGGCGATCGTCCCGCTGGCGGCTCTTGTAAACCTGTATCTGCTGGGCTCCAACATATGGCTCGGCGGCAATCTGAAACCCAACCCGATACCGACATTACGGAAATCCACGAACCGAAAGGGATTATCAATGAACGCACAACGCTTTATAGCAATTACAGTTATCTTTGCCGTAGCGAGCGTCGCATGGTGCGTACTGGGCACTACGCTGGACTACCGAACCCGCGAGTTGGAACGCACCCTCAGCAGCGAGGTCGACACCATGTGGGGGCCATCAGGCGTCGTGCAGTCCACGCCGTGCGTACTGACCGGCGGGCTGGCCGAAATGAACGCCGGCCGGTACGACACCCCGACTCGCAGCGATATCGAGGTCAGTTTCGAACACGACAATCGCTACAAGGGCCTGCTCTGGTTCAGCACGTACACGCTCCGGTTCACGGGAACATACCAGATCGCCGAAACCCAGGACGCCGCGACGTTCCTTTTCAAGATACCAGACAACGTACACTCGCTGGAGAATCTCCAGTTCACCGTCGGCGATGAAACTGTCGAGCCGACCTACTCGACAACGCACGGCGTTTCCAACACGCTGCAGGTCCCGATAGCTCCCGGCAGCGAGCAGACTGTCGTTGTCCAGTACGCCACACAAGCCAGGGACCGCTGGGTCTATTCGTCACAGTGGCACACCGCCAGCGGACCGGGCCTGCTGAAGAACTTCACGCTTACGGCGAAAACTAATTTCGCGAACATCGACTACCCCGCCGGCTCAGTCAGCCCGACAACCCCGGCCGCGAAGACCAACAGCGGAGCCGAAGCGATCAGGCATTATCACTCGATGCCCTCGGACCAGACAATGGGAATTGAAATGCCCTCGCGAACCAACGCCGGACCGATCGCCGCGAGAATGAGTTTCTTCGCACCGGTCTCGCTGGCGTTCTTTTTCACGGTGCTCTTTACCGTAGTTGTCTTGAAGAAGCTTCCGCTGCACCCGATGCACTACCTGTTCATCTCGGCGGGATTCTTCTCGTTCCACATACTCATGG
>CAYMSH010000205.1:0-11212 GCA_964392945.1 uncultured Planctomycetaceae bacterium | reverse complement strand
TACCGGGCGATCCGGCGTGTAACGGCGAAGCATGTCTCTATCTACACAATAGATCGTGCGGGCGATGCGTTAAGCGATGCGTCGGCGATGCGGTGTTCGCAGACCGGTTCGATCGCCGAAAATGCTACGAGATGTGCCTGGCCAATGAAGAGGCCCACAGGCCGATCGGAGCCGCCGACGTGTGCGGCAAATGCGTTGCCGACGTTCCGTGCGCATTTGCGAACCCTGTTAAGAAACTCAAGACCCGATCCCAACAGCGGGAAGGAAACACTGAAACATGATGGATAGAAGAAGTTTTCTCAAATGTGCGGGCGCGGCGGTCTGCTCGCTGGGCGCCGGATCGCTGCTTGCCGCACCGGCCAAAGCCGCAAAGAAACCGAACATCATTCTCGTGTTCATCGACGACATGGGTTGGGCTGACTTCTCCTGCTTCGGCAACAAGGACGCCAAGACGCCGAACATCGACAAGATGGCCGCCGAAGGCGTGGCGTTCGAGCAGTTCTACGTAAACTCGCCGATCTGCTCGCCGTCGCGCATCGCGATATCGACCGGCACTTATCCCCAGCGTTGGAACATCACTTCGTACCTGTCGAACCGCAAACACAACAAGCAGCGCGGGATCGCCAACTGGCTCGACCCGAAAGCTCCGATGCTGGCCCGCAGCCTGAAAAACGCCGGATACGCCACGGGCCATTTCGGCAAGTGGCACATGGGCGGCCAGCGCGACGTCAAAGACGCCCCGCAGATAACCGAATACGGGTTCGACGAATCGCTTACGAACTTCGAAGGGCTGGGACCCAAGCTCCTGCCGCTTACGAAAGACGGCGACGGGAAAGTCGGCAAGATCTGGGGCCGGGCCACAATCCTCGGCGGACCGGTAACCTGGATGCAGCGTTCGAAGATCACCAGCGGGTTCGTGGACGCAGCGCTTCCGTTCATGAAAAAGGCTCGCGAGGCGGGCAAACCGTTTTACGTGAACCTCTGGCCCGACGACGTGCACTCGCCGTTCTGGCCGCCGTTTGAGCAGTACAACGACGCAAAAAAGAACGGCAAGCGAGGCTTGTACCTGGCGGTCCTGGAGGCGATGGACCAGCAGTTCGGGCGGCTGTTCGACTACGTCAACAAGGACGCCGAACTCCGCAAGAACACGCTGATCCTGATCTGCTCAGACAACGGACCGGAACTCGGCGCCGGGCGGGCCGCTCATTTCAAGGGCTACAAGACACACCTGTTCGAAGGCGGGATTCGCTCATCGCTGATCGCCTGGGGACCGGGCCTTGTCGCCAGGTCGGCCAGCGGAATGCGGAACAAGAAGTCAGTATTCTCGGCGATCGACTTGACCCCCTCGCTGCTGAACCTGACTGGCGCCAAAGCGCAGGAAGGCGCGAAATACGACGGCGAAGACATGCTGGCGACACTGCTGGGCGAATCAAAAGCCTCTCGCAAAGCGCCGCTATTCTTCAGCCGCCCTCCCGACCGAAAGAACTTCTACGGCTTGAAGGACCTGCCGGACCTGGCGGTTCGACAAGGCGACTGGAAACTACTGTGCGACTACGACGGTTCGAAGCAGCAACTGTACAACCTGCAGACCGACCCGGGCGAAATCAAGAACGCCGCGGAGTCACAGCCCAAGATCGCCAGGGAACTGACAAAGAAAGTCGTTGACTGGTGGGAATCGGTGCGGGCCAAACAGTAACGCCAATCGCCGGACAATGAACCCGGACCTGGCTGGTTTTACTCCCTGACACTTTGGCTGAATTCCGCAAACGCCTTACCTTATAATCCCTCGCCCCAACATACGACTGACCGCAACGAGGCGAGCGTCGCGTGATTTGTCTGATTGCAGAAATCGCCGGTTGATATAATAAGCTCACATCAAGGCGCTGGGATGCGATTGATTCATGGATGAAGGGTAACGTTATGGATGATTCTACTACCCGTCGGGGTTTTCTTAAGACTGCATCAACCGTGGCCGCAGGGACACTGGCCGGAGGGATCGCCGAGGAAATACTCGCCAGCGGCGGCGCCGCACCGAAAACCGCTCCGGGGAAGCTACCTCAACGACTGCTGGGCAAGACCGGCGCCAAGGTAAGTATCCTGGGACTCGGCGGCGATGGAATTCTGTCGGATTCAACTGACAAGGAGGCGGTCCTGAAATTCCTTACTCGCGCCGTCGACGGCGGGATCAATTTCTTCGACACCGCGTACATGTATGGCAAGAACGGGCGATGTGACAGGAATCTCGGGCTGCTGACAGGCACAGCGAGGCGAAAAGGCCTGTTCGTGGCGACAAAGACCGGCGGGCGGATGTACGACACGGCGATGCGGCAGGTTGAGATCAGCATGAAACGGCTGGGAGTCGATCGACTCGACCTGATCCAGGTCCATCACGTCAGCACAAAGGACGACGTGAGGCAGTTCGGCAAGAAAACCGGCGTGTTGACGGCGCTGCGGAAGCTGCGGGACCAGAAAGTCGTGCGGTTCATCGGCGTTACCGGACACTCAAACGACCCGCAGGTCGCCCAGGCGTTGGAGATGTACGATTGGGACACGTTCATGTGCTACGTGAACCCCGCGAAGTTTTCCTGGCCGGCGTTGACCCAGCAGATCCCGGCCGCTCGGAAGAAGAAGTGCGGCATTATCGCGATGAAGGCCTTCGGCGGGCGGCCCGGTCGGCTCGTCGGCAAGCGAAAGGGCCAGGCCAGCGCCGAGATGCTGCTGCGGTTCGCGTTGAGTAATCCGGCCTCTACGGTCCTGCTGGGTATGTCGTCGCTGAAGCAACTCCAGGAGAACCTGCGGATAGCCCGTAGTTTCAAACAATTAAGCACCCAGGAAGCCAACGCTCTTTATCGACAGATCAATTCCGGTGCCAAGCCGTGGAGCCGGTAGACGGGGATCAATGTCCAATGTCCAACAGGGGATTTCCAACTCCCAAGTTAACGGCTACGACAACGGCCAGGCGATATGCCGTTAGCCGTTGACCTTCACCTGGACATTGGACATTCGCCCTCTTCTACCTCGCGGGCGATTCGTAGCGAACGATAGTTTCGTATAGCGCCTGGGGCGAGTCGGCGGCGAGAAGTTTGTCCTGCAGTGCGAGTTGGCCCATCGTGGCGATAATGCGATTCATCACGCCGATGCACTGAGCCGGCATCTCCGGCGGGCTGAGCAGCATTACCACGATCCGAACGCCGGCGCCATCTATGCCGTCGAAATCGATCGGCTCGGGACACGCACCGAGCGCCATTGTGAGCTTGTCTACTTGCGGGGTCCTCGCGTGAGGGATCGCCAGGCCGCCTCCTACGCCGGTGCTCCTGACCCGCTCCCTGCTTATGATCGCGTCGAAGACCGCAGCACCGTCGTAGATCGCTCCGGCCTGAACCAACAGATCGACCAGTTCGCCGACTACCTGACTGCTGTCGGCCCCGACGAGCGGAACCTTGATCACGCCAGGCCAGAGAATGTCGCCGAGAGGGATCGGGGCGATCCGCCGACGGCGAGGGTTCCACAGTTCTCCGCTGCCCGTAGTGTCCGGTTCCAGCGAATAGCCTCTCTCGGCGGGCCAGGAATTATGCTCGGCCACTCGCCCGGCGATCGGTTTCTTCGAATCAGAATTCATTGCTCACGCTCCAAGTCTGACCAGAGACCCTCAGTACTGAAAACATTGTACGTCTACCTTATCGGCGTAATACTCTTGTAACTCTTGGGCAAATCGCCACTTTTGCAGTTCACCTCAGCAACTGCAGGCATAAAACGCCTTGGGAAACACCGGAAAATCACCGCTGAGCCTTGCAAACAACAGGATACCAACATATAGTCAACACCGTTCTCACCAGCCGCCTACAGCTTGTACACAAATGACCATAACACCCCAGCATATTGTGGCCTTGACTTCAGCGAATCGGCGTGTTAGGATTATGTCTGGGTGTTTTGCCCTGTTGGCAAAAAAAAATCAGCCCCGGAAGCTTAATTCAGATAACGAGTTACAAATAACAACAACATTTGGGTTGTTTTTATCTTGTCGCATACCAGATGTAGTAGGTAAGATTGTCTCTCGTTGACCTCACCAGGTCAAACAGGGTCGCTGACGAAGAGTTCTAAAACATTTGGCGAATCGTCGGTTTGAAGAAAGGATGAACACGGAAAGAAGCTGGTTGGGCTTTCCGATTTGAAGTCAAGTTCATCACGCAAACAAGTTTATTAGTTCGTATATAGATATCCTCATAATCGCAAACGGTTCAACTGTTTTGACGGGAGAGTGACGATGACGCAGCAGGACTCAACTGGCTCTTCGAACGGCTCAAAAGCGAAAGCAAAAGCTAAAAGCCCACAGGCAGTCAAGCAGACCGCCCAGCAGGGCAAGGGTCTGAAAATCCCACAGGTATTCTCCACTCCCGGAGTAAATCCCTTTGACGATGTCGTATGGGAAGAATCCTCGGCGCATATAACAGATGACAAAGGGGCCACGATATTCGAGCAGACCGATATTGAAAAACCGACCGATTGGAGCCCGCTGGCGACAAACGTCGTCGTCAGCAAATATTTCTACGGTGAGCACGGTTCGCCAGAGCGGGAGCGATCGATCCGCAGTCTGGTCAATCGAGTCACGCGAACCATCACCAAAATGGGCAAGTCCGACGGCGTATTCGCCAACGACGACGAGGCGGAAGTCTTCTACAACGAACTGACGTACCTGTGCGTCAACCAGTACGGCGCGTTCAACTCGCCGGTCTGGTTCAACGTGGGCCTGTTCCACGAATACGGCGTAGACGGTTCGGAAGGCAACTGCCACTGGAACGCCAAGACCGGCAAACCCGAACGCACCATGCGGAGCTACGAGTATCCGCAGGCCTCGGCGTGCTTCATCCAGTCAGTCGACGACACCATGGAAGACATCATGCGTCTTGCCCAGGACGAAGCGATGCTCTTTAAGTACGGTTCCGGCACGGGAACCGATCTGTCGACGCTCAGGTCCAGCCGCGAGAGCCTCTCGGGCGGCGGCACCCCCTCGGGCCCACTGAGCTTCATGCGGATATTCGACCAGATCGCAGCAGTCGTGCGATCCGGCGGCAAGACGCGGCGTGCGGCCAAGATGCAGTCGCTGCGATGCGATCATCCGGATATCATGGAGTTCATCACCTGCAAGATGGTCGAAGAGCGAAAAGCCTGGGCCCTTATCGAACAGGGGTACGACGGCTCGTTCAACGGCGAAGCGTACGCATCGGTGATGTACCAGAACGCGAACCTGTCGATCAGGGTGACCGACGAGTTCATGGACGCCGCGATCAACAACAAGAGTTGGCAGACCCGCAAGGTGACCACTGGCGAAAAGTCAGTGGAGTATCCAGCGGCCGATCTGTTGGGATTCATCGCCGAGGGAACCCACGTATGCGGCGATCCCGGCGTTCAGTATCACACCACGATCAACAAGTGGCACACGTGCGCCGACGACGGGGAGATCTGCGCATCGAATCCGTGCAGCGAATACATGTTCCTCAACGATTCGGCGTGCAACCTGGCCAGCCTGAACCTGATGAAGTTCCGCCGCGAAGACGGCTCGATGGATACCGACAGGATGTCGGCGGCGGCAAGAGTGTTCATCATCGCACAGGAGATTCTCGTCGACAACGCCAGCTACCCCGGCGACAGGATCTGCACCAACAGCCACAATTACCGTCCGCTGGGACTGGGTTATGCGAACCTCGGCGCCCTGCTGATGTCGCTTGGCCTGCCGTACGACAGCGACGAAGGCCGAGCCACGGCCGGTGCGCTTACTGCGATACTCACCGGCTCGGCGTACGCCGCCAGCGCCGAACTGTCCGAATGCCTCGGACCATTCGCCAAATTCGACAACAATCGCAACTCGATGCTCAACGTCATCGAAATGCACAAGTCGGCTGTCGAAGAGATCGACAGCGATCTGTGCCCCGCCCCCCTGCTGGACGCCGCACGCGACGCGTGGGTCCGGGCGCTGGACGGCGGCAAGAAGCACGGATACCGAAACGCCCAGGTCTCGGTCCTGGCGCCGACGGGAACGATCGGCTTCATGATGGACTGCGACACCACGGGAATCGAGCCGGACATCGCACTGGTCAAGTACAAGCAACTGGCCGGCGGCGGAATGTTCAAGATCATCAACCAGACCGTTTCGCTGGCCCTGCAGAAGCTCGGCTACGACAGCGACACGAGCGAGGGAATCCTGACCCACATAAACCAGCAGGATACGATCGAAGGAGCTCCGGGGCTCAAGGATGAGCACCTGCCGGTTTTCGACTGTGCGTTCAAGCCGGCCAATGGAACAAGATGCATCCACTACATGGGCCACATCCGCATGATGGGAGCGGCCCAGTCGTTTATCTCCGGGGCGATCTCCAAGACAGTGAACATCCCGAACGATGCGACAGTCGAAGACATCCGCGGCGTGTACGTCGACGCGTGGAAACTCGGCCTCAAGGCCGTGGCGATCTACCGCGACGGATCCAAACGCATCCAGCCGCTGAACGTTTCGAAGGACACATCATCCAGCCAGTCGGCCGCCGCTGTCGTCGAAGTCAGCGGGATCAGCCAGGAAGAGCTCGAAGCGGCGACTCGCAAACCGCATCGTCGCCGCCTGCCGGCGACCAGGCCGTCGATCACGCACAAGTTCTCTGTCGCCAGACACGAAGGATACCTAAGCGTCGGGCTGTACGAAGACGGAACGCCCGGCGAGCTGTTCATCAGCATGTCGAAGGAAGGCTCGACGGTAGGCGGAATGATGGATACATTCGCCACGGCCCTGAGCCTATGCCTGCAGTACGGCGTGCCGCTGGAATCGCTGGTCAAGAAGTTCTCGCACCAGAGATTCGATCCGCACGGCATGACCGACAATCGCGACATACCGATGGCCAAGAGCATTGTCGACTACATCTTCCGCTGGCTGGGACTGCAGTTCCTCGGCGAAGAGTATCGAGCCAAACACCTGCCCAAACGCGCCGCGCCCAAAAAAGGCGACAAGGACGCCGCGGGCTCAACACCAACCAACGCAATAGCGCCCGAGGCTGTCACGGATGACGCACCCTCGGAACCTGGCCGCGTCGGCAAGGCCGTGGACAAGGAAGTCCAAAGGCCCGCCGGCGCACTTATTGACGTAGACGGCTACGTACCGACGACAGGCTCGTCGGGGCTGACCGATGCGTCGACAACCACTGTCGTTCAAAGCTCCCTGCGTATGGCGACTGCCCCGCAGCGTGCGGCGGCGACGGGCGCCGAAAGAGTGGATCGTCAGTTTGAGCACTTCCAGGAAGATGCTCCGGCCTGCGACGTGTGCGGGTCGCTGACGGTCCGGAACGGCAACTGTTACAAGTGCTTTAACTGCGGATCGTCGCTTGGTTGCAGCTAACTGCGATCAACTGCAGGAGCAAAGTCGAATTACAACCAAATAGTGTTCAGGCTGCGGGGCGTAGACGATCCGCAGTCAACGATGTTTCAACTGCTGACCTTTGGAGGGCCGCAGTTGAAGACGCTTCGATCGCCAAATGACGGAGGGCGGCGGGTCAAAGCGTTTCGATCGTCGGCTTACGGAGGGCGACGATTGAGCATGCTTTAACTGTGATCGGAGGGTCGCGGTTAGAGAACGCCTTAGCTGTAAGCCACGGAGGGTTACAGTTGAGCATCCCCGATGAAGGCGTGCGTTCGCCCGCTTTCACGGTAATGGTGCGGCGCCCAGGGACGGGCTCCGGCTTAATGGCATGGATTGGGGCTCCTGTCGGAATGAGTCCGGCAGGAGCCCCAAACGCCACGCGCAGAATACGGTAGTAAGACTGTAGTTATGATCAGTAGTTCAATATTCGATACGAATATTGATAGTGCCAGAGAACAATCAAAAAAATATCATAAAAATCGGTTAACGCTTGCAGGCTGCAACCGCCGAATTATAATGACGTTTGGGTAATTTCGGGTCATAGTCTGTCAGGGTTCAGGAAACCAGACCCAAACAGATCGACATGATATTGGTTGTCCGCTGCACCCCATTACATGTAGGTCTCCCTCCACCTGCATTTTAGGGATGCGGCTTTGGGCGACGTTTAGGTCTCCCTCCGCCTAGGCGTCGCCATTTTTTTGCGCTCATTTCATCGAGACCGACCAGGAGCACACTCGGCGACACAACTACTGACCTTGCAAGGCATTAGTCCCGATAAGGCACGGTCCCGCGTGCGTTGACTTTGTAGCCCCATTTGGCTATGTATTTCTGGCCGGCGAGGAACTCGTCGCCAGTGCTCTTGAGTTTCGCCATCAGCGTCGCGTCTAGCCGCCTTTGCAGATCGGCGGACTCGGGCTTGCCGACGAGGTTGTCCTTCTGGTACGGATCGGTCTGGTTGTCGTAGAGCAGCCAGGGCCCCTTCAAGTCGCGCACGTAGGTGTACCGCCGCGTTCGAACGCCGCGGTACTCGCGCCCCTTGCCCCTGTGCCATTCGCCGCATGGCGAGGGACACGAAATCAGAGCAGCGTCTTTCGGCGGTTCGGCTTTCCCGGCAATCACATTCGAGTAGTCAGCGCCCTGGACGGTCTTTGGGACCTTGATCCCGCTGAGCCCCAGCAGCGTCGGCATGAGGTCCGGAGTGTTGATCGGCATGTCGATGGTCCGCGGTTTGGCTCCGATCGAATCGGGGCAGCGAACCAGAAGCGGGACCATGATCGATTCGTCCCAGGGCTTCTGCTTCCTGCTCATGCCTTGCGAGCCGAGCATGTCGCCATGGTCCGACGTGAATACGAATATCGTGTTGTCGGCGATACCGGTCTGCTTGACGGTAGCCAGCAGGTCACCAACGCATGCGTCCAGCGCCGAGATGTGCGCGTAGTACCCGGCCAGATCTCTCTGCGCTCCGCGCTTCGATTTGTCGGGAACGTTTCCCCGGAGCTTGATCTTCTTGGCGTCGTACATTTGTCGATACTTCTGCGGAGCGGTCTGGTAGGGATTGTGCGGCGGGCCCAGTGACAGCACAATGAAGAACGGCTTGTCGCCGGCGGCGTGCTTTCGAATATAGTCGCGGGCATCGTCGGTCTGGGCCCTGGCGTCGTATCCGGACCAGGTCAGCCGGGTCTTGCTGTCGGCCGCGTAGTAGAACGAACGGTTGTAGTTATGCGTACACTCCAGGGCCTTCCAGTAGTCAAAGCCATGCCGCCTCTCAGGCGGTATGTACGAGGCTCGCCCGTGTCCGTCGAGGTGCCACTTGCCAATATACGCCGTGTCGTAACCGGCGCCTGCGTAGGCCTCGGCCAGCGTCACGCCTTTGGGCTGGAGACACAGATCGTTAAGGAACACGCCGTGCGTCAGAGGATGCTGACCGGTCAGCAAGCTGGCCCGGTACGGGCAGCAGACCGGGCATCCCGAAACGGCGTTGCTGAAGTTCACGCTCTGCTTGGCCAGTTTGTCCAGGTGCGGAGTGATTGCGTTGGGATCGCCGGCGTATCCTGTGGCCTGCTTGCGCCACTGGTCGGTCAACACGAACACCACGTTTGGCCCTTTAGCATTCTTGGCGCTGGTTTTGGCGGCACGAAGGGTTCCCTCCAAAGAGGCGCCTACCGCTACGATGCCCGCGGCCCGGATAAAATTGCGTCTGCTCAAACGATTTGCGTTCATGTCACTCATACGTCTCTCCATCGGCCCGTGGGGTGTTAACTGATCAGGACCATGTTCCGCTGGTCACAAATCCCGGCCGCGTCCAGTTCGGCGATCTGTTCGACTGTCAGTTGAATATTCTCAACCGCCAGGTTCTCCCTCAGATGATCAATACTGCCAGTGGCGATCAGCGGGATGATCGGCGGATCGCCCTGCATCATCCAAGCCAGGACCACTTGGTTAGTCGTAGCCCCGATCTCGCCGGCCAGTTTGCGTGCGGCCTTGACGCGATTTTCGGAATCCACTCCGTGATACTGGGCCGGCAGCTGGCGATCGTCGCGTACGTAGCACCCGCCCAGTAGCGGCGTGTAGGCCAACATCGGGAAGTTCTCGGCTTTGGCGTAGGCCTTCATATCGCCGTTAATCGTACGTTGGGGCAGGAAAGTCGTTCCCGCCTGCAGGCGCAGATACGAATGCCTTTGCTGCAGGCAGCAGTATTCGGCCCATCCGTTGGCTCGTGACATGGTGCGAGCCCGCTCCAGTCGCCAGGCCATGAAGTTCGACGCCCCGAGGAACCGGACCTTGCCTTCCTTAACCAGATCGTCAAACGCCTTGAGCGTTTCTTCAAGCGGCGTTTCCTCGTCATCGCGATGGGCGTAGTACAGATCGATGGTTTCGAGCCCCATTCGCTCCAGGCTGTCGGCGCACTGCGATTTGATCTCTTCGGCGCTCAGGGTCCCTTTTTCTCCGGGCATGTCGAAACCGAGTTTCGTGGCGATGACCATCTCGCTACGATTCCCGCGATCGCGCATCCACTGGCCGATGAATCTCTCGCTGTCGCCTCCGGAGCCGCCGGGCAGCCAGTGAGCGTAGATATTGGCGGTGTCCAGGAATCTGCCGCCGTTTTCATGGTAAGCGTCAAGCACCTGGTAGGAATCATCCTTCGAGATGCGTGTGCCGAACTCCATAGCGCCAAGACAGATCGCGCTTACCTCTATGCCCGTATTGCCGAAAGCGATAGTTTTCACAGTGCAGTTCTCCTTTCCATGGGTCTGCTGAACCTTGACGGTATCAGAATATCCCCGCTCGAACAAGTCGCTGGCAATTCAATTCTACACAGAGACTCAGAGGCCCAGAGAACGGCGAAGGCTTTTATTGCTGACGACAACGGCAACAGAACCGAGAGAGAGGTCGTGCAGTTGCCGTTGTCGTTCTCTGAGCCTCTGAGTCTCTGTGTCGAAACACCAGAGCCCACAAAACCGCCAGGATGAAACACGGGGATCACAAGAATGCATTTGTCCTGCGGTAAGATCGTTGTTCGGCGGAGCGCAAACTGGTATGATCCGCCCTGGAGCTAAATATGGCCGAACTTGACGGACTAAAAGAACGAATCGACGACCTCAGCGCCCGGATAATTGCAATCCGGGACTCTCTTTGACGTACCTGGCCAGCAAGCCCGCATGGGCGAGCTCGAAAAGCTGATGGCCGCCCCAAGTTTCTGGGACAACCAGGAAGCCGCTGCGCCTGTCATTGCGGAACTCAAGTCGGTAAAAGCAGTTGTGACCCCAGTCACCGAGCTCCTGGCTGGAATCGAGGACCTGCAGGTCCTGTTCG
>CAYMSH010000204.1:0-11275 GCA_964392945.1 uncultured Planctomycetaceae bacterium | reverse complement strand
GTCGCCGGTCCCGGAGCACCGGGCGAACCCTTGCTCAACGTGATCCCGTTGCAGAACTTGTTGCCGGTGTCGCGCGTGTCGAAGAAGACTTCGACCGGGCGGGCCTCGGTCGATGCGTATTTGACGTAGAGGTAGTACTTCCCGTCTACCGGGAAATCGACGTCGTATTCCAGCGTCCAGCCCCAGGGTTTGCGATCTGAGCCGGTTACAACCGGTCCGGCGTCGGCCGGTCCGCCGGGGTCCGCGTCGATCCTGCCGTTTCCGCGATCAAACGCCCAGGCCGGGATGATGATGGTGCCGGCCTCGGCTATCGGAGCCAGGGGCGCAACGGCGGCTGCAACAAACGCCACGGCGAGAATCACCGATTTCAACAATCCGTTCTTCATTGCATATCTCCTTGAGGGGAGCGGATATCCGTTATCTTACCATATCGGACATCCCAACAGTCCATGTTCAATCGCCTGAGGATCTGCGGCTATTTGGCTTTGGCCTTAATCGCACAGCAGACGCGGAATCCTACGTAATGGCTCTTGTGCGACTGGCGGTAGCTGTGACGGCTGGCGCTGCGCACTCGCCTGTGATCGCTGTGAGACCCTCCGCCTCGCAACGGGTGACCCGGTTCGCCGTCTTTCGGCGCTCCAGTCATCCACGCGCTGCCGTCTGTTGGGGCGCCTTCGTAATTCTTGTGCATTATATCCATGCACATCTCCCACACGCCGCCGATCACGTCGTACAGGCCCCAGGCGTTGGGCTTCTTCAGACCCGGCGGACGCAGGAATTTGTCCTTGCGGTCCCACCAGCCGACCTTGCCCCACCACCCGTAATCGCCGAGCTTCTCGAGCTTTAGATCGTCGCCGTAGTGATAGCGAGTGGTGCTGCCGGCCCGGCAGGAGTATTCCCACTGGGCCTCGGTAAGCAGGCTGTAGCCCCGTTTGTATTTCTTGGCAAGGGCCGCGCAGAAGCTCGTAGCGTCGTTCCAATTAACCCAGTTGACCACGTTGGCCGGATCGTCTTTCGCCCCGCTCTTGCCGGTCCACGGCTTGGTTCCCATCACGGCTTTCCACTGACCCTGGGTTGTCTGGTGGATCGCAACGTAAAACGCCGTTGCGATCGTAACTTTGTGTTGGGGACCCTCGACGTCGTACCTGCCGACCTCGCTGTCGGGGCTTCCCATCAGGAACTCACCAGAGGGGACAAGCACGAACTTCATGCCGACAGCGTTTTCAAACGCGACGGGAACGCCAAGCTTTTTGGCCTCGGCGATCTGGGCTTTGGAGACCTTGGCCCATGAAGGGGTTTTTGATTTTGAATCCGCCGCCGCGGGGGCTTTGGGCTTCGCCGCGGCGACAAGACCTCCGCCAAAACAGCAGAGCGCCGCAAGCCCAGCGGCAAACACGATGAGCACGCATCTTAGTCTGATTATCGGCATCGCAAGTCTCCATAGGAAAAGGGGATGTTGCTTTTACGTATGTGAGTCCAAACGAGATTACAGGCGCTAATAACGCATCGAAAAAAGGTTTTTTTGCAGTCGGTTCGTCTGCTCTACAGAGCCAGGGCCAACTGGGATTCGGCCAGCAGATCAGCCAGCAGATCGTCCTGATCGTCGCTAGGTTCGTCGGCGCCGATTTGGGCGCTGTACAACGCCGTGGTTTCCGACAAGCCGAACGATACCGGTTGGGCCTCGGAGACGAGGCTCTGGGCAGGCGCCGGAGCAGCGGGCATCTCTATAGCCGGCGCTGAAACGGGTCCAACGCCGCTGTCGGCGACCGGCGCGGCGGCGTTTGTCGGGGCGATCGACGATTCGATCCCCGCCGCGGCCGGAACTGGGGCGGGAGCCGACGGCAGCGTGTCGCCGAAGTGCGTTCGTATGATCACAAAGTCGGCCAGGGAGACTTCTCCGTCGCCGTCTACGTCTCCCAGCAGCCCGTCGCCTGTCATGCCGAACTGGCTTACGAGGATATCATAATCGCCGTCATCGACTGTGCCGCTCAAGTCCGCATCACCGGCCAGGACCGGCGGATCGGCCAGTGCGTTTCCATAAGAGTCCTGCATGATCACAAAGTCGTCCAGAGCAACCTGCAGATCCTTGTTGAAATCAGACGCCAGACCGGGGCCCTGCATACCGAATTCGTCGAAGAACGCTTCGCTGTCGTCGGCGTCTACGATTCGATCGCCATCGGCCTCGCCTGCGAGATTGCCGAAGTAGAACAGATCGTCGGCCTCCAGGCCAATCCCCGCGCCGGACCGGACGGTAACCTCCAGCCACTTGTTTAAGATCGCACCGTCTGCCCAGATAATCGTAACTCGATCGGATCCGTCTACCCCCGCGCCGGGGCGCACCGTGATGCTCGTCGGAGCCGGGGCCGCAATCCAGGTAGACCTGTCGAAATCGTTTCCGATCATGAATACAAAATCGCCGACGACGGGATCGACAGCGAGATTCTCGATGTCAATCATGATCCCATTGAGACCGGCGTTGTAGTTTGTGTAGTTGGCCAGCATGGCCGCGTGACCGGGCAGGAGTGCGTACTTGCCGGCGTCGATCGCAGAATCGTCATCGACATTAGCCGCCGGGTCGTTATTGTCGCCGGCGGAATTGTTGTAGAACACGTGACGTGCGACTATCGACGCCGGTTCAAGCGACACGGTCCACTGCTCGACAGCGTCATCGCCGATCTCGTGATCCAGTGTGTCTTTGATCTCCGAACCGCTGGCGGCAAGCGTGAGCGTATATTCGCCGGGCTCGCCGGTAAGCGAACTGAGATTCCCGAGGGTCCAGGTAATGTCGTCGCTCGTTGTCAGCGTTTGAGCACCGCTGAGCAGATTCGCTCCGCCGTCGCGGGTCAGGGTCAAATCGCCAACGTCAAAACCGCTGACTTCTTCGTTGAAGACAATTTCAATTTCATCGACCGCGCCATTATGCGGATCGGGGCTCACATCGGTTATGTCGGCGATCGGACCGCTGGTGTCGATCACCCAGGTATCCGATGCGCCTGCTGTGAGCGCATTTCCGGCCGCGTCTTGAACGCCAGAGCCGCCTGCGGCAAGCTGGAGTTCATAGACGCCCTCGAGCCCGCCGGGTGAGACTTCCTCGAGCCTGATCCCTGCGATTCCGTAGCCCTTGGACCCGCCGGCGGCGCTGCCGGTTCCAACACCCGGCGTATCGCCGAGGTACTGCGTTGAAACTACCGTAAACGCTCCATCGGCGCCGGGATCGATATCGGTCCAGCCGGCGAGGAATCCCTGGTTTGCGGCGCTGTTGTGTCCGGTCCAGATGGCGACCTGGTTAGCGGCGAGACCGGACGTCACTACGCCTATGCCGCTGCTGTGATCGGCGACAAAACTGGCGGCCCCTACAAGCGTAACGACAGTCCAGCGATCAGTGTACCCCGCTTCGCCGCGAATCGTCGTACCGTGGAAGTTGTACGTTGTCGCCGCTCCGTCGTCCAGGCCGGAGAAGGTATGCGTGTAGTGATCGTTGGCGGCGGCCTCGATCTCCAGGCTGGCTCCGTCGGCGCTGCTGAAATCGACGTAACCGTTGAAGAGCCCGTATGCGTCGGTTCCCGCGGCCGGTACGCCTGTCGTCGGTGAGAAGTTCACTCCGCTTTGCGAAACCGTCAGTGTTACGCCTGTCGGAAGCCCGCTGGTTATGTCCTTCAGTTCGCCCGAGGCCGTCGCCTGTGCGTCGTATACCGTTGTATTTGCGTGAGTCGCGCCGCCTTGGGCCTGATCGTTGAACGCGACAAATCCGCCGCCGGAGCCGCCTTGTCCGGTCAGGCCGGAAAGACCGCTCAGCGTCCAGGTTATGTTGTCTGTCGTCGTAAGCGACTCGGCTCCGGTCAGGAGATTCGCTCCGCCGTCGCGGGTCAGGACCAGATCGGCTACATCCAGATCGAAGACCGGCTCGTCAAAGACTATGTCGACCGACGCGACGGACCCTTCTCGAGGATCGGGGTTCACGTCTATGATATCGACTGTCGGCGCCTGGGTGTCTACGGACCAGGCTTCGACGGCGTCTGTGGCCAGTTCGATAAGAGTCGAGTTCAAGATCCCCGACCCGGCGGCCGGCAAGGTAAGCAGGTATGCACCGTCGGCGGCGGTTATCGCCGCCAGGGCGCCGAGGGTCCAGGTAATGTCGTCGCTGGTGGTCAGCGTTTGAGCGCCGCTGAGCAGATCCGCCCCGCCGTCCAGAACGAGATTAAGATCGCCGATCTCAAATCCGCTGACAGCTTCACTGAAGACAATCTGGACTTCATCGATCGGCCCGGTTCGCGGGTCCGGATCAACGTCGATTATGTCGGCCGTCGGCGGGGTCTGATCAACTATCGCGACAACCACGTCGTCGATGAACAGTTCGGTAGTTTCGTCCCCGGCCGTCGCCTTGTTGTTATAGGCTCCGATAGTGATCGTGTGCACCCCTGCGGTAACCGGTATCTCGAACGAAGCCTGCATCCAGCCGGTGTCGTTCGGATCGTCGCCGTTCATATAGGCGACGCTGGAGCCCGTGGCCGAGCCGTATCGCACGCCGTCGATCTCCAGCACGAGTTGTGCGAATTCGTCCGGTTCGTATTCAGCGCCCATCGTCAAGCGATATCGCAGCGAGACGTCGGCGGTAGTCGCCGTCGGGGCGACAAAGTTTCTGGACCATCCTCCGGACATCGCCCCGTTGACCGGTCCCGGTCCCAGATAGACCCGCAGCGCCCCGGTGGAGTTGAAGCCGGCCGCGGGCTCATGAGATCCGAGAGCCTGGTTGGGATTGTTCGTGCCGAACGCATCGTCGGCGTAGGCGAATCCGTCAGTTCCGGCGTCGAATGTCCAGGCGTCGGAGTACGTGAAATCCATGCTTTCGCCGCCGAGGACCGGCGAACCGCCGGCGTCAACGATATTCTGCACTGTCAGCGTGTGGCTGACGCCTTCTGTCAGCGGTCCGCCGAGGGTCAGCAGGACAGTCTCCGGCGAACCGGCGTCCCACTGGGCGGCGCTTATCGCGATCGATCCGCCGACTCCGAATGATATGTCGTAGTTCCCGATCGTCTGGGCCCCGGCCTGCATGACCGGCTCGCCGAACGCCACGACGACCTGGGTGTCGCTTGTGGCGACTACCGAGGCCAGTCCCGGAGGCGGGCTTATCGGATCGGCCGCAGCGGAAGCGCCCTGGAGCCCGTCGCCGTTTATCGCCGCGACACTGTAAACGTATGTCTGGCTCTGATCGGCGCTCGTGTCGGAATACTGCAGGGTCACTTCGTCCGGGGTCACGCCGAGGACCGCCCCGTCGCGATAGATCACGTAATGATCGACTCCCGTCTCGCCGTCGAACGACGCGGTCCAGGCCAGGTTGATTTGCGAGCTGCTTACCGCCGTAGCTGTCGGCGAGCCCGGCGTGCTGGGCGGAGTAATGTCGTTGCTGCTGACAAACGGCGAGAGCCTGATCCCAGGGATCGGGCCTTCGAACGTCTCATCAGGCAGTTCCCACGCCACAGACAGATTGTCGCCGCCGCCGCCTTCTATGTGAATCGCTTCGACATAGTACTTCTGACCGGCGACAAGCGGTATCTCAACCGACTTCTGCGATGCGTTGTTGAACCACTGACGCGAACCGGTCCAGCCGGTGACCTCGGCGATCTTCACGGCGTTTGACGGGTCCTCGTCAGTCGACAGAAACAGTTGGCTCTGATCGTCGCTGGCGATCCAGAACGTGTAGTTGCCGGTGTCCGGCGGGAAGATGTATCCGCGCATTCGGGACCCGTAGCCGTTGTTCCAGTCGATCGGAGCTTCGAAGCTCGTCATCAGGTCGAAATCGGTCGGGTTGTCGGGGTAGTTGGGACTGTTGAGCAGTCCGTTCAGTCCGCCGCCGATTCCGTTCCAGTATTCCCACAAGATGAACCCGTCGCCGATCGGCGAATAGACAAGCTGCACCTGCGTATCGGGTGTTATCGCGTCGCCGACAAGATCCTCGACGTTGCTGATCGACATGGTATAGGTTTGCCCGTCGGTCATCGAATCGGACAGCACAAGCTGCACCGTACGCGAATCGACGGCGAGCGTAGCCGATGTCACCGTCAATCCGCCGTCGAGAAGATAGTTGCCGGGCGCCTCGGCTGTGGTCTGGTCCAGATCCGCGCTGAAGCGCAGCTCGACGTGACTGCTGTCGACTACATCCGTAGACAGTATCCGTACGGCCTGGACCACCGAAATGAACGCCGTAGCCGGCATTCCGTATTTCTCGCCGTCGTAGGCGCGATATGTGAAGCTGTCGGGCCCTTCGTAGCCCGGTGTGGGCGTGTAAACGAACGAGCCGTCGGCGCTGAGCGCCAGGGTTCCGTGATCGACGTCTGACACCAGGTCGGCGGTGATCGCCGCGGGACCCGGATCCGGATCGAAATCGTTGAGCAGCACGCCGCTGCCGGTTACCGTCAGCGTGCGATCGATGATCGCCTCGTAAGCGTCGTTAACCGCAAGCGGGCGCGGGTCTACGATCGACATGACCTCGGTCTGCGAAAGCGCCTCACCGTAGATCCGCACATCATCCATCATGCCGATCCAGGACCCGTCGCGGTCTCGCGGCCCGCGCCCCAGAAGGAGTCGATCGGCGCTCCTTATCGTTCCGGTAACCGTAGCTCCGACCCATCCGGGGGTCTGCAGGAACCCGTTGAAGTAAACCTCAATGCTCTGGCCCGAGGCCCAGGTCATGGCAACGTGCACCCACTCAGTGGTCTCGGCGTTGGGCTCCGACTCCCAGTGCTGTGTCCCGCCGGTGGCGCGAATTCCGGTTCGATACCCGTTGGGCTGGTTGCTCTGCTGGGGCAGTTGCGCATCATGTCGGAAGCCATATTCGTCGTTCGTGTTGGGCCAGCGGAACGAATAGACGCCCCTGTCGCCGCCGAGCTGGTCGGCCTTAATCCAGGCGGCGAACGTGAATGCGTCCAGCCCGTTGATATAGCTCTCCGCGTCGTCGTCGAACAGGAAATTGTTGGACGATCCGTTGAACTGGTAAGCTCCGCCGCGGCGTCCCGATGCGGTCCACTGCGCGCCGGAGACCGTCATGTCGCGATTGTTGTCGGTAAGATCGTGCGAGGTCTGCCCGCTGTCGATGTCGAAGGTCCACCAGGCCAGCAGGTCGGCGTCCAGACCGCCATAGGTGAACTGCATCTCGGCGCCCGGTTCGATCGGCTGGCCGCCAGTGTCTTCAACGTTCGCCACGGAGACCGAATAGATGACGTTGGCGCCGAGCGGTTCGCCGAGGGTCAGCGTGACCTGGTCAGGGTTGCCCGAATCCCAGACAGCGGCGACAACGCTTACCGGAATGCCGCCGAACTCCTCGACGGTATAGTTGCCGATGATCTCGGCGGTCGCCTGCGTGACGGGCTTTCCGAACGTAACCAGTAGCTCGGTGCTGCTGGCCGCTGATGCGAACTTGATGCTCGCCAGCGGCGTTACCGCCGGCGCCAGACCGGCGGGACCTTCGAACTTGTCGCCGTTGACGGCGGAAACCGAATAGACGTAGCTCTGGGTCTGATCGCGGGAACTGTCGGTGAAACTCAACGTCGCAGATGTTCCGATCTCCAGCCCGTCGCGATAGATCACGTAGTACGCCACGCCGGATTCGGCGTCTGTCGCGGCGTCCCAGGAAATGTCGATCTTCGTGCTGCTGATCGGCGTAGCTACAACTCCGCTCGTCTCAGCCGGAGGCGTGTTGTCGGCGGTCGTGATGCGGTACGGCGAGAGATACGCCCCGTCGATCGGACCGGCCCAGGCTCCCGCGTCGAGCTTAAAGGCCACAGACAGGTGATCATCGCCGTTCCGCTCCTTCTGGATCGCTTCGATGTAATACGCTTGCCCGGCCGACAGGTAGACCGGATCGGACTGCTGGGATGATTGGGCAGTCCAGTTTCGCCAACCGGTCGATCCGTTGACGTTTGCGATCTTCGCAGCATTGCTCGGATCGGCGTCAATAGACAAATGCAGCTCGCTGTAATCGTTGCTGGCGATAGAGAACGAATACATGCCGGAAACCGTCGGATGGAAGTACCCTCTCATGCGCGTTCCGTAGTCGTCGGACCAGTTCGTCGGGGCCTCGAAGACAGTGGGGTATCCGCGGCGCGACGGGTTGGCGGGGTAGTTTCCGTTGTTCGTCAGGTCGGTAATGACCGATCCGCCGATACCGGTCCAGTATTCGCGAAGTATGCTCCCCTCGGCCAGTCGATATTCGAAATCGAGTTGCTGGGACGCCGGCATGAGCAGCCCGGAAACCGTGGCGATCGAAGCGGCTGTCACGGTGTACGCCTGATTCAGCACAAGCGTTGGAATCGTAAGCTCGACGGTATCTGGCGCGGTAAGCACGGCGCTGGAGATCGCCCCGCCGCTGAACGTATAGTTACCGGTATCCTCCGCTGATGCCTGGACCAGATCCTCGGTGAAGATCAAGCGGACCGTCGTGTTGTTCGGTATCTCCACAAGCTCCGGGCCGGGAATGGTGATATCGACGGCGCTGGACAACACGCCTTCGAACTGGTCGCGATTGACCGCTGACACCTGGTAGGAGTACTGCGTAAGCAGCGACGCGCCGGTGTCGCTGAAGCTGGTTGTCGCCAATGTCCCGATGACCGCCCCGTCGCGATAGATCACGTAATGATCCACGTGGCTGTCGGGGTCAGACGCCGCAGACCAGGTCAGATCAATCTGCACGTCCGGGGTCAGCGCCACCAGCGGCGCCAGGCCCGCGGGAATCGTCGGAGGCGTGGGATCTATTAGAGCGTTTACTTCCCCCGGCGTGCCGAGGTGCGAACCGGACGCCCAGCTGGCAGAGTCGTTTCCGTACAGTTCGTCCGGGCCGCCGCGCAGGCGGATGAGTGACGATCCGCCGCCATCGACCTCGATCGGCCAGGGCGCAGTATCATTGTAGTCGACGTAGTCAATCCGATAGAACGGCAGGTAGTATCCGACGGCCGGACCTTCAGGAACCCCGGCCCGCATCAGCTTGATCTCGTCGCCGGTGTTGGAAAGACTGCCGGTATACTCGCCGAGAACAGCGCCAGCCGGCGGACTGTAGCGATAATTGAATGCGTCGAGATTGCGAACGATAACTTTGTATTCGCCTGGAGCGATCGTGGCCGGGCCGTTGGACTCATACCACGAATCCAGCACCGGGTCGGTGACGATCTCGGTGTGTGAGGGGCTCACAAACTTCAGCTCGGCCGCGACAGTCCAGTTGTCCGGATTGCTGGTCCCGCGCGTCAGGATGACCTGGCCCGAACCGTCGAACGTGTAGCTTCCAAGCGAAACCCAACCCGAGGGGGCCATGTAGAACGGGCTGGCCGGGTCTCGATCGAACTGATCGACCGCCAGGGGCGCAGTTACGCCGCCGTCGTACGTGATGACGTATTCGGCCCGGCCGTCAAGATTGCGCTCTTCTGTGAGTCCGTCGAGCATGGTCCAGCGGACCAGAACTTCGTACGTGTCGGGCCCCGCCGGCAGCGATGCGGTCCATGTCGCCGTAGCTCCGGGCTCGCGCGTTCGCCATTCGTCTACCGACGGGTCGGCGTCCGAATCGAGCCATCCGGTTGAGAATCCGATCCCGCTGCTGAGATAGTAGTCGCTCAGCGTCAGGGTTTCAGTCAGCGACGTGTTGTATATCTCGATGAACTCGAAGTCGTTTTCGTTTATGAAGCCCGCGTCGATCTCCGCCTGGGTCGGATCCGTCGGGTGATACATAACCTCGTTGATCACCAGGTCCTCGAAGTAGGGACCGGCGTTGGCTACTCCGAAAGTCAGGGCGTCCAGCAGGGTGAAGTCCGTCTGGCCGGTGGATTTTACGTGCCGCCCGAACGAGACGTTGCGCGGCGAGGCGCCGAAATCGACGTGTCGGCGATACCCGCCGGCCTGGCCGCTCCAGTTCGACGACAGGTAGACGTCGTCCCCGTGCTCACTTAGCAGGAACGCACCGCCGAAATCGTCATCGGCGTTGAAGACCGCATATCCGCCGGAAGGGATCGGAGCCATAGCGGGAATTTGCCAGGCAGTAAGGTCCAGCGACGAGTCGGTGAGGAACCATCCGCTTATATCGACGTCTCCGCCCGAAGCATTGTACAGTTCTATCGTGTCAGCATGCGGCGAATCGCTGTGGGCCAGCACCTCGTTGATGATTATCGAGCCGGGATCGACGAGCACGTCATCGGAGCCCGGGCTGCCGCCCGGAGCCGTGCTGGCGCGCCAGCCGATCTTCTGGTCCCACAAATCCGATGCGCCTTGAGGATCGCGTATCGTCAGCGAGAAACCGTCGCCGTCGGTGTGATCGTACCACCCGTCGCGGTACTCGAAATCGTGAATGATCCCGCCGATCGGCGAGTCGAGCCGGATCCGTTCGCCGCCGTTGCTCAACGTGGTGTTTACGAATCCGCCGACAACCGTTCCGCCGAAACCGCTGTAGCGATGCTGGAACGCCGCGGGATTCGCCGCGATAATTATGTACTCGCCGGGCGCGATTGAAACGTTCCCAAACGTGTACCTCACGCCGTCTGTCAATCGCAGACCGTTGAGCGGAAGCGTTTCGCTGGCGGAGATGTTCTTGATCTCGATATACTCGAAATCGTCGGCGTCGGCGTATCCGGCGTCGATCTCGTCCTGCGTCGGGGCCGCCGGGTTGTACATGATCTCGGTGATACGAATGTCCGGAGCCAGATCAACGTAGTAAGTCGCCTCGTTCAGCGCGCTCCACTGGCCCGAGGTCGAATCGTAAACCCGCGCTTTTATGTGCTGGCCGGAGTTAAGCACTATCGCGCCCGAGTACAAGTCGCCGGCGTCCGGGGCTCCGCCGCCGTAGGGTCGGGGATCGCTTCCGTCAGTCGTGACGTACAGATTTCCGGCCGGCGCGGTGATCGTCAGCGAATCGCCGAGGTTGATCGTTCCGCCGTGCTGGTAGGAGCCGTTGATATTGAATGTAGGCGCTTCGGTATTGGGGTAGAGACCGGCATTCTTGAGATTCTGCAGGAATACTCCCGGACGCTGGGGCATGTAGGTGTCGAGGATGTAGTCCTTCCAGCCTTCCCAGTCAGCGTGAGTGTACGGTGTGGCCCGGGCCTGATCGCCCCATCGCGCCGACTCGGTTATGATCCCCAGTTCGACGGTGTTAGCCAGTTCCTCGTAACGTGCTCGCGACGCCTCGGCAGTCGCAGCTCCGCCGTTGAACAGCCAGCGGTGCGCGTGATCGGCGAATCGCATTCTGAACTCGGCGTTCTGCTTGATCGCGGCCCAGACTTCGCCCGGCGTGTTGCCGTTG
>CAYMSH010000203.1:0-11288 GCA_964392945.1 uncultured Planctomycetaceae bacterium | reverse complement strand
GCTAACGGCTATGGCCTATCGTCTTAGGTCTAAGGAAAACGGGTAACGACAACGGCTAACGGCGTCGCTCCGGGACATGTCAGAGCGGCGCTCCCGCTGTATGTCGGGACACCCCAAATTACGGCGCTGGTTTCGAGGCGTTGGTTTTTGTCGTGGCCGTTCCGTCGTGGCCGTTGCCGTCGCCAACTGCCAATTGCCAACTCCCAACTGCCACGCCGTTAGTACGCCAACGTGGCCAGTAGGCGATAGTATCCGCTTCTGGCCAGGCGCGTTAGTTCGTGGTGAATGCGTACGGCCACCAGGCGGCGGGTGGCTGACTTTTCGTCGTTGACCGCTGAGTCTACTATCGCAAGCAATTCATCTGTCGGGCGCTTCTTGCTCTCGTCGGTCTTGCGGAGGATGCGGCTTATAATGCCCTTTCGCAGACCGTTCTTGTCGATGTGGAACGCGATCTCGACCCCGCGCAGCTTCCGGGCGTTTTCCGGCTGGAGCAATTCGGGGCGATGCTGGCCGAGGAAACGCTTCATCGCGATTCGACCCCTGCCGGCCCGTCTGGCCAGGCGTTTGGCTTCTCGCAAGTCTCGCGTCTCGCGGCAGCCGGACTCCAGATCGCCCAGGCCGTCGTAACCAAGTCCGCCGAGGCAGTATTCCACGTCGTAGCGCATTCGCAACTCGGTAGCCATCGCAAAATCGAGGTACAGCATCCTGTCGAGCACCTCGCCTGCGGTTTCTATATCCGGCCCGAATACGTTGCGCACGGCCTTGCGGCGGCGTTTGATGACCTCATCGCGGGCGCCTTCGAACTTGCCCAGCCAGGGCGAATCGGCCTCTTCGGGCCAGAGCAGCACTTGCGAGTTGAACAGATCCGTTTCGTACATCCGGTTCAGCCGCTCGACTGACGAGCCGACCTCCATTGCAATCATTCGCGTGATGAACCGGAACCACAAGTTGCGAGAAATCTTGCGCAGCGTGAACCGTCGCATTTCCATTCCGCTCCAGAGCCCGCACCGCCGCCGCACCGCCGTGAGCGTCGAATTGCCGTCAAACTGTTCGCGGAGTTTCGTGTCGCTGGAGTCCAGATAGGCTCCGTCCCGCCAGTCCTCAAGGTAGCGAAGGTCCAGGCCCAGCAGGTGCATCTGGCGAATCTGGGGCAGGTGCGAGGCAAGAGCTTCGCTGGCCCGGGTCAGGTAGTCTGACCTCGCGGCCTCGGCGGCTTCGTTGTCGTCGGCGTCACCGTCGGCAAGACCGTCGCCGTCGAGGTCCAAAATATCGCTTTCCCCGCTGGCATGAGAAAAACACTCGAACTGAAACACGCGCCGCCAGAGCACGTCAAGGTGTTCTGTGGTCTGGGTCTTGCGGTAGTCCTCCATCAGGTTCAGGTCCGAGGCCTGGGCCACAGTCTGGAGCCGCGAGGATATCAGGCCTGGGATAACCTTGAGCGTGGTCCCGCAAATCAGCGTGCCGGCTCCGATCAGGAGCGGCAGGACGATGGCCTGTTGAATCGTCAGGCCCGGCAAGGAAAAGGAACTGGCCAGTAAGCCGAGCAAACTGATCCCGACAACAAGCAAAGTGTACCGCAAAGATTTGCGATAGATCATATTCCCAACGTGGTACATGACATCCAACGGCGAGACGAGCCGCCGCAGGTCGCGTAGCAGCGATCTGAATGTGTTGGGTTTGTGATTCATTACTCACCGGGTATTGTAGCTGCAATCCCCCCCGGTGCGAAGTGTTCACCCGGCCGGAGTTGAAGATTAAAATAAGTTCCGGTTGCTGACAAACCAAGAGTGCGACGATCCCGTGGACCGCCGCACTCACCTCCCGCCCGCAAAAACGTCATTCATTGCGGGGTGTTGCTTCCTCCTGCGCCGGATCAGGACTGGGTCGCCCATACCCGGCTCTTCGGCCGGCTCAGGACTTCCGCCTACGTTTCAGCAGTAAGGGAAGGCCTGAGGCCAGCAGAATCATCGTCGTCGGTTCCGGCGTGATCACAAACGCCATGTCCAGCGGTTCCTGGTTCCGCGGATCCACCAGTGGCAGCCACTCGCCGTCAGCCCAGAACACCGCGTTGTCATTCCAGTGATCCTGCGACGTCTTCCAGCCCCACCAGGCGTTGGGAGTCTCATGAATCACCTGGATATCCAGCCAGTAGATCGTTCCTTCTTCCTGTATGAACGGGTTGGGTATAGGATCGATATTGATCTGGTGAAACAAGCCGTGATCGTCGGGGAATATCCCGCCTCCGGTGGGATCCTCAGGCACAAGGAATCCCTGATCGCCCTGGCCGTAGTCCTGCACGGTGATCTGGGCGGCGTCGAAATCCCGCTCCCAGAGCAACTGTCCGGGCATGCTGAACGGCGGACCGCCTGCCTGACCGGCCGGAATGTCCGAATGGATGCTCACGTGAACCGCTTGGATCGGGACCATTTGGTCCTGCCTCCAGGAGCCCCAGATGTGAATATCACTGACCGGGCCGCTGGCGGTGCAAAGCCAGTCGTCGGCCACTATGCTCTCCCGCCACTGGTCGGCCGATACGTCCCACCCGATCGGGTCCGGCAACTGCGGGAAGTGCATCTTGAATTCCTGGCCCGGATCCCAGTCGCCCAGGGCGACACTACCGGCCGAAAGAACACATATCGACAGCGTCAAGAGACCTGTTACGTGAATCTTCATGAGCGTTCTCCTTCAAAAAAACGTCTACATAAAGCGACTTGTCTTGAGCACGTCGGAAGAAAAGCGAGGCTCCTCCATGAGCCGAAAATGATGAGCAGAAAACTGAACTGATCGACCGCAGGTATTATAGCGCAAAACGCCCGCATGTCAAGCTGGCCAATATAAACGCGCTCCGCTATGCCATATCGGGCCGGCGGGTGAACCCGCCGAGGAGCGTTCGTTGATTAGGCGTTGAAGTTGTGAGCTTTAGCGGATAAGTTCTTGGTTGTCGGGCTTGTTGGTCCGGCGGATTGTTGATATTCCATCAGGCGCCGGGGCCGGTCTGGTCGCGGCAAAGGAGATATTGCGATGCGTAAACGACTTGTCAGTTGCGGGGTCCTGTTGGCGACGGCGATTATGGTCTGCGGACTTGGGGCGTGCAACAAGAACGATGACGACTCGGGTTCGACCCCGCTGGTGTCGGGCGATATGTGGGCGAATGTCGAGAAGATGGAAGGTAAGTTCTGCGTGTCGCTGGGCTGGTTGGAAAATGAATCCGGGCGGCGACAGAAGAAGGGATTTGAGGATGCGTTCAAGGTATTCGGCGGCACGGTGACATACGCCAACGCCAACTACGATCCGAAGAAGCAGTCCGAGCAGATAGACGCGTTTATCGAGATGAAGCCCAAGGCGATCTTTGTCACGCCGTCTGATCCGGCGGGCATTACCCAGGCCTGCCAGCGAGCGGTCGACGCGGGGATCCCCGTGTTCGTCGCCGACGCCATAATCGCCGGAGTTCCCGCCACTACGTCGATATGCTCCAGCGATTTCCGCATGGGCTCCTGGACCATGGACTACATCGCTCGGCGCCTGAAGGGCAAGGGCAATATCGCGATGATCGATTTGCCGGAGAACGAGGCGTGGGACCTTCGCGGACAGGGCGCGCGGTTCGCCCTGAAAAAGTACCCTGGCATCAAGGTCGTGCAGGTGCATCATCACGACTCGCAGGCGAGCCTTACCCCGCTGCAGGCTGTCGAGAGCATGCTGGCGGCGCATCCCAAGGGCAAGCTCGACGCGATCTGGTGCGCCTGGGACGGAGCGGCCCAGGAGGGCGCCGAGGCGATCGAAAACGCCGGCCGGGCCGACGAAATAATCACCACGGGCATCGACGGCGGAAAGCACGCCTTCGAGGTGATCAAGAGCGGCGGTCCGTTCAAGGTTACGATGGCCCAGAGCATCTATTACATGAGTTTCATGAGCGTCAATTACGCTTACGAACACTTGAAGGGTAATCAGGCTCCGCGGTTCATCATCTCGCCGGTATTCGCCGTGGACAAGGAGACGCTTGACGCCCTGGACAAGAAATTCAAGCCCGAGGACTACGACGCTCCCGGTAACGCGGCGAAGTTCGGCTGGACGCCGGTGCTCTGATCGAACAGGCGATCGAACGAATAATCTGCGGAGAAAGAGATCGGCGTGGAACAACTCGCACTGGAAATGACCGGGATCGTCAAGGAATTCCCCGGCGTTAGGGCTCTTGACGGAGCGGACTTCAGTCTGGCCCGGGGCGAGGTCCACGCTCTGCTGGGCATTAACGGGGCCGGCAAGTCTACGCTGATAAAAGTGCTCTCCGGAGTCTACCGCGCCGACGCCGGACGGATCGCCCTGAACGGCGAGGCTATCGAAATCAACTCGCCGCAATCGGCGATAGATCACGGAATCGCCACGGTCTACCAGGACCCGCAGATGATCGAATCGTTCAGCGGATACGAGAACATATTCCTGGGGTCCGAGAGCCAATCATCGGGACTCTTTCCGCGTATTCGGCGGCGGAAGCTGTTGGCCCGGGCCAGGGAGTTGCTGCGGAAATTCCCAGTCGATATTGACCTGGAGCGACCGGTGGGGCAGTTGCAGGCCGTCGAAAAGGAGTCGATCGCGATCCTGCGGGCGCTGTCGCGCGAGAACATGAGCGTGCTGGTGCTGGATGAGCCCACCTCGATCCTGACCCGGAGAGAGATCGACGTGCTCTTCGAGCAGATCCGCATGCTGGCCGAAAGCGGCATTTCGATAATCTACATTACCCATCGGCTCGACGAAGTGTTCCAGATCGCCGATCGCCTTACGGTCTTCCGCGACGGGCGCCGCGCCGCGACCTGCGAGGTGTCCGACGAAGGCATGGACCACGCTCGCGTCGCCGAACTCATGCTCGGTCGCCAACTATCGCACCTCTATCCGCCGCGGAGCGAATCGCCCGGTAAGACCGTGTTGGAGGTCAAGGACCTGTCGCTGGCCGGCAAGTTCTCGGCCACGAGCCTCACCGCTCGCCGCGGCTGGATTCTCGGCGTGTTCGGG
The DNA here is from genome assembly GCA_964392945.1 of uncultured Planctomycetaceae bacterium. Lineage (GTDB taxonomy): Bacteria > Planctomycetota > Phycisphaerae > SM23-33 > SM23-33 > BS750m-G57. Next base: position 6,284 of record CAYMSH010000203.1, on the reverse strand, counting down.
CTTGTCGGATCCGGGATCGACGCATTGTGCAAGACACTGTTCGGCGTCGAACGACGAACCGGCGGCACGGTCGAAATCAACTCGCGGCCGGTATCGCTGAAGTCGCCGTCGGACGCCATCGCAAGCGGGCTGTTCCTGGTCCCCGGCGATCGCCGCGCCGAAGGGCAGATATCCGACGAGTCGGTCTCGTTCAACGTGATACTGTCGAACATGGCTCGCGCCGCGGGATTGGGTTTCCTGATCAATCGCCGCACCGAGCGTCGCGACGCCGAGGCGATGGCCGCAGAGCTTGCGATCAAGACTCCCGACGTCGGCGAGGAAGTGTCGCTGCTCAGCGGCGGCAATCAGCAGAAAGTGGTGATCGGCAAGGGACTCTATACTGACGGCGAGGTCTACATCTTCCAGGAGCCTACCGTCGGCGTCGACGTAGGCGCCAAGGCCGGCATTTACGAAATGATCCGCAAGCTTTCGCAAGACAAGGCGGTGATCGTTGTCGGCTCGGACTGCGAGGAGGTTTACGGTCTGTGCGACCAGGCGATGGTCATGCACCAGGGACGCGTCGTGCTGGACAAACCCGCCAGTGAAGTTCGACTCGATCAGATGCTGCTGTGCGGACTGACCGGTCAAGGGGGTGATGATGCCTGATAGGCGAAAGAAAATCTCCAGCGAGTTGATCACCCTTGCGATCTTCTGCATGCTGCAGGTCGGGATCATGATCGTATTTACTGTTCTGAGGCCGAATTTCATGTCGGTCAGCAATATTATGAGCCTGCTGAATCTCGCAGCTCCGATGGCTCTCGTGGGCCTGGGACTTACTTTCGTGGCCGTCACGGGCTACGCCGACATGTCGTTCCATTTCGTAAGCTGTTTCGGCGGAATGACGATGAGTTACATGATCGCCCTGGGCCTTGGCCCGATTCCGGCGATTCTGATCGGCTGCGCCGCCGGCGGCGTTTTCGGACTGGCCAACGGATTCATGGTCGGGCGTTTCAAGCTCCCCGACATGGTCGCCACCCTCGGTCTTGGCGCGATCGTATTCGGGATGGCGTATCTCTACAGCGGCGGTCAGCAGATATACGAGAATTTTTCCGGCTCGGGCATCAAACAGCTTTATAAGGCTCGCCTGGCGGGTGTTCCGCTTCCGGTGGTGTTGACCGCTGCGGCGTACGTCGTCGGCTTCCTGGTGCTTAACCGTTCTACGCTGGGGCGGCGGTTCTACGCAATCGGATCGAACGCGACCGCCGCCAGGTTCTCCGGCGTGCGGGTCGAGCGGTACGTTATCGCCGCGTTTGTGATATGTGCGGTTGTGGCGTGCATGACCAACATCATCAAGATGGCGTCTGTGTCCAAGGGCGAGATCGAGGCGGGGCTGGACTGGCTGATGCCGGCGTATTCGGCGGTCTTCGTCGGCGTATCGGTCTTCAAGAAGCCCTCGGTCGTTGGCACGCTTCTGGGGGCGATGCTGATCGGAACGGTTCAGAATGGTTTCATGATGCTGGGCAAGCCGATGTACGACATGGAACTGGTTATGGGCGTGCTGCTGATCGTATCGATAGTCGTATCGCGAATCGATTTTAAGGAGATCATCCGCAAGCGGCGCCTGCGGGCCGAACTGGCCGGGCAAGGAGGGCGATCGTGAAACGCGTCCTGGGATTACTATTCGCCCCGCAGTACGTGTTGGTGTGGGTGTTCCTGGCGATGGTGGCTTACTTTTGCGTTGAGGCTCCGTCGTTCCGTAGCGCGTCGAACCTGGTCAATGCCGTCAAGTCGTCCAGCGTTATTGCAATTATGGTCCTTGGACTCACGTGGATAGTCGCCAGCGGTGAGATAGACGTGAGCTTTCCATCAGTGGCCGGACTGTCGAGCGTGATCACGGCGCTGGCGGTTCAAAACGGTGCGCCCTGGATTGCCGCTGCGTTTCTCGGCATCGCCGCCGGTACTGTTTTTGGTTTTGCAAGCGGTTATCTGGTCGCGGTGTTCAGGTGCCCCTCGCTGATTGCGACGATCGCCATGGGAAGCGTCGCCACAGGCGTTGCGTGCATAATTGCCGGAGGCACCGCCCCGGTCCGCCTGGCCAGCACTGTCGGAATAATCGACATTCTGGGCTCTGGCGGCATGAGTGTGCAGTTGATCTGGATAGCGATCGTGCTGGCGGTATACGTGGGGTTCAAGTACATTCAGGATCAGACCACGACGGGCCAACACCTGTACGCGCTCGGCGAAAACCGCCAGGCGGCGCTGGAGGCCGGGATCCGCGAAAAGAAGATCATCATCAGTTTCTTCAGCCTCTCGGCGATGCTGGCTTCATGTGGGGGAGTGGTCTGGGTCCTGTTCTACGCTAAAGGCGTTCCGCGAATGGGAGGCACGGTGTTCATCGACGGGATGACGGCGGTATTCCTGGGAGCCCTGGTGATCAAGGCCGGAAAGCCCAACGTTATCGGCACGTTCATCGGCGCGGTCTTCCTGGCGGTGCTGACCAACGGGCTCACGCCGATCGGCCTGGAGGACTATGTCGGCAGTATGATTAAAGGCGCGTTGATGATCTTCGGGGTGGTTATCATTGCGATTTCAAAGTACAAAGTAGCGGCCAGAGCGTCGCGGGCGGCGCAGTGAGCCGGCCCGGCGATGCGAAAGGAACGATCAATGTATACGTTTGAATTTTACAATCCCGTGAGGGTGATATTCGGCGCCGGCAAAGTGCAGGGCGCCGGGACCGAGACAGCCAAACTCGGCAGGAAGGCCCTCATCGTATCGTACGAAGAGCACTCGTTTATGGTCGAGTTGCTCGACAAGATTCGCGAGCTGATCGCCGCTGAAGGCGTGGAAACAGTCGACTTCTTCCAGGTCTGCGACAATCCCGAAGTAGCCATGGTCTCAGCCGGCGTCGAGCTGGCCCGGACCGAAGGCTGTGACTGCGTGGTGGCCGTGGGCGGTGGGAGCGTGATGGACGCCGCCAAGGCGATCGCGGCCGGGGTCTGCTACGACGGTGATCTGTGGAACATGGTCTACCATCGCCACGACGGGTCCGGCTCCGACGAGATCAAACCGCCGAGCGAGGCTCTGGCGATGCTGATGATTCCGACCCTGCCGGCCACTGGCAGCGAGATGAACATGTGCTCGGTGCTCAGCAACGCCGAACTGAAAGAGAAATCGTACATCTGGGCCGAGTGCATTTTCCCCAAGGCCGCGATCATCGATCCGGAACTGACGGTTTCTCTGCCGCCTCTGCTGACGGCGTGCGCCGCGGCGGACACCATCTCGCACGTTCTGGAAATATACATAAACTCCCAGCCGGACACGCCGCTGCAGCACTACTTCCAGGAAGGCGTGATGCGGACCGTGATCGAGAACGTCCCCAGGGCCCTGGCCGATCCGTCGGACCTGGACGCCCGGGCGAACCTGCAATGGGCCTCGACTTGTGCGATCAACGGATGGGCGTATCCCGGCGACGGATGGACGCCGATGCACCAGTTGGGTCATCAACTCACCGCACGCCACGGCGTGAATCACGGAGCCTCGCTGTCGATCATAATGCCGGCGTGGATGGAAACGTTCAAAGACCGCAGGCCCGATCAGTACCTGCGATTCGCAAAACGCGTGATGGACGTAGACCCCGCCGGCAAGAGCGCCCCGGAGATAATCGATGAAGGCGTGGCGAAGCTCCGCCAATTCCTTGAGACTATCGGGGCCCCGACAACGCTCGGGACAGTCGAGATCAGCCAAGACGACCTGGCCGAAATTGTCAGCGGCGTGGCTCGCGTGAGCTTCGGAGCCGACGGACAACTGGCCTGCAACCCGCCGGTCAGCCGCGAGGATCTGCTGGCCGTTTTGAGAAAGGCTTTGTGACAATGGTGACCCTGACACCGCGAGAAATCGCCGGGATGATCGACATAAGCGCTGTCAAACACGACAGCACGCTGGACGAACTGCGCGCCGCGGCGGAACTGGCCAAGAAACATAACTGCATCTGCGTGATCGGGCTGCCGGCCCACACGCCGCTGCTGGTCGAACTGCTGGCCGATCGGCCTGACGTTCTGGTCGGCGGGGCGGTCGGTTTCCCCAGCGGCGGACAGACTACCGCCGTTAAGGTGATCGAGACCGAAGAACTGATCGAGATGGGCTGCCTGGAGATCGACGTTGCGCTCAACATCGCCTGGCTCAAGGCCGGGCTCCTGGACCTGGTCCGGGCCGATATCGAAGCCGTGGTTCAGGCGTCCGGTTCGGTTCCCGTGAAGGTCATCCTCGAATGCCACTGGCTCACTGACGACGAGATCGTGACCGTTTCGAACATCTGCGCCGAATCGGGCGTGAGATTCGTGAAGACCGGCACGGGCTGGGCCCCGACTGGAGCTACGCGCGAGAATATCGCCCTGATGAAGAAGACCGTGGGCGAAAGATGCTTTGTCAAAGCCGCCGGCGGCGTGAAGGATCTGCAGACTCTTATGGAACTGTACGAACTGGGCGCCCGCCGATTCGGAATAGGCGTGCGAACGGCTGAAGCTATTCTGCGCCAGGCCGCCGAGAAGACCTGAGTCGCAGCCAGGATCGAGCAAACGGTATGAACATCACGCTTACAAGCAAAGATATCGCCCGAATGGTGGACCTCAGCGCCGTTCAGTGCAACGATGGGGAAGCCAGGGTTCGCCAACTGGCGATGCGAGCCAGGGAGATACGCCCGTGTGTGGCGACAACCATGTCGGGCTGGATCCCGCTGGTCAGGGAACTGCTGGGCGACGCCGATGATGTAGGCGTTGGCGGCAATGTGGCGTTTCCTTCGGGATCGTGCCTGCGGCGGACCAAGATTGTAGAGACCGAGCACCTGGCGGCCGCCGGTTGTGCCGAGATCGATATGGTGATCGATGTCGGCAGATTTCTTTCAGGCCAGGTCCGCTACTGCCTCGACGATATTCGCGGTGTGGTCGATGCGGCGCAAGGCCTTCCGGTTAAAGTAATTATAGAATGTCACTACCTGAGCGACGACCAGATTCGACGTGCGGCCGAACTGTGCGTCGCCGGGGGTGCGGCGTTTGTGAAAACCGGCACGGGCTGGACTCCGACCGGGGCGACTGTCGAGAACATATCGCTGATCAAGAGCGTTGTCGGCGATGCGGCGGGGATTAAGGCTTCCGGCGGCGTGCGGGACCTGGAAACGCTCGTGGAAATGTATCGCCGCGGCGCCAGACGGTTCGGACTTGGGCTCGGGCGGGAAACAGCGATACTGGATCAGGTCGACGCGTCGCCCGGCGGCGTGGTTCAATTCGATTTAGACCAGTAGGAACAACACGCCTTCTGCGTGGACGTATCCGTGCTCAGGGGCCCCGGCTTTCCGGCATTCAATCATTGAATCCTACGCTTGCAGGGGTTATGTTTTGGGGCTGGTTGTTGGGCTGAATGGCGCGGGTTGCGTTGGCTGGCGCCGTCGCTCGAAATGTCAAAGGAGACGCCATGTTTGATCGAAAACTATTTGTCGCGATTCTTACGCTCGTTGCCGTAGCGGTGATGGTTGTTCCCGGATGCGAAAAAGGCGATATCGGGTCTGGAGTCAATGCGTTATCGAATCTTCAGACGCCTAAGCTCTTAGTCGAACTTCCGGAGTTCTGCCTGACGCCGGACGGGATGGACATCGACAAGGACGGCAACCTGATCGTGGCGTGCCCGAACTATGGCAGCTATGCCGCCGGTGCGACTAAGGGCGCCCAGGTCGGCTGCTTCATCAAGATCACCAAGGACGGCAAGGTCAGCAAGTTATTTGACTCGCCGATACTCGCCGCAACCGGACGCGCGTGTCCGATGGGCATAGCGATAGGCCCCGACGGAGCCATCTACGTTTCGGATAACCAGAACTGGCCCGACGGAAACGGCGAAAACGGCGAGCGCAACCAGGGCCGCATCCTGCGCCTGAAGGTCAAGGACGACAAGATCGTCGAATCGTCAACAGTCGTCGGCGGGATCTCGCACCCCAACGGGGTGCGCTACCGCAACGGCAAGCTGTACGTGACGGTTTCGATGCTGCCGAAGGTCAAACGCCCCGACGGTCTGGTGACCAGCGCGGTGTACGCATTCCCGGCCGACGGGACGGACATCAAGATCACGAACACTCTGGAAGACAAGCAGGTTATCGCCAGCTTCCCCACGCTGAACAAGCACTGCCAGTACGGCCTGGACGGGATCGTATTCGACTCCAAGGGCAACCTGTTTGTTGGTAACTTCGGCGACGGCGCGTTGCACAAGATCACGTTTGACGCCGCCGGCAAGGTCAGCGGCACATCGATCTTCGCCAAGAC
>CAYMSH010000202.1:0-11291 GCA_964392945.1 uncultured Planctomycetaceae bacterium | reverse complement strand
CTGGATCATGCCGATCGTAAAACCGGATCCACACCGCCAACTGGTCGGAACGGAATTGGAATTCCCTACGATCACAATGCTGATGGACTCAGGCGCCCCACCGCTTGCGATAGCAATCAATGTAATTCCGCTGCTGGCCGGGATTGTATTGATCGCACTGAGCTGGAGGCGCTACTCATCGATGCGCGGGTTGACCATGATCGGGCTGACAACGACAACGATGCTGCTATTCGTCTCGATACTGGATTCCGGCGGCCTGAAGCTGTCGCATATCCTGAGCGATCCCAACAGTATTCGCCCGCTGACAATGATCCTGACGCTGATGCTATCTACGATCTTCATCCTGGTTGGCCTGCGTATGCGGGCCTACCGTCCCGATCGGAAGTTCGGTCCGGCCCTGGCTCTGCTTGGGGCGATGTTATACGCAGCGGCGGTCCTGGCGCCGATGATGCCTGAGGAATTCGGCGTGAAGGCCTACTCGGACCTGCCATTCAAGCTGTTCCTGTCCGACGTTCCCGGCGAAAGACAGCTCGGGGTCTACGTGGCGATCGAGTTGGGGTTGATGCTGCTGACGTGCATGATGTGCATCTTGCTGTTTCTCAGTCCCAAACCAGGAAACAACAGGTCCGCCCCTCCCTGGTGCACGGCCGCGTTACTATGCTGGGTAGGCTCAAGGATCTTCGCCGTTATCGCCGTCATGACCCAGGTGCAAATCAGCAGCCGGATCGACCATGCAGCAATGTTAACCAGCGTAACCAAGAGCATACTGACCGGCGGAGGAATGCTCATACTCTTCTGCGCCGGAGTCACAGATCTGGCCCTCGGCCCGCCGGAAGGCCAAAAGAACGTGCTGACCAAGCCGGCGTAGCTGAGCTCGCATCTTACGCCACCGTCAGCCCAGCAGTTTCGTGGCCACTTCGGCGACGTGTTTGCCTTGGAATCTTGCTATCGCCAGTTCGTTTTCTGACGGTTGGCGGCTGCCGTCGTGGTTGGCTATGGTTGTGGCGCCGTATGGGGTTCCGCCGGAGATTTCCGTCATCTCCAGCAGCCGGGGCTCGGCGTACGGGACGCCTACTACTATCATCCCGTGGTGAAACAGCGTGGTGTGGAAACTCTGGATCGTGGTCTCCTGGCCGCCGTGCTGGCTGGCGGTGCTGACGAACACGCTGCCGACCTTACCGACAAGACCGCCGGCGAGCCAGAGTTGGGCCGTCTGGTCCAGGAAGTTCCGCATCTGGGCGCACATGTTGCCGAATCGCGTGGGCGTGCCGAAGATTATCGCATCAGCTTCCGCCAGATCGCCAGGGGTCGCTACGGGGATGTCGGCAAACGCTTGGCGAGCGGCCGCGGCGCCGCTGGCGATCAGCTTCTCTTCAGGGACCAGTTCGGGAACCTGCAGGATCCTCGCTTCGGCGCCGTCAACTTCGGCGACACCCTCGGCGATCGCACGGGCCATCTGGTACACGTGGCCGTACATGCTGTAAAACACGATTTGAACCTTGGTGGCCATAGCTGGACTCCTTGCTAACGGCATGGCAGTTGGCAGTTGGTTTTTGCAGTTGCCGACGGCGACGGCTTTAACGACAACGGCATGACGGCGACACCGTTCCGGATGTACATCGGGACGACAAGTGAAAGCGGCGAGAGCTCGCTGCACTCCAGACGCTTATTTCCATGGCGACAGGTTTGAAGCAGATTGCGCGTTTGCCGTAGCCGTTGACTACCTCTGTGTCCTCGACGTTCGCCTGAGCCGTTGTCGTGGCCGTAACATCATTTGCGCCGTTGCCGTTCTCTGTGTGCTCTGTGGCAAGAGCCGTTGACGCCGTCGTCTTTACTCGGCGGCCTTGCGGATTTCGGCTAGGGCTGTGTCGTAGTCCGGATGATCGGTCAGTTCCGGGACGATCTCTTTGTACGCCAGTTTGGAATCTTTGCCGATTACGAAGATCGATCGGGTCAGCAGGCCCATGTCCTTTATCATCACGCCGTACTTGTAGGCGAAGTCCCGGTAGACCGAATCGCTGAGCACTTTTATCCGATCGATCTTTTCGGCGTCGCAGAATCGGCCCTGGGCGAACGGCAGGTCCGTGCTGAGAGAAATCACAACCACATCTTCGGGCAGCTTGGCGACCTCTTCGTTAAAACGCTTGGTCTGCAGCGCACATACGCCGGTATCCAGGCTGGGCACAGCACTTATGAGAACGGCTTTGCCTTCGAAGTCCGACAGGCGCACCGGTGCGAAACCGCCGTCAACTACGCGGAACTCAGGTGCGTCGCCGCCTATCTGCAGATCCGGTCCCTGGATCGTCAGAGCGTTGCCTTTCATCGTAACAAGGCTTGCCCGCTCGAGATACGATCCGCCGGAACCGCATCCGGCGAAGATGAACAGTGTGGCTGCGGCGGCCGCTGAGATTGTAAGCATAAGTCCGTAATGCATGGTTCGACTCCTTTTGTGACGCTCGAGCAGACTAATCCCCGAGATCCGACCGGCCCGGGCGTCGATTTTACTTTGTTAGTGACTTTCCATTATGAATCGGCGCCAAAATGGGAATACAACATGTCGAGCGCCGCCCCGGCGCGCGAAACTGACCTCGGCGAAGAATTCGCAATACTGGTAATAGAATTCTCCGAACGAGCGTTATACCATGTTGAACTGGTTGGAGATTGACCCACACCAAACAAACGGCGCCGGTTTCGGGCCGCGAACCAAACTGTCGAAAGGAAACATTATGCTTAAGCACACCACCCGTAGTATCGCACTGATTGGGCTGACGGTTCTAGTGGCGCTGTCCCAGGCCTGCGCCGGACCGCGGAAGCTCAAACCCGTCAAGGAAGCCGACATCAAGAAGCTCACTGACGCGGCGCCGAAGAAAGCTACCGCCAAACCGGCCAAGCCCCGCAAAGTGCTGGTCTTCTACCTCTGCGAAGGATTCTACCACGGTTCGATACCCGTCGGCGTAAAGTGCATCGAGATCATGGGCCAGAAGACCGGAGCCTACGAGACCGTCACCAGCCAGGACATGGCGATGTTCTCAGACGACAAACTCAAGGACTTCGACCTGATCCTGTTCATGAACACCACTCGCCTGAAGTTCAAAGACCCCGCCAAGCGCGACGCGCTGCTGAACTTCGTCAAGTCGGGCAAAGGCATAGCCGGCATGCACGCGGCCAGCGACAACTTCTACGACTGCCCCGAAGCCGCAGGCATGATCGGCGGACAGTTCGCCGGACACCCTTGGGGCTCGCGCGACACCGTGGCTGTCAAACTCGACGAACCCGATCACCCGCTGAACAAGGCCTTCGGCGGCAAGGGCTTCAAGATCAAGGACGAGATTTACAAGTTCAAGAACAAGTACTTCTCTCGCGACAAGGTCCGCGTGGCTCTGAGCCTGGACATGTCGGACCCCAACACCAACAGGAAAGTCAAAGGCGACACGAAGTTCGACAACCCCATCGCCTGGATCCGCACGTTCGGCAAGGGCCGGGTCTTCTACTGCAGCCTGGGCCACAACGCATCGGTTTACATGCGTCCTGACATCATGCAGCACTACCTTGACGGCATCCAGTTCGCAATCGGCGATCTGAAAATGGACGCCAAGCCCGTCGGCAAGATCGCCGACTCGCGCCCCGGCAGCACCTTCTTCGCCAGCCTGCTGACCACTACCTCGACAGGCGCCCCGAAGAAGAGAAAAACCCCGGTAAAGGACCCCGTCGATCTCGACAAGGTCCAGTGCGCCGAATTCATGGGCGACTACCAGGGCACGCGCACCGCAAAAGACGGCAAGAAGACCCCGATCGTCGCACAGGTCCTGGCCACAGGCGACGGAAACCACACCGTAATCCTCCTTCCGGAGTTCGACAAGCGAGTAAAGCCGATGGCTACGCTCAAAGGCAAAGTCAAAGACGGCAAGCTGGAAGTCACCGAAGGCGAAAAGAAAGCGGTCATCACCGGCGGCAAGCTGACCGGCGGATGCCCCAAGTGCACGCTTGAGCTGAAGAAAGTCGTTCGTCTGTCGCCGACTCTCGGCGCCAAGCCCCCCGCCGGCGCCATCGTCATTCTCGACAAGAACACCAAGGATCTCAAGACCGAGTGGAAGTCGTCCAAGGGCAAGGAATTCACATGGTTCCTCAAGCCCGGCGGCGTGATGCAGTGTCGCGCACGAACCGGCGGAGCGGTGACGAAAAAGGAGTTCGGAAGCGCTAAGATCCACCTAGAGTTCCGCACGCCTTTCCTGCCCAAACACAGAGGCCAGGGACGCGGCAACAGCGGAATGTACGTTCACGGGCGATACGAAGTGCAGATCCTCGACAGCTACACGCTCAAGGGCGAGACCAACGAGTGCGGCGGGATCTACAAGAAGGGCAAACCCATCGTCAACATGTGCGCCCCGCCGCTTCAGTGGCAGACATACGACGCGACGATCATCGCCCCGGAGATGGACGGGAACAAAGTCGTCAAGCCCGGAACGCTGACAGTGGTTCACAACGGCGTGCTCATCCAGGACAAAATCAAACTCAGCGGCCCCACTGGCGGAGCCTACTCCAAAGGCATGAGCGCCAAGGGCCCGATCTACATCCAGGACCACGGACACCCCGTGGAAATCCGCAACGTGTGGGTCCAGGAAATCAAATAGCCGACGCGCAAGAAGCGACGGACTAGAAGAAGTATTTCCAGATCAGTTGCACCGTTACTACAGCGACCATAACGAGAAAGATCGGGCGGATGAATTTCGTCCCCTTCCTCGACGCCATCGTTGCGCCTATGCGTGCTCCTATTAGTTGTCCGGCGGCCATCGACAGACCGTAGGAGTATCGGATCAGACCGCTCGAGAGGAAAAACAGCAGCGAAGTGATATTGGACGTGAAGTTCATCAACTTGGTGTGCCCCGTGGCCCGCGGCATCTCATATCCCAGGAAGACCATGAACGCCATAGTCCAGAACGAACCGACGCCGGGCCCGAAAAAGCCGTCGTAGAAACCCAGCAGCAATCCGAATATCGCGTAAAAGCCGTATCGCCCCAGCAGCGGTTTGCGGGCGACGTGTCCGAGTTTGGGGCTGATGGCGGTGTAGACAAGAATCGCGCCCATGGCGATCGGCACTATCTTGCCCAGGATGTCCGGCGAAATGGCGCGAACGCTCAGCGTTCCGCAGGCCGCGGCGATGAATGTGACTGCGACGCCCGGGATCGCGGGGCGGATTTCGATGTGCCCGTGTCGGTAATACTGCCACGTGGCCATCGACGAACCGAAACTGGCCTGAAACTTGTTCGTAGCCAACGCCTCTTTGGGCCCCAGACCCGCCAGGAGCAGCGCCGGGACCGTGATCAGTCCGCCGCCGCCGGCGATTGAATCCACAAAACCGCTGACAATACCCACGGCGAACAAAGCGATAGCAATATATGGATCGATCACGGGATTCCCGCCGGAAGATAAAGATACTCAGTTCGTCGCCGGTTGGCGGGGTCAATCGGCATACGGGCCGCGCGGCTTGAACACCAGCTTGCTCCGCGCCGGTGATTTGCCCTGCTCGTCGAAGATCACCAGTTCGTTGACCTCGTCGAGCCAGCATTCCGGCAGGTAGTAACATTTCTGCGGACCAATGGCCCAGAAACGCCCGATGTTGTGACCGTTGAGGAAAAGCTGACCCTTTCGAGCGCCTGCAATTTCAACGAACATAGGCTGGCCGGCATCCGCAGCCGCTTGAGTATACTTGAACCGCGAGGCGTACCACGCCGGCCTCCCGCTTCCGGTCATCGCCTTGGACGGCTCGGGCAGTTCCCATTGTCTGTAGGACCATTTGGCGTTTTCGGTCAGGTTGTCCAGCAGGCTGTAGAATCTGAAAGCCAGCAGGTCTTCAGGTTCAGCGTCGCCCCAGAGCATAACGCGGATTACGTTCTTGCCCTTTTTCAGACCGGCGTTCAGCGTTACGTCGCCGTAATTGAGCCCTTCGTTAATGAACAGTCCCGCCGGCCGATCGTTGCACAGGATCGCCACGTGGCTGCTGAGTCCTTCAAACGAGACGCAGATCGGAGCGACTTTCGTAAGCGAGACCGAGAAATCCGCCTGTCTGATCGGTCCGGACTCCAGTTCGTCGAGTTTGTGCGACATCGCCCTGGGGACGATTCTCTTGTTCAGCGGACCGGCTGATTTCAGTTTCGGCGGCGTTACTCGCAGTTTCTTGGCGTCGTATATGTGGCCGAAGAGGCCTTTGGGCCCGCCAAACCTGAGCGGCGAGACGTTACGCCCGAGATTGTCGCTCAGGAGAGTAATGACATTGACGCCTTTTTTCATCGGGACGTCTATCGGCTGCCTGAGAGCCCCTTCGCCGCGCCCCCAGACACCGGAGGGTTGCCCGTTTACGTACAGCGTCGCGCGATCCTCGCACTGCGGCAGCATCAGGCGGCGTTTCTTGGCCCGGGGCTGCTCGAACTCGGCGCGGTACCAGACGTATCCGTAAGGAACGCCGAGTTGATCGACATCGCGCGGGCGGGACATTTTGTTCCACTCCAACTCGCGAGATGTAGCCTCGGCGCACACGCTTACGCGCTTCCAGTCGCCCAGACGCGGGGCCGGCGGAGCTTTCGGCGAGCCTGTCTTGGTCTTTCTGTGGGACAACTTCCCGTCAGAGAGAGTCAGGATCGCATAGCTTCCGGGTTTCGGCATGGATACGACGTACTGGCCCTCGTCGGACATCTCGCCGACGAATTGCGGACCAAAAACAATTCGATCGTCAAGCGGCCAGGTGCGCGTGGCCAGATCGCTGTTGATCACCACGATCAGCAACTCCTCGTGTTCGATCACCAGCGGCTCGTCGTCCTGCGGCGCTTCGATATCGAGTTTCCGGGAGTTAATGCTGACAACGCCTCGCCATCCGGCCGGTCCATGCAGAACCAGCACGCGATCGTGGAAGAATCCCAGCGGCATGAAATTGGTGTAATCCAGCTTCGATGCAGGCGTAAGCTCCAGGTCGATCGGGATCGCGGCGGCTCCTATCGTCTCCAGCGAAACAGTAAGCCTCTTGCCGTTGGGCAGCGAGATTTCGGCTGTTTCGATTTCGTCGTCGCCATTGTTAGTCACAACGGCCCATTGCCCGATCAGCCCAAAGATGTTGAGCGTGTCGGTTCGATCGTGTACGCTGACTCCGGGGTCCTGCAAGCTGCAGTCGGCCAAGTACGGCGCCATGTGATTCGCCAGCATGTTAACCAGGCGCGTAGCGTAGTATTTCTCGGTCAACCCGCCGCCTTCGGCCAGCGGCGCATCGCAGTCGTAGCTGGTGGTCTGGAAAGCCGCGTCGTTATCAGCCCGACTGGCCGCGGAAAACTCGAAGTTCGTACCGCCGTGGAACATATAGTAGTTGTACTGGGCGGCACAACCCAGGATTTCCAGGGCTCTTCGCGCGGTTGTTCGCGCCGGGACAGTTTTGCGTTCTTCGCCCCAGGCGTCGATCGCTCCGCCGCAGAAATCCGAGACCAGCATCGGCCCGGCTCCCTGGCGCAGCCGCATGCGTTTGATCACCGCCGATGCGTCATCGCTAACCGTCATGGCCTCTATCGCCCCAGGCGCCGAGGGATCGGAGAAACCGTTGTTGGTGATGATCGGGATGTCAAAACCGCTGCGACGGAACAGTTGGCTGATGAACTCGAGATACCCCAGCCGTTCGGGCATTGTGGTCTGGAGATACTGATTCTCGTTTTGGATCAGTATTATGTTCCCGCCGCGGGTTACCTGCTGCTCGGCGAGCTTCGGCAGCACGCGAGCGAAGTATTTGTCGAAGTAGTGGCTGTATGCGGCGTTGGAGGTTCGATAGCTCATCCCGCTCTTGGCGGTCAACCATGCCGGCAGTCCGCCGAAGTCGCAGTCGGCTCCGACAAACGGGCCGGGACGAAGGATCACATACAGGCCCATATCGCCGGCTTGCTTGACAAACGCCTGAACGTCGCGATCGCCGGAAAGGTCCCATTGACCTTCGGTGCTTTCGTGGATATTCCACGGAACGCAGGTGGAGATGCAATTCAGGCCGGCCCGCTTGGCTTTAAGGAGCCGATCGGGCCAAAGATCTGACGGTAGACGGAAGTAGTGGATTGATCCGCTGACCAACCACAGGCGCCGTCCATCGACCAATAAACTTCGGTCATCATATGTTACGCTAGACATTACCGCACTCTCCCGGACGTCAAGGTTCCAGAAGTACCGTTGTTATGGAGAGTTTACGCCCCGACGCGCACCATGCAACAAAAAACCTGAGACCTCGCCGCGAAAGACGCCGCCGGGCGCCGGCCGATCGGAACCAAACTGAGACCATGTTGGTCCAGAACGCCGCCAGAGGCGATATCGTCATAATATAAGATTATGACTGCACGTTGCTTACAATCTCTGATATCGAAACGCAAAACTTTTGCCATGCCTGACCGCCTGTTGTCGACCAAACAGCACTTCACTACCGCAAATCGGGCCTAACTCCTTACATTAACGTGCGTAAGGTGTAAAATATTCAATAATTCACCCATTGGAGCAAATTATTGCGAAATCCGTTTGGCGCGCTTTGGTTGGCGATTTGCCTTTCCCACGCGCCGCAGCTTGGATACAATCGGGTTAAAGACCCCCGCTGGAGCATTATCTCAATGACCGAAAAGACGCAAGTTACCGGAAAATTCAGCCAGCCGAAACTCCCTTGGCGTTACGTTGGCCTTCTGTTTGTGTTTACTGCAACGATGGCCTCGGGGCAGGTAGTGCCGCCGCCGGCGCCAAATTTGGACCTGGACGACGGAAAACTCCTGGTGAATCTGGCTCGCAGCGGAATGCTGGAGTTTATCAAGTCGCGCACGCCGGCCGACCGGCAACAACTGGCCCCGACACTGAAAGGGCTTGCCGCCAAGATTCACCCAGCTACCGTGACCCTGCGAAGTTCCGGAAAACTCGTAGCCAGAAGCTATCGAGCCGATCTTAATGTCTGTCGCAGTGTCCTGGCCGCAGCGCTTGCGGCGATGCGAAGCGGCGATTTGCCCAATCGCGTTACTCCGTCGGTCCTGGACGGGCTTACGGTAGAAGTCGAAGTGCACGGTGAGTCCCGAGCGGTATCGGCTCGTGAGCTCGACGCTTCGGTAGTCCAGGGCCTTACCGGCGTAACTGTTTCACGAGGAAAACTGCGAGAGACCCTGCTGCCTTCGACCAGTTGCGGGCTGGGGCTGTCGACCGCCCAGATGCGAGTAGTGTGCCTTGCCCGATTGTCCGAATCGAGCGCCGCACCCGGAGCCAGGGACGCCTGGTCGATATTCACCTCCAAACATTACGTAGGCTATCCCGAAAAGAAGATTGTCCAGTTGTACCGCGGCAAGATTCTCATCCCGCCGTCAGCGTTGACGGGCCGGACCCTGAAGGATGCGGCCTCTCTGGCCGGTCTGTTCCTGGTCAACTCCCAGGGCCCCGACGGAGCCTACTCCCGCCAGAACCGACAGGCCGCAATTCACGAACACCTGCAGGCCACTTACGCCATGGCGAAACTCTCGAGGCGCGACAAGCGAAAGCTTTTCTCAACAAGCGTCAGCGAAGCGTTGAAATACGCCGCCAGGTTCGTAATGGCCGACGAGACCCAGGCCAGAGTCCTGAGTCGATCCTCCAAGGACAAGGCCCACGAGAGCCCCACTCGCGCCACGGCGTGGTTGCTGCTTGCAATCTCGGAGCTTCCCGCCGATCCGGCGCACACGAAACTGGCCGAAAAACTCGCACGGGCCCTGCAGCAGGATGTTGTCTCGGTAGTCGGACCTGATCACGGACTGGCTACTCCGGCCCAACTTGCCGACTGGAGCGTGGCGCTGCTGGCGTTGCGTAGTTTTCTCCCGAAGACGGCCGAGTCGTCAGCCAAACTCGCTCCACTGGTCAAGACCCTTGAGGCCTGGTCCAAGAGCAACCAGAGGCTCAGTCCGCTTGTTTACCGCAGCCTGGGCGGCGTAGAGTCTATTCCCAAATGGCGGCAGATAGACGATTCGGATCTGCCCGACAGGCGTGGGGGATTCGTAGCCTCAGGCTCCGAGCCGACCACGATCGACACCGCCAACGCGGCGATATGCCTTCAGATGGCCCTGGGAAGACCTGAGACGTCCGCTGAAAAGAAAGTCGCGATACGGAAACAAATCCTGCGCGCCAGGCAATTCTGCATGCAGATGCTTTACAGAAGCCCCGAGGCCTATTGGGTCGCTAAACCGGCGAAAATGATCGGCGGTCTGCGAAACTCACCATCGGCCGCATCAGTCAGTCTCGAGTCCTGCGCCGCAGCTATCGAGGCGTTCTGTCTGGACTAACCGATCAGGCGCGCCGGGCCCGGGCTCGCCCAGACAGATTCGACGCTTAGTTCCTGCTTGACAGCAACGTAGGCGTCACGCTACTATCGCCGTGTATTTACGGAATTCGACGCCCTCAATCTTGAATGGATATACGCCCATGCGAATGATTGCCATGTTGCGAATCTCGACGGTCCTCCTGGTCACAGGTGCGATGGTTCTGCCCGTTGCACGCGCCGCCGAAGAGCCCAGCCCCATAAGCATTACCGCTTCGAACCTGAGAAACGGTCTTAGCCCGACTGACATAAAACAGGTTCGAGCACACGTGGAGTACTGGATATCCGAGATAGCCGGCGCCGAGCGCCTGGCGGGTATCTACTCCGGCCGCGACGGACTGCTGGCCGACTACAACAAATACGGCGACTCGATCCGTTACAAGGGCCAGTTCGCGCGCAGCACAGCGGCGCTGGTTCCCGAGGCGATGGGCAAACTGACCAAAGCCGACAGGCTCAAGGCCCAGAAAGAGGTCAACTTCGCCCTTGCGATCTCCAGCATGCCGGAACTTACGAGCATCGCAGCCCTCGACGCGATGGTCAAGCATGACAACCCGGCCGTGCGGTTTCTCGGATGGAAGGGCTTCGGAAAGATCCGAAACAACGTCATCCGCGCCGGCGGCGAAGGAGTCAACACCCTCTTTGCGGCGTTGGGCCAACGCGCCGGGAACGAAACCAGCCCGTTAGTGGCCACTGTCATAGTTGAAGTCCTGCACATAAAGAAGTCCGAACTGACGACCAACTCATTCAAGAAGGCCTTCGATCGCAATTTCAAACTGCTTACCGCCATGCAGAAGACATCAGTCAGCCGCCTGGCCGCCGGCGATGCGTCGTGGGCTCGCCCTTGCATTGCAGCGATTGGGATCCTTAGTGACGCCGCAGAGTTTTACAAGCCCGACAGCACGATATCGACGTCGCTCCTCCAGCCACTGGTGGACATGGCCTACGCCGGCGCCAAGGCCTA
>CAYMSH010000201.1:7350-11451 GCA_964392945.1 uncultured Planctomycetaceae bacterium | reverse complement strand
AGCGTAATAACCGAGAAGATCTATCCCGAGCGTTTCATGCACGTGGCCGAACTGCTGCGAATGGGCGCCGACATCCGCAAGGAAGGCCCCACTGCTATCGTAACCGGGGTAAAACAACTGATCGGGGCTCCGGTTATGGCCAGCGATCTTCGCGCCTCGGCGGCTCTGGTGCTGGCGGGATTAGTCGCTCGCGGCGAAACTACCGTCAAGCGAATATACCACGTAGATCGCGGATACGAACGGATCGAAGACAAGCTCAACGCCCTGG
Organism: uncultured Planctomycetaceae bacterium; assembly: GCA_964392945.1. GTDB lineage: Bacteria > Planctomycetota > Phycisphaerae > SM23-33 > SM23-33 > BS750m-G57. Next base: position 11,183 of record CAYMSH010000201.1, on the reverse strand, counting down.
GCGCCGACATTCGCCGAATGAAGGAATAACGCACCGGTACAACACGATCCGACATTTCTTTTCGCCAAAAGTGCGCTAATTGCCGCCGCGGTACTCAAGAGGCCGTAAGTCTTCGTCGATACTACTATTGGAGTATGAAACCGGAGACTTATGATGGGTGGTTACAAGTATCGATGTCCGAATCCGAAATGCCGCAAGACTCTTGCGATCCCCCAGAGCTCCCAGGGCAAGGAAGTGCGCTGCGAAGCTTGCGACGAGCTGTTCGTAGCCCCGGTTCGGTTCGACCTGGCCGAAACGCTGGGACGAGCCGCACGAGGACTTCTGAAGGACATCTACTGACACCGGCCATGCGATTCCTGATCCACAGATGCCCGGATCCCAAATGCCGCAGAAACCTGCGGATTCCGCGCCGAGCGCGATGGCGCAAAACCACGTGTCAGCACTGCGGTAAGAAGTTCGTAATCCCGCCGACCGCGTCGCGATTCTCCCCCAGGCTCCGGCCTGAAGTCCGCAGCGCTATCTCCTGTCGCCCATCAGGCGCAGGAGCAGCAAAAACAGATTGATGAAGTCCAAGTACAGGTGCAGGGCTCCGATTATCGCAGCCTTCTGCGCCGCGGCTGTGCCGGGCTGAACTCGGGCGGCCATAAGCTTGATCCGCTGCATATCCCAGGCCGTAAGGCCCACAAAGACCAGTATGCCGACATACGTTATGCCCCAGTACAACGCCTCACTGGCCATGAACCAGTTGACTACCGAGGCGATAATCACGCCGATCAGACCCATCATGCACAGATTGCCGATACCGCTGAGATCCTTCTTCGTTATCGCACCGTAGGCGCACATCACGCCGAAAACCGACGAGCAGACAAAGAACGTGCTGGCGACGGAAGAGGCTGTGTAAACCAGCATCACCAGCGACATCGTAACGCCGTTCAACGCCGAATAGAGCACAAGCATCACCGCGGCGGTAGTCGCTGACATCTTGTTGATGCCGGCTACAAGAATCAGAACTACAACGACCTCGGCGATCAGCAGTCCGATAAGCACGCCCGGGGTTGCAAAGACCAGGTCCTTCATCGTCTCTGAGCGAACCGTAATCATCGCCACAAGCGCCGTAAGCGCCAGCGCTCCGGTCATCCAGCCGAAAACCGACGTTACAAAAGTATTTGTCTGAACCTTGGCGCCCGCGTAGGCGTCGTATTGCGTGCTCTGCATGATATCGCTCCCTGTAGTTCGTTGCGGTCTGAGAAGGCTACCAGCCCTGTCCGCTCTGATCGCACACGCTTGAGGACCATGATGACGGGTCTCGGAAATACTCTCTAAGCTGCATCGCGGCCACTACGCCGTCGGCCGTAGCGGTAGCCAACTGCATCGCCGCCTGGCCGCGACAATCGCCGGCGGCGAACACCCCGGGCACGCACGTCTTCATCGTGACCGGATCGGCTTTTATGTAGCCGCTTTCATCTATATCCAATACGTCCTTCAGCCAGGCGGTGTTCGGGATCATGCCGACAAATATGAACACGCCGTCAACTTTCAGCTCTTCGATCGCTTTGGTGTCCACGTTCTGGATCTTGACGTGATCGATATCCTTGCCGTCTTCGGTAGCGACGATCTCAAGCGGCACGTAAGGCAGTTTGATGTCGATGTTGTGTTCGTCAGCAGCCGCGTTAAGCTCCTCGACGAGAACCTTCTCGGCGCGGAACTCGGTGCGGCGATGAATCATCGTGACCTTGTCGGTGAACCTGGTCGCCAGGTACACCGTATCCTCAGCGGCGGTGTTCCCCCCGCCAATGACCAACACGTGTTTGTCGCGATAGAACGCACCGTCGCACGTGGCGCAGTAGCTCACTCGCGTGGCCTGTCGCATCTCGTCTTCGCCGGGCACGCCAAGGTTGCGGTAGTCGCTTCCGGGAGCAACGATAACGGACCTGGCTACGTAGGTCTCGGCTCCGTTGTTGACGTCAACTTCGAGTTTCCCGTCGTCGCGGCGTCTTATGGCGTTGGCGGCCTTTCCAATGGCGGTCTCAGCCCCAAAGTTCGCCACTTGGGCCTTCATCTCCTCGACCAGTTCGAAGCCCGATATTTTCTGGTATCCCGGATAGTTTTCCACGTGTTCGGTCAGCATAATCTGACCGCCGGGCAATCCGTTCTTCTCGAGGATAAGGGTGCTGTATCGATCCCTTGCAGTGTACAGCGCCGCGGCCAGGCCCGCCGGGCCGCCGCCGATAATGATTACGTCATACTCTTTATCTGTTTGTGGCATTGTGTCTTTCTCTATCTGGTCAGTTCGCAAGCCGGGTGAGCCTATCGGCCCATGGCCTGGATGATCTTGTCGGCGTCGGGGAATCGTCGCATGACGGCTTTTTCCGTGGCGGTCTCCATGACCAGTCCGTCATCGGTTTTCATTATAAGCAGATTTCCGTTCAAATCGACCCACATGTCGGCGGCCTGGGTCTCTGAAGTGAGCTGATCGGTGACCCGGATCGCGTCGACTTTTCGCCCGCCGACTTCGATCCGATCAGGTCCGATCACGGTGAACGTGCGGAGGTTGAATGTGCCTTTGCGACCGTTATACACGGCGAACGCATACGCCGAGGGCTTCTTGAGATCCGTCATTCGCCTCAGTAGCCAGGCCATGGCTCGCGGAAGGTAGTGCTCACCCGGAGCGGCGATGGGTTTCTGCGGGGCGCGCTTGTCGCCGACTGTGATCGCGCAATCGATCCTGGCGCCGTTCTTGGAGCCCTTTTCGGTCATCTTCACCGTCCGGCCGGAGGACCTTACCGCCGCGGTCTCCGTCCAGGTCTCAACCGATCGATCGGCGCTGGTGAACATGTCGCGATGAAGCTTCAGGCCTTTTCCGTCGAAAGCCATCATGATCCAACTTTGGATTCGGCATCCCGGCTTTCCTGACGACGTCGCCGGCGATTCGGCCTGACGCATAAACCCGATGGGTTTGTCGTCGCGCCGGTAGATGTACCACTGCCGGCGCGTGTCCAGCGCGGCAGCGAGTTTCTTGTCGGTAATGCTCTTGAGCAGCGCCGTTCCCCTGGTCAGCGCCGCTTTCCTGAGGATTTGGGCCTCTTTGGGATCAGTCAGCTTTACGCTGGCCAGCACGGCCGCGGCGATCTCGTCAAGCTTCTGGCGATCGGAATTCGGTCCGGATATTCGGATCTCCAGGAACTTTGACTGGCCCATGAGAATCCATACGCGTCGCTGCCAGAATTGCACCTTGCCAGTGGTAAGCCCGCGGAGATTCAGCGCTTTTGCGCCGGCGACTTCCATCACGCGGGGCGAGGCGGCTTTGAAGCCGTCGGTCCTGGCCAGGCGCGAGACCAGAGATCTGCCGAATGTCAGCAGATCGGAGCCGGGTTTGAATGCGTCGTCTTTTCGCCAGTAGATGCTCAGTCGCCAGAGGATCGGGGCCTCGGGACTCTTTCGCATGGTCCAACTGGCCAGGCGATTGGCCGATGTTATGCGGGAAAATGTGGTCTCCAGCGGCGGTCTCAGGGCGAAACCCCGGACCGGATCGATATACGGCGAGGCGAGCTTTATTGTTCCGTCATCGGCCCCGCCGGCCCAGGCCGAAAGCGACAGGACCGCAGCGGCGACGATTGCATATTTTCTCATGACCGGATCTCCTTTACGCGCTGGCTGATTATACAGTACGCATACCGGATATGTGCAATGCATGTCCGAATTACCCCTCGCAGCATCGGCTCGGATCGTCAGACAAGATCCGAATCGTCGATCTCTTCGCCGTTGGCGGCTGCGGCTCGATCCAGGAAACCTTCGAGCTTCCGCGAGCGGACCGGGTGCTGGAGCTTCTTAAT
>CAYMSH010000201.1:0-7311 GCA_964392945.1 uncultured Planctomycetaceae bacterium | reverse complement strand
GGCCTTGGCTTCGACCTGCCTGACGCGTTCGCGGGTGACCTTGAATATGCGCCCGACTTCTTCGAGCGTGTAGGTGTATCCGTCGCCAATTCCGTATCGCAGCTTGATGATCTCTCTCTCACGATACGTCAGCGTCTTGAGCACTTCTTCGATGCGGTCCTTGAGCATTTCGGTGCCCGCTGAGACGATCGGGCTCTCGGCCGATTCGTCTTCGATGAAGTCGCCGAAGTAGCTGTCTTCCGACTCGCCGACCGGTCGGTCCAGGCTGATCGGGTGTCGCGATATCTTCAGCACTCGCCTGGCTTCGGCCACGCTCATCGCAGCTTCTGCGGCGATCTCCTCGATAGTCGGTTCGCGACCGACTTCCTGGACCAGGCGCTTGGAGATGTTCCGCAGCTTGCTCATGGTCTCGATCATGTGGACCGGGATTCGGATGGTCCGCGCGTGATCGGCGATGGCGCGAGTTATCGCCTGCCTGATCCACCAGGTCGCGTACGTCGAGAATTTGTAACCGCGCCTGTACTCGTATTTGTCTACGGCGCGCATCAGACCGGTGTTGCCTTCCTGGATGATGTCCAGGAATGACAGCCCGCGATTGCGGTACTTCTTGGCGATCGAAACGACAAGCCGGAGGTTTCCTCCCGACAAATCGCGTTTGGCTTTTTCGTAATCGTTAAATACTTTCTGGATGCCCTTTACGCGTTTGCGGAGCATGTCGGGCGCGTCCTGGATCAGATCGACCAGACCGTCAAGCTCTTCCTGCATCACTTCCTGGTCTTCTTCGGGAACGTCGCGAGCGTCTGCGGTAAGTTGCTCGCGCTCGATTTCCTTCATCTTGTCGGAAATGTGCTGGAGCTTTCTCATCAGCGGGCCGATGCGGGAGGTCCTCAGCGACAGTTCCTCGAGCAGACTCGCCGCTCGCCGGCGTCTGCGCCACAGCGTTCGCACGGCCTTGTCGCGCTTTGTCGTCGACGCCTTGGATCGCAAGACCTTCCAGTCGGCCATGTTGCGCTCGATTATCTGCCTGATCGTCGCCAGATTCGCCGGCATGCGGGCCATTATCGTCTCTTTCGACAGATTTTCGGCCGTTGATATCCGCATCGTCCGGTCAAACGGCAGATCGCCGCGATGGACCTGGGTCAGTATTTCGGTCGCCTGCTGGTTGCAGTAGTCGCTTTCCAACACTCTGCGCCTGAAGTGCTTGCGTGCTGTCTCGATCTTTTTGGCCAGCGATATCTCTTCAGATCGCTTCAGCAGCGGGATTTCTCCCATCTGCGTGAGATACATTCGCACCGGATCGTCAATTCGCCGCTCGACTTCCAGCTCGGCTCCGGCTTTCTTGCCACCGCCGCTGGGAGTCTCATCATCGCGCTTGCCGTCTGCTGCAAACTCTTCTCTCTGCTTGACTTCGGCTTCGTCAAGCAGTTCTATGCCCAGTTCGTCCAGATTCATCAGAAGTGAATCCAGACCGTCTGGGGAGACCGCCTCGTCAGGCAGTTCGGCGTTCATCTCCTCGTAGGTGACGTAACCGCGCAACTTGCCCTTGTCTACTAGCTGTCTTATGCTTGCGTTAGCGATAAGGTTTTCGGACATCCGCTGTACTCCTGCTGTATCACTGTAATTAGGGATACAATCGTCAAAAGTTTACCTGATTATACCCCGTAATGTCAACGAAGTTCGCGAGTTTTGGGCCAAAAGAGGGTTTGACGCCGAATTTGGACCCCTTGGACCATCCAGGCGATATCGGCGCCGCTTTGGCCAAAGGACAGCGCAAACCTTTGAAAAACCCGCTCGGATTCAGTAGATTACCCTTCAAGGTTCAAGCAAGCCGAGGATCGGCAGGAAAAGATGAGCAATAGAAAGACACCATCCGACGCCAAGCGAGTTCTGATCGCCACAGCGTCAGTCGGAGCCGGGCACAACGCCGCGGCCCGAGCTATAGCCGCCGGGCTCGAAGCGCTGCCGCACCCGCCGGAAGTGGAGATCCTCGACGTTCTGGACCTGGCGCCGTGGTCCTTTCGAGCCTACTACGCCAAGGGGTTCGCGTTCACCGTCACTCACATGCCGATAGCCTACGGGATAGGATATCACCTGGCCAACCATCCGCAGGGACCGAAGCTTGGCCTCATGGAGCGAAGGCGGTTGTGGCACGAGCGACGAGCGATGAAGAAGTTCCGCGAGCACATGCGGAATATCCAAACTGATCTTGTCATACACACGCACTTCCTGGCGCCTCCGATCCTGTCGCACATGTCGGCCCGCGGTCTGTTCGACGCTACGCAGTTCGTGGCGATCACAGACCACGATCCGCATCGATTCTGGTTCGCCGGCGCCATCAAGCGATGGTTCCTTCCCTCGGATACCGGACTGGAAAAACTCGTCAGGTGGGGTATAGATCGCGATGCGATTACCGTAAGCGGCATGCCGATACACCCCAGGTGGACCAGAGAGCCCGAGCGGGCCAGGATTCTGGCCGACTGGCGTTTGCCGGCCGACAAACGCATCGTCCTGCTCAGCGGCGGCACTGACTTCACCTGCGGACCAGTGGTGAAAACCGCACGAAAAATACTGCAGCTGTGCCCGGAGATATCGCTTGTCGTGCTCGGCGGGCGCAACAAGAAGCTCCTGGGAAAACTGGCTCAACTGGCCGGCCAAATAGACGGGCTCTTTCCCGTGTCGTTCACCGACAAGGTCGATGAACTGGTCAAGGTAAGCGACATGATGATAACCAAGCCCGGCGGAATCACGACCGCTGAATGCATCGCCGCCGGCACGCCGATGATCCTGCAGAAACCCGTTCCCGGACAGGAATCCGACAACGCAAAATACTTCGTCAAGAACGGAGCGGCGATCGTCACGCGACGCTACTCCGACGCCCCGCGGCAGGTCCGCAAACTGCTTGACGACAACGAAACCCTCCAGCAGCTCAGCGACAACGCACGCAAGCTGTTCATGCCGGGGACTGACACGATAGTCGAAGCGGTCGCACGAGAATTGGGAATATAAACTATTTTTTCGACCGGGGTTTGGATGTCGGTTTGACAGTTGGTTTCTCGGACACCGCGCCGACTTTCGTCACCGTCGCTTTTATTCGGTCCCCTGCTGCAGCGAAGCCGCCGATCAGGCTCGACCCGTCGGAGAGCTTGAGTCTGAGGCGCGGTTTGCCCGTTTTCCCCGGCCCGGCCAGCAGGGACCAGTCGCCTGCCGAACGGGCCGACGGCAGGGTCTTGACCATGAGGGAAACGGGGAGCCAGATCTCAGGTTTGCGTTTTCCTATCAACTTGAAAACCCTGGCGAACGTTCCGTCGGAGCCCGCTCTGGCGAACGCCTGGAAGTCTTCGAACCGCCTGCCCGTCGCGTGAGCGCGGGCCAGGTAACTAGTCAGCGTAAGGACCTTGATCCGATCGTAAAGTTCCCCGGTAGGGTTGTCCGGCAGCTTGCCCCACCAGTCAACGTAGCGAGCCTGGAACGCCTTGGTGTTCGATCCGAATCGCTTGCGAAACGCGGCGGTCGAGGATTTCCCCTGGGACAGATCGCGTATGTAGCCCGACAGGGCCTTCTGGTACTTGCCCTTGTCGGCGTGCACCAGGAAGTGGACCATCGACCAGGCCTGGAGGTAGTTTCGATGGCTCAGTGCGCCATTCCAGTCCTTCTGGCTCATCCCGAGCATTTTCGACAACGGCATGAGTGTCTTCTTCTTGATCATGGCCTGCACCCCGCTGCGGGCGCCGCTGGGAATCAGACCGACTACGAGGCTGTCTCCGGTCCAGACACCCCGCCCGAAATACTCCGCCAGCCCCTCGTTCAGCCATATCGGAAGATCGCCTCGGATCACTTTGTCTGCGAACTGGTGGAATCCCTCGTGCTGGACCACGCGCCAACTGCCCCCGGGCCGGGGAGCCGTGGCGATCAGCGACATGCCGTTGTACATACCGGCGCTGCCGGAAATCACTCCCGGGTGCTTGTTGTATTCTGCGCGGTCCTTGTAAAGATAGAGCGGAAAACGCGTGTTGATTCGCCCGGCGAAGCTGCGAGTACGATTGTGATACTCCCGGGCCATCGCCGTGATCCGCACCACGGCCTGGCGGGTCATGTCCTTGTCCAGATCGGTGTGCAGGACATAATACTTCGTGGTATATTTCTTCAGCGCAGACTCGGCGCGCCCGGACGAACAGCCCGCACCGATAACCAGAGCGATCAAGATCACCGTAAACCACGAGCGGCGGGTAAGTAGCGTTGCCAAGGCCATTGGCGTTTCCATCCGGGGGGTTGTCCCAACTGCAGCAAAAACATTATAGCAAAACCCGTCGTCCACAGCATGCGCGAATTTCAAACTTGATTGTCGGCCCGCGGCCTGCTACTACTGTTTGCGATAAGCATGGAGGCTTACAAATGAAATCGGTACACATTATTGAACAGTCACTGCCCGCGGCCTGGGAACAGGCCGTCATCGCCTGCTGGGAACAAGGCGAGAGCTTCCCTACCGAATACGATCACGACGGCGATCCCAACAGCCGCGACGTTTCGGTCCTCATTCACGTTACAAAACCGTTCGACGAACCGCGCATTCACCGCGCGTTTCCCGGCGGTCTCGACGACCTGGAAAAGTACCGCAGCGAAGTGCTGTTCGGCGTGCACAATCACTGGGTCGATCCGGCGGCCGGTAAGTGGGAGTACACCTACCACGAACGGATCTTCGAGTACAAGGTCCCGTCACTGGGCCTGTTCGACCAGATACAAGCGGCGATCGAAAAGCTCAAGGAAGTCCCCTACACCAGACGCGCACAAGCGGTGACCTGGCAAGTCTGGAACGACATGACGATCCACGACCCGTCGTGCTTGCAGCGATTGTGGTTCCGAATCGCAGACAACAAACTCCACATGAACGTGCACATGCGAAGCAACGACGCCTTCAAGGCCGCCTTCATGAACATGTACGCATTCACCGAACTCCAACGCGTGATGGCCGCTGAGATCGGCGTAGACCCCGGCGAGTACATGCACATCGCCGACTCATTCCACATCTACGGAAGCTACTTCGCCGACTTCGAAGGTTTCCAGAAGTGCATCGCCGGCCGGGCTCCGGAAGACCGAGTCTACAACACCGACGAATGCCTGCCGTTCTTCCTCCAGGGCTGCGACACGCTCCTTGGCGAAGAGGACATGCCCGCCGACAAAAAAGCCCTGGTGGAGAAACGCAAAGCCGAACTCATGAGCTCCTGACTCCGCACCGCGACGGCCGGACCGGCGCCGCACAAGACCCGGCGGGAGCCTCGCCCCCTACCGTCCAGACCATGGCCCGAGGACCGCGGGACGCACATCGCACATGTCACAATCATGTCACAGGTATCGCTTGTGACACATGGTCCGGATAGCTAGTACTTCTTTTCCCCGCCAGGGGCAGCAGCACTGGGGGTTGGTGCATAACATACTTTTGGAGCGTGGATTATGATCGGGCGTTGAGATCTTGTCGCTGGTGACTGGTGATAATAGCGCCGGGCGCCGCGGCGTTTGGAGATGTCACATGTCACACGGTTGCGACATACCCGCCGCACCGCGCCATAACCGTCATCCACGCCCAGTTTCCTGGCGTCTGCGAACGCGTGTGCAGTCTGCCATGCATGACCAATGGCGATGGCGTTTTGACACGGATCACACGGATAGCACGGATGGGTAACGATCCCACGACCCAACGTCGGTCGCATCCTGCGGCGGACAGATGGCGGGCCAGAACAAACAACCGCCACGTCACGACCTGGAAGCCAGCAACCCCGCTGCTCTGTGAGGCGACGCATTCTCGGGTCCGCTGCAGCGCCTCGGGGAATCAGGAATCGAACTCTAATCCGGTCCAAATTCACCCAACCGACGTTCGCCGCGTGATCCACCTGGGCCTAATCTAAACCACTGGCCCTTGTACATGACGGCTCGCGTTTCTTCGGCAACGTACACTGTTGGAAGATCTCCTAACATGCAGTGAATATCCACCCCTGCATCTCGCTTACGTAGAATGAATTGCACATCGAAGCTTTCTCGAAAATTCTTGAACACGCAGATGTCATCATCCCGTATTGGAAGCAACGATGACTCAATCTTCCTCTCGTACTCCTCCCAAAGATACCGATACTCCTCCGAATCGCTTGGCGATCGAGACGTCCCTTCCAACCAGGCGTCAAGGAGTTCATCGGCCTGAACGCCTTTCACACGAATACGCATGCGCAGTTTATACCCCGCATCGGCCTGGTAGTACACAGCTTGCACCGCCTCTGGGTCTAGCGATTCCGGGAGCCCCACACCGCGGAGCAGGATACGGACTTCCTCCTTCGTCAACGGAGGGTGTAACCAATTGCGCAAGCCACGAAGCAGCAGAGTTCCGACGACCACCGCAACCACGATCAGGCCCGCGGCCAGGCATATCTTGCCAATAATCCGTTTTCTCGTCATTAGTTTCCCCGGGTCGGCGTATCAGGTGTTGGGTCTGGCGGCTTTGGGGCCGGCGTTTAGTATTTTCTTTAGCTTGTCCAGGAGCGGTTTGTTCTTCGGATCGGCGGCGATGTTCGTATTGCCTTTCGGATCGGTTTTGTAATCGTAGATTTCGTACCGCCCGGCGCCGGGCAACTGATACGCCCCGCCCTTGGGTCTGGGCTTGTTGTAGACCGTCAGGCGATACCTATCGGTCCGCATGGACCGTGCGCCGCCCCAGACGTTAAACGCCGCGGTCTTCCACTTGCGGCTCGGGTCCTTCAAGAGCGGGATCATGCTGAGTCCCTCAAGGTGCCCCGGCGCGGCCAGGCCGGCGAACTGGCATAATGTCGGATATATGTCGACCAGTTCGACCAGGGCGTCGGTCTGCTTGCCCTCAGTCAACCCGGGCGCGGCGATCATCAGCGGGACCCTGATCGCCTCCTCGTAGTTGCTGCATTTGGACCATAATCGGTGTTCGCCGAGCTGCCAGCCGTGATCGCTCAGCAGGACAACCATCGTGTTGTCCTTCATGCCGGACTTGTCGAGCGCATCTAGTATTCGCCCTATCTGAGCGTCGATAAAACTGACGCAGGCCCAGTAGCCGTGAATCAACTCGCGCTGCTTGTCCTCGGGCAGCACGGGGAACTTCTCGGGGCTCCAGTCAGTGCGTTTCGAGCCGGCGGCGTTGACGACTTTATCGCCATAGTGAACCAGGTCTCCCCAGGTGTTGCGGCTGACGGCGCCGGTTGGGAAGAACTGGTTGTCCGCCAGGTCGATTTCGCTGCGCTTGTACATGTCCCAATACTTCTTCGGCGCGACCCATGGCAAATGCGGGCGGTAAAAACCGGC
>CAYMSH010000200.1:0-11495 GCA_964392945.1 uncultured Planctomycetaceae bacterium | reverse complement strand
CTGGTTGTCGAAGAACTTCGAATACATCGGCCAGCACTTGTAGGCGTCCCAGAGCGCATCGCCCAGCAGGGCGCCTTGAAGTTCGTCGACCGCTTCTTTCAGCAGGACGGTTTCGCCCTCGACGATTATGTGGCTGAGCCCTTCGTTAACGCTGGTGTCCGGTCCATTGTCCGCAGGCGTAGTCGACGAGAACCATCGTTCGTCGATCCCGCCGCGATGACCGCCTAAAGCGTAGTAATCGTCGGGATGGAGCTTGATGCGGCGTCCCGGCACGCAGAATACTCGCGGCACCCAGGTCGGCGTCAAACGCATGATTCCATTGCCCTGGTCCAGGGCCCGTTGAGCGATATCTTTTGCACTCATTTGCCTTCGTCTCCGATGTCTAGTTGTTGCTCGGTTTTGTAAGTGTTCGTATTTCGACATTCTTGACAATCATCTGCATGCCCTTGCAATTGGCTCCGGCGTGGATCTGGATTCCGATCCTACCCTTGGCAAGCGTGTCGTCTTTGCAGTTTGCGGTTCGCGTTCCGTTCAGCCAGAGTGTCAGCCCCTGGCCCATGGCGCGGATTTGCGCTACGTTCCACCCGTCGCGGTTTTCGAGTGATTCCTTGAGGTTCGCTGCGAGGAACAGTTTGCCGGGGCAGTAGAGCGTTCCGCTGTACGCCACGGGTTTCTTGTACTTCAGCACGTCAAACTGGTAGCCTCTCTTGCCGTTGTGGCGGAACCAGATGCCGCTGTTTGCCGGCCAGACCACGCGGTAGCTGAGCCGCAGTTCGAAGTTGTCGTATTCTTTGTCGGTCCAGATATCCCCGCCCTTGCCCGTGGTTTGGGTTCCGAGCAGGCAGTTGTCTTCGACTTTGAAGATCGCGTTTCCAGTGGTCCGCCATCCGGTAAGGTCCTTGCCGTTGAACAGCGATTTCCACGGGCCGGCGGCCACCGCGTCGGGTTTGACGCCCCTGAGCGATCTGACGATCCAATTGGCCTGGTTGGCGACGGTTCGGTTCTTCGACCTCCGCAGGCTTGTGGCGACTTTTCTGGCCAGTTGGCTCGATGAACCCATGATCGCCCGGGCGACGCCGAGCCTGGCGAATTCGGCCTCGGCTTTGAACTGTTTGTTGGTGATGAACGGTTCTATGGCGTCCAGGGCGGCGGGGTCGGCCACCGAGCCCAGGCCGGCGAGGATCAGCTTGGTGTCCGCCGGCGTCTTGGCGGCTTTCATCAACTCGCCGTAGCCGGCCAGCGTATTTTCGACGGTGCAGTCGTTAAGACCGAGTATTCGCACCGCTCCGCGCATTGACAGCACGCGGTGCTTGGGATTGCTCGTGGTCTTTACAACGTTCATCAGCGGCGCCAGGGCCCGCGACGTGGGCCAGTTGGAAAGGGCGTTTATCGCCGCGTCCTGCACGTCGGTGCTGGAGTCTTCCAGCGCCGGGGCGACGGCGGCGAACGCAGCTTTACCGCCGAGTTTGCCCATCACCCGCAGCAACGAGCACTTTGCGGCATTGTCGCCGGCGGTTTTCATCGCCGCCAGCGGAGCCGCTGCTCTGGCTTCGGGATCGGATACTTTTCGAGCGACCTGAACGATCGCCAATTCGGCGGCCGCTCGCGACGGATCGCCCGCCGGCTTGACCGCCAGCGGCAGGAGGGTGTTGATGTGTTCGGGCTGCGCGATCCAGCCCAGAGCCCTGATCGACGTGACTCGAACTCGAGCGTCGGGTCCCTTGGCCTCGGCGACAAGATCGCCGATCGCGTCAGTTGCTTTTCGCGTGACGAGAGCTTCGATGAGTTTAGGCTTGGCGGTTGTGGGAGCCGCTTTCATAGACGCTACGATAGTGGCGTTGACCTTGTCGCCTTTCAGTCCGTGGAGGCTGTTGACTGCGGCCTGTTTTTCAGCGGCGTCTTTGCCGCCGACGGCGATATCGCACAGCAGTTTGGCGCTGCCTGCGTCGCCGAGTTTTCCGATGGCCCGTATCGCCGCCAGTCTGACTGAGGCGTTGTCGCTTGCAGTGCATTTGGTGATCGACGGCAGTACGGCCGTGTCGCCAAGATCGCCCAGGGCTCCGATAAGCAGCGCCTGGTGATCGGCCGGCAGCTTGCCGAGTTCTGCGGCCAGACGCTTGCCGACATCTTTGCCCTTGAGCTTGCTGGCGTGCGAGATCGCCGCGGCGCGCATAGCCGCGTCTTTACCGCCAATGGCGGCCACCGCCTGGTCGACAGCAGCTTCCCCGCCGCTGGCCAGCATTCCGACGAACGCTCCGAGGCGCACGTGCGAGGGCCACTTTTCGGTCTGGAGGTCTTTGCATATCGCCGCGGCTTCGGCCTGCTTGCCGCTCTTGGTGAGCTGTTCGGCCGCCGTCAGCGATGCTTCTCCGGCGACTACGAGCATGGTCTTGTCGGCTTTGGTGCGGAAGGCTCCGAGGGCTTTCGCCGCCTCGACAGTTCCGATTCGCCCCAACGCCCCAGCGGCCGCCGAGACTACGTCTTTGTCCTTGTCAGCCAGCAGGGCGGTTATCGCCGCTGTTGACGCCGCGTCGCGGCGGAACCCCAGCGAGATCAGCAGCCCGACTTTGGTAGGCCCGCTGGTCTTGGCCAGCGCTGCTCGCATGACGGATGCGGCTTTGGGGTAGGGCATCGGCTCCAGTGCGTAGCGGGCCATGTGCGACAGTTTGGCGTCGGTAAGCATCGCCGCCAGTGCGTCTATGCAGGCCTCGGTTCCGATAACCTGCAGTTCGCGGCAGGCCAGGTCCTTCTCGGCCTGGGGTGCTTTGCCCTGCAGCGTTCTGATCAGTTCGGCCTGGCGTTTGGCTTTGTCCGGGGCGTTTGCGGCCGAGGCGGCGCCTGTGAAGACAGCTACCAGGCAGAGGACCGTGATTATTTGTGTGCAGCGTGTTTTGCGATTCATCGTTTTGACTCCTGTTGGGAGGTTGGGCCGTTAGGAAGATAATGTTGCCTGCTGATGCTCCCGGCGTGTCTACAGTCGCCACGGATGGCGGTAGGCGCGCGACACGAGCCTGTTGGCCTCGGCGTCGTCGGGGAACTGTTCGGTAACAGGGTCAAACTTGACCGGGCGCCCGAGCCGCACGCAGATGTTGGCTGCGTGGCACGTGCTGATCGAGCGGTGAGCCCCTTCAGCGGGGGCGACCGGCTGCTTGCGCGATTTGACGCAGTTGAGGAACTCGCGAACGTGGTTGTTCTGCGGGTATCCGCCTTTGAACCTTCGTTCGGCCATCAGCGATTTGGGGAATACTTCGAACTGTCCCGAGTCGCCGGTTTCGACCCACCCTTCAGTCCCTTCGAACTTTACGGGGCACGATCCGAATCGCAGCCCCTTGCGAATGATCAGCTTCACGCCGCTTGCGTACGTGGCCTGCACGTCGCCCTTGTTGTTGATGACTTCGTAGTCGATCGCGGAGGTGTCGTCGGCGTCGAGGGCCCACTGGCAGATATCTACGGTGTGCGAGCCCCATTCGCAGATCGACCCGCCAGAGAAGTCGCCGTGGTGCGACCAGAATCCGCGCGAGTAGTATTTCGAGTTGTAGGGACGCCAGATCGCCGGTCCCAGCCAACCGTTCCAGTCCATCACCTCTTTCGCCGGTTCGGGCTGGGTTGGCAGGACGGTGAAATTGACGCCGGAATTCGCGCCGGCCTTTTCGGCGTGAACGGTCTTGATCTCGCCGAGCTTGCCGGAGCGAGCCAGGTTGGCGGCCCACACGAAGTTGCCGACGTTGCGCCGCTGTGTTCCGCACTGGAATATTCGCGAGAACCGCTTCATCGCGTCGGAGACCGCGCGGGATTCTGCGATCGTTACGCTCATGGGCTTCTCGCAGTACATGTCCTTGCCGGCCCGGGCCGCTTCGATCGACACCATCGAGTGGTTGTTGTCCCCGGTTGCGATCAGGACCGCGTCGATATCGCTGCGGGCCAGGAGCGGGCGAATGTCGATGTAGGCCTTGCAGTCCTTGTTGCCGTAGCGTTTGTCGACGCTGCTCTTGGACGCGGCGCGGCGTTTGCCCTGGACTTCGCAGACGGCGACCATCTGCACGTCGGAGTTGTTCATGAATGAGCCCATGTCGCTTCGGGCCCGCCCGCCGCAGCCGATCGTTCCCATCACGATCCTGTCGCTGGGGGCGGTCGCTCCGTCGGCGCCCAGCGCAGATGACGGAACGATCGTCGGCAGGACCGCTGCGGCTCCGGTCGCCGCCAGAGTCGTCTTGAGGAATCGGCGCCGATTAAGTTGTGCTGTCTCTTGTTTCATCTATATGACCTCTGTTGTACGGTTGGAATCTTGAAGATGATGCGGGCTACAAACGCCACGGATGGCGGTACGCACGCGAGACAAGCCTGTTGGCTTCCGGGTCGTTGGGGAATTGCTCTTTGACCGGATCCCATTTGACGGGCCTGCCCAGACGCACGCAGATGTTGGCTACGTGACAGGTGCTGATCGATCGGTGGGCCGCTTCGGCGGTCGCCACCGGTTGCTTGCGCGACTTTACGCAGTTAAGGAACTCGCGTACGTGGTTGTTTTGCGGATAACCGCCTTTGAAGCGGCGTTCGGCCATCAGCGATTTGGGGAAGACTTCGAACTGGCCGGAATCTCCGGTTTCGACCCATCCTTCCGTGCCCTCCAGTCTCACCGGGCACGACCCGAATCGCAGTCCCTTGCGAATGAACAGATCCACGCCGTCGGCGTATGTGGCTTTTATGTCGCCGCGATTGTTGATCGTTTCATAGTCGATCGCCGAGGTGTTGTCGGCGTTCAGGGCCCATTGGCATATGTCAACGGTGTGGGACCCCCATTCGCAGATCGATCCGCCCGAGAAGTCGCCGTGCATCATCCAGAATCTGCGTGAATGGTATTGTGCGTTGTACGGTCTCCAGATAGCCCCTCCCAGCCAACCGTTCCAGTCCATCACTTCCTTCGCCGGTTCGGGCTGGGTTGGCAGGACGCTGAAGTGAACGCCCGATCCGCTGTTGTATTTTTCCGCGTGGACGGCTTTCATCTTGCCGAGCTTGCCCGAGCGAGCCAGGTTCGCCGCCCACACGAAGTTGCCCACGTTGCGCCGCTGGGTTCCGCACTGGAATATCCGAGAGAACCGCTTCATCGCGTCGGACACCGCGCGGGATTCGGCGATCGTCACGCTCATGGGCTTCTCGCAGTACATGTCCTTACCGGCCCGGGCTGATTCGATGGCGACCATAGAGTGGTTGTTGTCGCCGGTTGCGATAAGGACCGCGTCGATGTCCTTACGCCCCAGAAGCTCGCGGATATCGATGTACGTCTTGCAGTCCTTGTTCTTGTATCGCCCGTCGACTGCAGCTTTTCCGCTCTTGCGTCTGGAACCGTTCACGTCGCAGATCGCCAGCATCTGAACGTCGGCGTTGTTCAGGAACGATCCCATGTCGCTGCGTCCCCGACCCCCGTATCCTATCGTGCCCATAACGATCCGATCGCTTGGCGCCACAGCCCCGTCTGCGCCCAGTGCGGATGACGGAATTATCGTCGGAAGAACCGCCGCTGTTCCGGTCGCTGCGAGTGTTGTCTTCAGGAACCGACGTCGATTGAGTTGATGGGTATCAGGATTCATTTGTCTCGTCCCTGTACGCAAAGTTAAATGATGTTCGTCCGGCCGTCGCGGCGTTTTTAGCCGCTGGGTCGTAGACCACGAAGTTTAACGCAGATCGCCTCCCGGTGAAACGGATAATTCTGCAAATCCGGGTCACATTTTTTCCCGTCGGCGATGCGCCCCTTGCCATCAGGCGCCGCGGCGCCGTAACATGCATCGCATTATCGACACGGGAGCAATTATGAGCAACGAACGACGCGGTATCGCCGGAGCGGGAAACTGGATCATCGATCGCCTGTACATCTGCGATTTCTGGCCGAGCGAAGAGACGCTGGCCAATATCCTCAGCGAGGAACGCGGCACCGGCGGGGCGCCGTACAACTGCCTGCTGGACATCGCCAGATTCGGGCTCTATGAAGGCGACGAGGCGATACCGCTAGAGGCGATCGGTTTGATCGGCGACGACGCCAACGGCAGGGCGATCCTCGCCGACTGCGCCGATCACGAAATAGACTCTTCATCGCTGATCGTCACCAGTCAGGCGCCGACGTCGTACACCAACGTTATGGTCATCAAGGACACTGGCAAGCGGACGTTCTTCCACAATCGCGGCGCCAACGCGCTGTTCGGACCGGAGCACGTTCCCGTCGACCAGATCAAGGCCCGCCTGGTGCATTTCGGGTACCTGCTTCTGCTGGACGGCATGGACGAGCCTGACGACGAATACGAAACCGCGGCCGCTCGGGTCCTCAAGCAGTTCCAGGACGCCGGGATCGAAACCAGCATAGACGTCGTAAGCGAAGACAGCGATCGATTCCCACTCGTCGTCAAGCCGGCGCTGAAGTACACCGACTACGCGATCCTCAACGAATTCGAGGCCGGCAAGACCACCGGCCACGACATAAAGCCCGACGGGAAAGTCGATATCGAAGCGATCAGGGCATCGGCCAGGGACCTGCTGGCCCTGGGGGTGAGCAAGTTAGTCTGCGTGCACATGCCCGAGGGCGGATACGCTTTGACCGCAGACGGCTCGGAAGTCTTCCAGCCGTCGCTGCAGTTGCCTGAGGGATACATAAAAGGCGCCGCCGGCGCCGGCGCCGCATTCTGCGCCGGCATGTTGCTGGGTATCCACGAGCGATGGGAAATCGAGAAATCCCTGCAGCTTGCGGTATGCTCGGCCGCGATGAGCCTGTCCCACCCCGGATGCACAGAAGCCTGCACCAACATAACCGACACGTTGGCCCTGGCCGACAAATACCCGCTCCAGACACCGATTATGTGATGCATGAATATGCGGGGCTCTGACCACACACCACACGGGACCCAAACCGACGGACGACCCCTTTTACCCTCTTTTGCGTTCCGTGATCCTCTAACCGTTATCGGGACCAGATTCTTGTGGCGTTTGATCGCATGGCCGACTTCCTAGTGCAGCCAGTGGCCCTCTTGTCTGCACCGATCGTCGCGTAGTAACCTCGCCATTTCCGAGCCGCCGATGCGGCGGTGGCTGATGAAAACTCTGCGCCACGGCGGGCGTTTTCCGGACTGGCGGACTGGACGCCATTGCCAAATGAATCCTCTTGCGTTCCGGATGCAACGCAGTTAGAAACGGATCGCCGCCTTGTACGAATTGGAGCTCACCGTAACTCATAGCGAGACGTTTCAAATGAAGAGAAATACAAGACTCATTTTACTGCTGCTCATCGCGCTATTCCCCGCAGTTGCAGTTCGTGCCCAGACGCCGAAGCGAGCAACATCGGCCTCCAGCGACGTGTGGCCTATCCGCATGGTGGTGCTGCCCGACACTCAGTACTACTATCACCTTCCTCGCCCGAGTTCCATCTTGACCTGGGAGTCCATGGCCCGCTGGGTGTCTGACAGCGTCAAACCGATGAACATCCAGGCCGTCCTGCACGTGGGCGATTTTGTCAATAACAAGAAGCCGTATGAGTATAATGGGTTCAGCCCCGGCGTATCGATGTTTGACAACAAGACGCTCTACCTGATCGCCGAAGGGAACCACGATGACCATCGCGAATATGAAAAGGTCTATCCGTTGAAGCGAAATGCTGTCAACAAAGCTGCTTTCGGCGGGTATTACAACGCCAAGGCCCCCAATAGAATGGCGTCGATGTACCTGAAGAAGACGATCAACGGTATGGGTTTTCTGTTTATCACCGCCGGTTGGCAGGACAGGAAAAAGGGGATCGACGCCGGAGTTATGAAATGGTTGAACACCGTCGCGGCGAACCATCCGGCCTGCAAAATCATCTTTGTCTATCACAGTCTGCTGTACGAGAGCCCCGACGGTTCGGTCTCCTGGACCCGCTCGGGGTCGGCGTTCTGGAACGGATTCCTGAAAAAACACTCCAACATATACATGGCGTTCTGCGGGCATGTGACCGACAGGTCCGGCGACGGCATCGCCAACGGGTCGCGCGTTGACGTCGGCGACAAAGGCAATCGAGTGTGCACCACGCTCTTTAACGATCAATGGGTCGAGCGGGGATGGATGCGCATCGTGGAGATATACCAGGACCAACGCGTTGTCCATAAGACCTACTCTCCCTTTAAAAAACAATGGAAGACAGGCGACGCCTTTGAGTTCATATACAACCCTTCGACAAGCAAGTCATTCGCCATCAAAGGTTCGGTTTCCCGCGCCGAAGGCGTCACTATGACGGTGTCGCCCGGCGGGATGACCGCGACTATCGACGCCTCGGGCCACTACGCGTTTGCCGATATGGCCAAAGGGACCTACACCCTGACGCCGTCCAGGGGCGGATACAAGTTCTCTCCCGGTTCGGTTCGCGTTTCGGTAACTTCGGGCAACGCAACTGCTCCCAAGCTGACGGCGCTCAAAACACCCGCGCACACCATCACCGCCAAAGCCGGCCCGGGCGGAAAAATCCGGATCGCCCCTTACGGCGTCCCTGGCGCCTCGGTGAGTCAGGTAATCAACACCGGCTCGGACTCTTCGGCATTCTGCCCGGAGCCCACTAGAGAATGCGTCTTTGTCAGGTGGAGCGACGGCAGTACGGACAATCCGCGCACCTTTGCATTGGTTTCAAAGGACATCACGGTCTCCGCCGAGTTTGCCAAGATCATGCGGGCAGTCACATTCAAGACAGACGGGACCCGCGGAGCATCCATCACGGGAGCTTTGAAGCAGACCGTAGCTCACGGCCGGAAACTAACGAGCGTCACCGCAGTCGCCCCGAAGGGTTTTGTCTTCGTCAGTTGGACCTGTGCCGCACGTCGCGAAGACAAGAAAAACCCCTTCAAGGACGAGTGGGGCGTGCGGGGCAACGAGACCGTTATCGCGAATTTCGCTCCCGTCAAAAAGAAACCCTAGCCCTTCGGCGCAGACTCGCGGGCGAGCGTTCATGCCGAATCCGAGTTCCTGTAAGTTAACTAAGTGAGATTTGAAATGCGTATCAACACCTATGCCCCGGCCGTTCTAATAAGCCTGTTGTTGACGAGTCCACTGCTGGCCAGGAAACCCGATCGCAACAGCCCGCTGCCTCGCTACCAGGTCGGCGTAACGGGTATTTACGCTATACCGCAAAGGGACAAACCGCACGTGGTCGTCGATGCGACCGAACCGGGCAGTCCGGCGGCCGGTAAGTTCGAAAAAGGCGACCTGATTGTCGCGGTTAACGGCGTGCAACTGGCGCCGCCCGATTCGCGTGTGCAGTTGGGCGACGCGATTACACAAGCCGAAGCGACCGACGGTAAGTTCACCTGCACAGTTAAGCGGGGCGGAGCGACCCGACAGGTGACGATCGTGTTACCGGTGCTCGGCGCGTACAGCAAGACCTGGCCGATCAATTGCGACAAGTCAAAGAAGATTGTCGCCGCCGCCGCCGGGCACATTGCCGCGCAGTTCAGGAGCGGAAAGTTGAAACTGCCCGGGCGGGCCGGCCCGTTAGGCGTCCTGTTCCTGTTGTCCACCGGAGAAGACAAGTATTTGCCCGCCTGCCGCGTTGCGATGCGGGCGTTTGCAGCCAAGTTCGAGACCGTAAGGAGTCACACGTGGAACAACGGGTTCCTGTCGATCGCCCTGGGCGAGTACTACCTGCGAACCGGTGACAAGTCCGTTCTAAAACCTCTACAGGCGATTGCCGATGATTCGTATGGGCGAATGACCTGCGGCGGGTGGGGGCACTGGGATTACCCGACACCGGAGTACACTCGAAGCGGTCTAGTGAACGCCGCCGGCGGAAAGCTGTTTGTCGGCATGATGTTGGCGCGCGAGTGCGGGGTGAAGATCAAAAACGCCGATCTGAAGCACAACATTCGCTACTTCTATCGCTATGCGGGATTCGGCGGCGTGCCTTATGGCGATCAGCGACCCAGCGCCGGCGGTTCGACCAACGGCAAGAGCGGAATGGCCGGCGTGGGGCTGGGACTCCTGCCGGACGCCTGCTACCAGAAGGCGGCGCGGCAGAAGGCTGTCGAGCAGGCCGATTCATACTTCGGTTTTGAAGGCGGGCACACGGGCAATATGACCAACGTATTGTGGCGCAACCTCTGCATTCCGCTGGTTCCGGCTGACATGCAGCATCACTATCGCAAACACATGGATTCGCTGAGGTGGTATTACGAACTGTGCCGTCATCCCGCCGGCGGATTTCGGATGTTGCCGACCAGGGGCGGGGAGAACCGATACGCCGCGGAGGAATGGGCCCTGTGCGTGGGACTGGGTTACACGGCCGGATGGAAGAAGCTCCGCATGTGCGGCGCGCCGCCTACGCGGTTCAGCAAGATAAGTCCGGTGGGTGTGGTGATGAAGAAGCACGATGCGTTCATCACGCCCCGGCACGCTGAGGGAATGAAGGAATCAGATTTCCAGGACTTGCAGACTATCGCGGGAACGCTGAAGTGGAACGCTCGCAGGACCTACAAAGACGGGCGGGGCGATCGCTTGCCGTCGGTCGAGTACATCGCCAGGCATTTTCGTCATTACAACCCCTTGGCGCGCAACCAGGCCGCCTCGGCGATCGGTTACCATGGCGACGCCGCGATCCCGCACATCATCAAGGCCCTTAAGAGCAACGACCCCCGCGTGCGGCGCGCCGGTTTGCAGGGAATGAGCGGTTATCTGACTTTCTTCATGGAGAAATCACGGTTTACATACAGCGCCGCAGGCGTGGAAAAAGTAGTGCCCCACATCAAACGTATCCTGAAGGATCCTCGCTCAGACATGTGGGAGATTGACGGCGCGCTTTGGGCGATGAGTACGGCCGACAAGAAGACAATCGCAGCCAACCTGGATATGCTCAGGCCTTTCTTGAAGCATGAGGAATGGTGGGTGCAATCGGCGGCGTTCGTGGCGATTGCTGAAGCGGACGACCTGGCCGGTCCGGCGATGGGTGATTTGGTTGAGGCGTTCGCATCGCACCGCCACGTGGCGTCGCGCAACGACTTCCTCAAACGCTTGAATCGCCTCATGGTCAAGCACAACGTGTCGATGACGCCGGCGGTGCGCAAGAGGGCGGTGCAACTGCTTGGCGAGGACCTGATTGACCTGACTGATCGCGAACGCAGTTACGTCATGAAAGGCACGGGGTACTACGATATCAGCAACATTCGTGTCTTGCTGCTGTTTGAGCCGAGTGATCTGGCGATGATCTCTGATTATCTTAATCAGGAACTGGCGAAAATCGGCAACCCAAACGTAGTGATTGAACGCCGCACCAACTACCAGAACCTGGCCAGGCTGTTAATCGGCGACAACGGCGCCAAGGGACGGATTCCCCCACAACCGGGTCTGATCAGTTGCATCCTGCGGATGACACCGGCGGACCGCTCGGCCATCCCGAAGGAGAAGGGCCGACGCTCTACGATCAAGCTCAACATCACGGACCTGCTCTGCCGCGAGATCAACCCGGTGGCGGAGATGGACCTGGTGCAGAAGGCACTGACCGG
>CAYMSH010000199.1:3897-11626 GCA_964392945.1 uncultured Planctomycetaceae bacterium | reverse complement strand
GCTTCAACAGGATGAGCTTGTCGAAATCCAGGAGCGGATTGGCCAGCAAGGCGTCCCGGCGAACTCTTCTGAGTTTCCCAAGCAAGTCCGACACCGCATCAGTCGGCGGTTTGGCTCGCCTCAGCATGCCAGCCCGACCGGCCGCGAGTTTGTCCAGATCGGCAAGGCGCCTGGCTCCGTCGGGATACTTCGGGCCGAACGTTGAGATCAGATCCTTAACGGCAAGACGAACCGCCTCGACGTCGAAACTACGCAACTGGCCGATCGGATCGGTGCGCCGTCGGGGCGCAGCATGAATCGGTCCACAAGTTGCGGCGATTGAAAAGGTGATCGTCAGGATCGCGAGCAGCAGTCGCAAATCGAACCGAACGGCCGCTACGGCGGGACTATCGCTAGCGGTTCGGACCATATGCTTGCCTGCACCTCAGACGCTTATGGGGCGGCTTTGTAAGTTATGTTCACCAGTTCGCCGGGCTTGAGTTTCAATCCCGTCGGCACGGCGATCTTCACAGGCAGTCCCCACTCCGGCACATCCGGGTCTCGCAACTGGCGGGTCGGAACAGATTCGATCTGGGGACCGATTCTCGCAATCTTCGCCTCGGCGCCCCTGATAGGCACGGTCCTGACCTGGACGCCGACTGTGGATTGCTCGGCCAAGTGAACGCGATGAGGTTGCCTGACGTAACTAACGATGTACAAACTGTCGGGATTGGCGATCCTCATGATCGGCTCGCCTGCTCGAACGGCTTGTCCGGGCCTGCGGTACACTTCCATGATCGTCGCGGTCTCGGGCTCTCCGTTAGGCTTGGTCTTCCTCGCGAAGAGCGAGGAAGGCACGCGGATCACCAGAGCCTTGCGTTGTATCTCTGCTTCCTGGATCCTGGCCTCCTGGGTGGCTATGGCGGCCTCTATCGGCTTGAGGAATACATCGATTTCCTTCTTGATCGACTCGGCCAGCGTTTCGGTCCCGTCCTGGGCCTTGTTGAGAACATCATCCTCTCGGATCATCTTGTCAAACGCATCCATCCTGGCCTGGGCCTTGACAAGCATCGCCTTTGCATCAACCAGGGCCTTTTCCTGCTCGACGATTTCCTTGGCCTGGACATCGTGCTGCAACTGGGTGTCGACGAGCACGTACGGCGTTTCGAGCTTGCGCTTGACGAGATCCTTTACGATCGCCAGCTTCTCGGCCCGCCTCTTTACTGCGATTCTATCGGATTCCAGATCGATCGTGCGATCGGCGACATCAAGCTTCTTCTCCTCCAGGTCAACTGCCAGTCTTCTGGCGTCGTCCAGTAGCGACTGGCGCCTGTCGGACATGTCGGACCGCCTGTCGGCGAACTCCTGTTTCATCTCGGCGTTTGTCGCCAGCAGCTGGGCGCTGAGTTGCGTGACTTCAGCCTGCAATGTCGCGATAGTGGCCTTGACCTGGCTATCGTCGAATTTGGCGACTATATCGCCGGCAGAGACCAAATCGAACATATCCAGGCGCTTTGCCTTACCGTCAGGCCCGGTAACATCGACCAGCACCCCGGCGACGGGGCTTACGATGTCCTGCCTTGGGGCTTTCACCGCTCCGATACCGTTAGGCAACTCCATATGGAGTCCCCAGAGGTGAACGACTGCGTATATTCCGCAGACGAACACCATGACCGGCACCAGTTGGTAGCGCATCTGTCGCAGATGCTCTTTCAGGGGCGTTCTAATTCGTTTTTGAGACCCAGCCATTCCTAAATCTCCGACTCGTCTTGTCTATAGTACAGCGACGCCTGGGCGACGGCCTCGGCTCCGTTGAGTTCGCCAAGCAACTCACGACTTCGCGCCGGATCGCGAAGCAGCAAACGATAAGTAAGGTCCAGCCCTTCCTCCGGTCCGTCACGCTGGCTGGCAAGCTGCACCCTGGCGCTGTGCTTGGTAAGGATCGCCTTGAGAGCGCCCAGGGTTGCTATCTGTCCCTTCCAGTGCACCGACAGCACAACGTCGTAGCGATGCCTGGTTCCGTATGACACGAAACGAAGGTACGAGAACACAATCGCAACGATCACACAACCCATAATAGCAGTGCTGAATCGCATGGTGCCGACGGCCATTCCCTGGACGATGGCCCACAATATGAACACGGTGTCTCGCGTATCCTTCAGAACGTTCCTGAATCGCACAACGGCGAAGACCGCCAGCAATCCGAAAGCAATCGCCACATTGCCCGACATGAGTATCATCACCAGCGCGACGATAAGGGGCATTACGGCGATCGACGTGACGTACATTCTCGAATAGGACAGGCTCACGTGGGTCATCATGTAGGTCCAGCCGATGACCTGTCCTATGCAGAACGCCAGCACAAGCACAAGCAGCGCGGTTTCCGGCCCGTAGGTCGTACCGCCAAAATCGCCGCTAACAAATATTCTCGCCCAATCATTCATCCAATAACCTCTTGATAGCTAGGGCTCATCAACAACTCGTATTTATGCAGGGAATCGACACACGTAACGTACTTTGCAAACGGTCCGCGTTCAAGATCAAATACTCGAACCATCTGTCGCAGCCAAACGGGAAAAGCGTCTGTAAACTTGACTTCCAGCACGACCCCGCGGACATAAACGGGGCGTACGGCCATTTCGCTCATTTTAAACGCGCCGCGGTATACGGCCGTCTGGAGTTGACGATCGAACGTGACCCGGACCGAGTTGTCGTTGGGAGTCACGTAAGCTTCGCGCATGTAGGAGACCAGGACCTTTCCGCATGCGTTCAGCATGCTCTGCAGCGAACAGAATCGCTGCAGCGGTCCGTAAGCGTTAATATCGTCCTTGGCCAGATCTTCGGGCTGGGGCCAGACTCCGGCAAGCAGCTTCTGTCCGGAACTGCGTTTGACGCCGGCTCGTTGCTTTAGAATAACGTCTGTGTGGCGGGCCTTGATCTCGAAGAAGATCGGGGAATTCGGCTTCTCGTTGTAGAACCTGGCGCGAAGCTTGAAGCGATTCTTGTGTCCGTGCGTCGTCGATTTGTAAAGGGCGTAGTTTCCGTTGTCAAGGTAGACGCTGTGAACCGGATACTGGTTACCGTTGCTCGGATCGGCGTGCTCGTCTGTGACTAGATAACCGCGGAGAAAATCCCTCACCGCCTGCGCAGTCCGCTCCTGAATTACATACTTCAATTCAAAGCGGCTGCTCTGCATCTGGTGATGGAATGTACCCATACGACATACCTCAACACTACGGCGGACGCCGATAGCAGACGACAAAACGTCACAAAATACGCGAAAGACCCAAGACCATCCACTGGCAATCAGGCGATCACCTTAGTACATTCTACTCCAGAGTCCTTAATCAGTCAATGCAAGATCGCAATAATCCGGGTATTTGCATCGTCTATATCTGCATGCGATGGAATAACATCTCTCGAAATTCGAGATACTGCAGCCCAACGACGGCCCGCAGGCGTCCCAACGCCCAGACCGCTCAGCGAACGCTTGTATCGCAACATGCTGTCGTCTATCATTAGCTCATTGGCGTCAGGCTCTTTTGGCCCAGCGCATCGCGGAACCTATGAGGTAGAACAAACCATGGATGTTCAAGAACTTATAGAACTGATCCAGACCCATCAACCGGACGAATTGACCGACGAGCAGATCAGTGACATTCGACACAAGCTCGCCGACAGCCCCGAGCTGCAGCAGGCGATGATCGGGGCGTTGTCGATCGACCCGGAGTCCGGCGAACAACATGCCCCCACGCCGGAGGGTTTTGGGCCAATCGTCGCGCAATTGCAGAAGCTCCTCGGCCCACAACCCGAGCCGACTACGCATCCGCTGATATCCGCCGTGCTGCTGCTGGTTATCGCCGCAGCGATTGTCGGCGGTATTCTGCTCCGGGGCCCCAAAGGCCTTCAGGCTCCGAAGCCCGACGACGCGACACCCAGCACCCAGCCGGATCGAACGCCCGCTACGCAGCCTGAAGACAAGCCGGTAACGACGAAGCCGGCGACACAACCGGCGACTCAGCCGACCACTCAGCCGGAGACGACAACGGCGCCGGCCGACGTCCCCCAGACCCAGCCGGCGATCGCAACGCCGCCGGCAAGTTTCCCGTTGGAATGGAACGCCTACGCTACGATCGGATCGGATTACGAATCCGACTGGCGATCGAACCTGTCGAAACTGGTCATCCCTGAGAAGGGAGCCAGGGAGCCCAAGTTCTCCCGCGGACAGAAGTACTTCCAGATCAGCGGTTCCTATCGACTCAGAGCCGTTCCCCAGCCGGGTCG
This sequence comes from uncultured Planctomycetaceae bacterium, assembly GCA_964392945.1. Classification (GTDB taxonomy): domain Bacteria; phylum Planctomycetota; class Phycisphaerae; order SM23-33; family SM23-33; genus BS750m-G57. The sequence goes on along the minus strand of CAYMSH010000199.1, from coordinate 7,363 downwards.
AATACTGCGTTTCGACGTGAAGACCGCCAGGGTATTCGATCTGGAATTCTCCAATGCCGACAGCAAGGTTACCGTCGCGATCAAGCCGAGCAGTCGCATTAGCATGGTCAGCAGCGTCCGAGAAGACGCCAAGTCACCTCTGGTTGCCATAGACTCCAGCGACGATCACTACAGATGGCAGAGTTATCGCTGCTACTCAGTGGACGTCAGATACCAGGACGGGCGAATGATGGTCTGCAGAGGCGAAGTGCCGCTGTTGAGCGTCAAGATGGAAAAGCCGCCGACAGAGGGCAAGCTGGTTTGCTCCTCTGCGACTGTGAATCTCCTCGAAGCCATACCCGCAGCGGCGCTGCTGCTGCCGAAGAAGGAAATCGACCCGGCTTCCATAGACAAGACCAACGCTGCAGCGTTCAAGTGGACCCTTGAACCAACGGACAAGAAGACCGAAGAAGTCGAACTGATCATCGACAAGCCCGGCGGAAGAGTAAGCGTCGAGAACAGAATTGACCACATCCACGCAAGAGCGTCAACCATCGTGGACATGGCGTCGTCTCTAGGCGTTGAGATGACTGTTCACGTGACCGAATTCCACCCGACAACAACTATCAGCCTGCAGTCTGAGGCCGGCGGCGACTACATAAAACTCGATCCGCATGAAGGAAGCTATGTAGAACACACATCCGATCGAAAGAAGAAAGCCGCCGCCATCGCCGACAACCGGATCATCGGAAAGGAATTCTGGGTGCGCATCCGCATCGGCGGCGACTTCTGGGGCATATGGATCAGCCCGGATTCCAAACGCTGGTGGCGCAGGCTCAGCGGCCAGAGCACTAACAAGATCAAAGCCGGCAAGTTCGGTTTTGAACTGCCGACAGCCAAGGTCAAAGACAAAGGCCCCCGCCGGACCACTATCGGCGACATAACGATCCGAAGATTCGAAGCTTTCGAAAAGCTGACCGATCCGAAGCTGGTGGCCAAAGCCGCAGAGGCCCTTAGTGAAGAACTGCTGAAAGTCTATTCTAAGCCCGAGATACTGGCCGCGGTAAACAAATCCGCCGGCAAGAATCTCCCGCCGCGCCAATGGGCCATGGCCTGCAACACGGTCCTGGCGGCCAGGGCTGTACACTGGCGGGTCCGTTGCGAGGCGATACGAGATTTGCTGGACGATGCGATCGCCAACAGCAAGCCCGCCGACACTCCGAAGATAATGGCCGCCATCGAGGAGCTATCCGAACTCGGATGGCAAACCAGTGAGCTTGGGGCGATCCAGCACAAGGCTTTCGAAGCGTTGGCCAGACACCAACTCGAGACCGGGGCGTCTCAAGATGTTCAAGGAATCCTGGACGCATCCTACATGTCTCCCATCGGACGAACCAAGTCACTGGTAGTGGCTCCTGGACTGCTGCGGATTCACCTGCAGAAACTTGTTTCCAGCGGCCAGTGGGCTGCTGTCAGAAGAGAAGCCATGCGTGCGATTTACCATGCCGGCAGCACGAGCTCGTGGGAAGACAGGCACATTATTCCGTTCACGCTCTGGGCATTGGCCCAGGCCGACGAGCACCTGGCTGACGAGGCCGATCCTAATACCGCCGGATCATCAACGGCGTGGCGCCGTTCGCTGGTCGTCAACGACGATCGCGAGATGCTCAACACACTGGGCGAATTCCTGTTCCTGATAAAGAGCAAGCACTACGGTTCGGCGTGCAAAGCCATCACCAAGCGAACACTGGGCGACGATCTGGTCTCCCTCGGCGACGAGGAGGACCTGCTGCAATCCAGCCACTATCGCGTGCGCGAGACCATTCGCAATACGCCCCAATTGCGGCAGGTGCTCAACAAGGAATACACAGAGATCGGCGCCATACGCCTGGAGCGGGCCCGCAGGCAGAACGATCTGGCGGCCCTGAAATCCCTGGCCGTGCAGTTCTACGGAACTCCGCCGGGCTTCGGAGCCATGCACGTGCTGGCCGATCGTGATTTATCCAACGGGAACTTCTGGGGCGCCGCCGAGCGGTACAAGCTCCTGAGCGACGAGCCGAACTACGCCAAGCGAGACGATGCGGCCGCCAAGTTCCGACTGGCCTGGGCCATGCTGGGTCGGCTCGTAGGTAAGCCGGCTGATAAACCGATCGCCCTGCCAGGCGGGACATTCTCGGCCAAGGAGTTCGAGGAAATGGTCACCCGCCTGGCCGCCGACAGAAAGAACAAGCCCGCTGCCAACCCAGAGGGCAAGACCCTCCCGGGCCCCGAGCCTCGCGGACGCAAGGCAAAATTGACCGATCTGGGGCAGATGCTAGGCGATCGAATCTCCAGCAGTCATAGGCAGAGTTCCCCTTATATGGCCGCGTTCTCAATGGACTCCGAGCGATTGATAGTCAGTTTTCTCGACAAACTGATGGCGGTGGATCGCAAGTCCGGCAAACGCGTATGGTCCTACGAGCCGGACACCAAGCTGCGAGGATCTCGAAAAAGAAATCGGCGCGGTAAGAGCTTGCTGGCCCTGGCGGTCCGCCCACTGGCGGTCGGCGACAAAGTGCTGATCAGGAACGGGGTGAAGGGGCGACCGCTTACGTGCTTCGAGTCCAAGACAGGTAAGATACTCTGGTCAAGGCAGTACGATGATTTCGGAATCTCCGATCCGATTATGATCGGTCCCTGGGCGTCGGTTATCACAGCGTCGGAGGAAGGTTCGTCGAGCCTTCGACTGCATCGAGCCTCTCCAGACACAGGCGAATCGTCACTGTCGTCCTCGCTGGTGCGAGTGCGCGACATCCTGCGAGCCGTCGGTAGACCGGTGATAATCGGAGACTCCATCCTGTTCCGTGCCGAAGGCAGCCTGGTCAACTGCAGCATTCGCGGATCAATCCGCTGGGCCAAGCGGCTCGAATTCATTCCGCCGGAATCCGTACCTGACCTGCACGCCGACGTGCCCCTGGACGACATGATCGTACACGACGGGAACGTAATCTTCTCCCAGCCAGGCAACCCTTTCATCATGTCGGTATCGGCCAGTACGGGGCAGACCGCCTGGTCATTCATGATACGCCAATCGGCGAGGATTCTCGGAATGCGCGCGGGCGCCCTCGTCGTGGCCGAATCCGACAGGATATTCGCACTTGACCCCGACACCGGCAAACTACGCTGGCGCCGGAAACACGGTTCCGACACGGCCGCGGCGACCTTGGCGCAAAAAGAGACGCTTATCAGCGTTTACCTGGCCAAGCCCGCCAAGCCCAGGAAGAGCAACTCCAAGCCGGTGGGCTTCGGCGGTCGATTCGTTAGATGGATATCGGCAAAGGACGGCCGGACACTCAAGGAGATTCCGATCGAAGGAGCTGCATCGACCTACAACGCGACGCAGATCGTCAGCGACGGGAAACGCATATTCGGGCTGTCCAACTACGAACAGAACAAGCTGCCCAAGCTGTTCGTGCTGGATATTGAGAACTGAATACGGTTCACCGTG
>CAYMSH010000199.1:0-3887 GCA_964392945.1 uncultured Planctomycetaceae bacterium | reverse complement strand
GCCCAACTCAACCGGCCCCCCGTTAAAAAAACCCCGCCGCGCCGGCGAGCCCCGGCGCGGCGTTTTCTATTTGAATTCGTGATCGCCTACCAGAGTCCGCGAACCAATCGTTGGTTGAGGTAATCGGCGAAGAGTTCGGCCATATCGCGTGAGGTATCGCAAACCAGGCGTTCGCACCGGTTGGCGTTGGCGATATCCTCGAGGCGAGAGTTGAACTTGGCCATCGCTTCGAGATACGCCTTGCGCGTGTCGTCGGGGCGTGCGTCGATCTCCCTGTCGTCCTCAAGCCCGACGAACCGGATGGTCCCCGGCATGTTGAACTCGATTTCATCGTTGTGCAGGACCTGCATGAGCACGACTTCGTGATCGTCGTATCGCAAGCGCTGCACGGCATTGTTCAAGTCATCGAGATCGCAGAAGAAGTCGCTGAGGATCACGACAATGGCGCGGCGGCCGGCTCGTGCGGCCAGGTCCATCAGCGACGGTCCGATTTGGGTTTTCTTGACAGGTTCGATCTTGTCGAGCATCTCGGTCATGTTAATCAACTGCGACAGCGAGTTCGACGGAGCCAGTGCGCTGACGACTTTCTCGTCGAATGTCGTCAGTGAGACCCGGTCTGACTGTTCGACAATGAGGTTGGCCAGCGTTACGGCCATTCTCGCGCCGTACAGCAGCTTCTGGGTGTCGCCGTCGCCGTAACGCATCGAGGCCGACACGTCGAGCATCAGGTGACAGACCAGGTTGGTGTCCATCTCGTACTGCTTGATCAGGTATTTTTTGTGACGGTAGTAGACCTTCCAGTCCAGGTGCCGCACGTCGTCGCCGGGCACATAGTCGCGGTGTCCGGCGAACTCGATGGCGAAACCGTGGAACGGCGACCTGTGGGCGCCGGCCAGTGTGCCTTCAACCAGTCCGTTTGGCTCGAACTTGATGCGCGAGATGCGCGTCAAGACCTCGGGCCGAATGTATTTGCTCATGAAAGCCATATATTTACCTGTGCCTGTCCGGCCCGGCGGCTCGGCCGGACCGTCTGAAACTAAGAATCCGCGAACGAATTAGTCCTACGCCGTCGGCCTGACGAACTTCTGATCCGACGGTATCTCTTTCTGCAGCATCCCGATGATGTCTTCGCTGGTGATCCCGGAAGTAATTCCGCTGTAGTTCGGCGATATCCTGTGACGAAGGCAGGGATCGACAATCCAGTTCAGATCCTCGACAGTGGCCTCGTAGCGACCGTGAATCAGGGCGCGTGCCTTGGAACAGTTGATCAGCGCCAGAACGCCTCGCGGACCGGCGCCCCAATTGATCCATTTGGTGATCTCTTCGAGCGACTTGCCGTCGGGCTTGTCTTTCGGGCCGAGCGGTCTTGAGCCGCGGGCCAGTGACCAGGCGTAGCCGATGAGCTGCTCAGAGGCCGGCATGCGGGTCACCAGCTGCTGGGCTGCGAGCATGTCGTCGCTCTGCAGCACCGGCTGAATGGCGGTAAGGGCCCTTTCGCCGATCGACCCGGTGCTGACGTCGCGGACGATGTCCCATTCCTCGCGGAGTGACGGATAGTCGACCTTGATGTACAGCAGGAAGCGGTCCAACTGCACCTGCGGCAGCGGATAGGTGCCTTCCTGCTCCAGCGGATTCTGCGTGGCCAGCACGAAGAACGGATTGGGCAGCGGATACGTCTCGCCGCCGGCAGACACCTTGCGCTCCTCCATGGCCTCGAGCATGGATGCCTGGGTCTTGGGAGGCGTTCGGTTGATTTCGTCGGCCAGGACGATGTTGGCGAAGATCGGGCCCTTGAGGAACTTGTATCCGAGTTCCTGGGTGACCGGGTCCTTCTGCAGCACGTCTGTGCCGGTAATGTCAGAAGGCATAAGGTCCGGCGTGAACTGGATCCGGTGGAACGTAAGGTTCATCGCCTGGGCCAGCGAGTGGACCATGAGAGTCTTCGCGACTCCCGGCACGCCTTCGAGGAGTGCGTGGCCGCGACCGAGCATGGCGACGACCATCTGCTCGATAACGTCCTGCTGGCCTACGATGACCTTGGAGACTTCCGCCACCAGGTTCTTGTAGATCTCGGGCCATTTCCCGACTGCGGCTATGTCGTTTGCTTCTACAGTTTTGTTCTCATCAGCCATTTTTATATTCCTGTCCTGTTGGAGCGTTGCTCGGTAATCCCGGCGATACTCCGCACATTATGTACGTTTCAATCAGCAAGCATCGGCGAGTTAGGCAACCGGCACGGAGTATTCCTTGTCGGCCGGAACCTGCTTCAGCAGCATTTCGATGATCTCTTCGCTGGTGATGCCGGAAGCCAACGCCGCATAGTTCGGTCCGATCCTGTGGCGAAGTGACGGTCCGATCACCCAGTTGACGTCTTCCATGGAGGCGTGGTAGCGTCCGTGTATGAGGGCTCGAGCCTTGGCGCAGCTTATCAGGGTAAGCACGCCTCGCGGACCTGCGCCCCAGTTGATCCATTTAGTGATCGATTCGGCCGACTCGCTTCCGGCCTTGTGGGTGTGCCATGCCTCGGCGCCCGGGCGGGATGCGCGAACCAGCGACATCGCGTAGCCGACTACCTGGTCGGACACCGGCACGCGCAGGACAAGCTCCTGAGCCTTGAGGAGGTCTTCGGGCTGCAGGACCGGTTCGATGGTTTCCAGCGCCTTCATGCCAAGGCTTCCGCCGGTGACCTTCTCGGCGATTTCCCACTCCTCGGCGCCGGAAGGATACTCCACGTTAATGTGCAGCAGGAACCTGTCTCGCTGTGCTTCGGGAAGCGGATAGGTGCCTTCCCGACCGAGCGGGTTCTCGGTAGCCAACACGAAGAACGGATTGGGAAGCGCGTAGTTCTCGCCGCCGGCGGAGACCATGTGCTCCTGCATTGCTTCGAGCATAGCCGCCTGCGTTTTGGGCGGGGTCCTGTTGATTTCGTCGGCCAGGACGATGTTGGCGAAGATCGGACCAGGTACGAATTTGTAACTGGGCACGTGCGTGACGGGATCTTCCTGCAGCACGTCTGTGCCGGTAATGTCCGAAGGCATGAGGTCCGGGGTGAACTGCACTCGATTGAATGACAGGTGCATCGCCTTGGACAGCGCCAGAACCATCAGGGTCTTGGCGACTCCCGGCACGCCTTCGAGCAGTGCGTGCCCTCTGGCGAGCATCGCCACGATCATCTGTTCGATGACGTGGTCCTGGCCCACGATCGCCTTGGCCATTTCGCCGCGGAGCTTTGCGTAAGCTTCTTTCCACTTTGCGATTTCGGCTACGTCGTCCTGACTCATGGCAGGTTCTATCGCTTCATTCATTCCTTTTTCTCCAATCAAATCCGTCCGTCGATCACCGGCGTTGTCGCGTAGCGATCGACTGGCGTCTGTTCCGCTGTATGCGGGTCATCGTTAATCCTGGTCTTCGAAATATCGTCTCAAGAGTTCTTCGTAACCCTTGGGTGTCACAGTTTTTCCGCGAGATCTGACCGCGGAGCGAATGCCTTCGGGCAGCGAGGTGAACCAGGCTCGCCCGGCGATGTTCTTGCCATCGCTTCGCTTGACGTCGGCGACGTTGCTTCCGGCCACTGATTCGCCGTCCTGGACCTCGGCATAGTCGCCGGTTCCGTTCTGGCGTTCGGTATTGGCCATCGCCGCGCCGTCGCCTGAACTGGCGCCGCCGGCCTCACCGGGTCCTGAACCCATGCCGACTCCAGGCATCATGCCTTGGCCCATGCCTTGGCCCATGCCTTGGCCCATGCCTTGACCCATGCCCTGGCCCATGCCCTGACCCATGCCTTGGCCCTGGCCTTGACCCTGGCCCTGGCCCTGGCCTTGACCCTGGCCTTGACCCTGGCCTTGACCAGCGCCTTCACCAGCACCTTCGCCCGCACCGACGCCCGC
>CAYMSH010000198.1:0-11647 GCA_964392945.1 uncultured Planctomycetaceae bacterium | reverse complement strand
GGACCCACTACGCCGTGGCCTACTCGAAATTGGGGCATATCAACAAGTTCTTCGTCAATGGCGAGCAGGCCTCCTTCATCAAACAGCCGTTGCTCAACGCCGCGGGAAAACCCAGGCTGGTCTTCACGACATCGGCCATTCTCGACGACGTCGCCCTCTACAACAAGGTATTGAATGTAGATGAGGTATGGGCGCTGTATAACAGTCCCAACGGCGCGGCCGGGGTGAAAGACCGCATCCCGGTTGATCCCTATATGTCCCGCGGATACCAGAGCCAGATCATTGCCAAATACATGCCCAAGCCGAAGTTCGAATACCGGAACGAGGGCTTTGCCGCCGAGCGGTTCGGCAGGAAGCCCTCACCGCCCTACACGCATCCCCGGTTGAATCTCGATCCGGACGACTTGCCCCGCATCCGCAAGCTCACGCGCAACACCAGGCAGGGACACAGTAACTTCACCTTTATCACGCTCTACCCGCGAACGCTCTTCGGTGAAAATATGGAGCACTACACGCCGAATGTAGATTTCCCCGAACTGCTCAAGGCTCCCAGGGAGGCTGATCGCGACAAGCTGCGCTCTGAACTGGAGGCGAAGTTCAAAGCCGATCCCAAACAGTTCACCATGAAACAACTGCCTCGCGGCGATGGCGGTGAAAAAGCCGCCGCACGCGGCATGCTGGCGTACAAAGCACTGCTGACTGCCGACCAGCGGCTGGCGCGAATACTGATTGACAACATGATGAAGTCGGCCGACCTGCAGAAAAGATCGCTTGACGTCGCCAACGCGCGCAGCTCCGACTGGCAGCATTACTATCACGATTTGATGGGCCGGCGCCTCACACCGCTGATGTACGACTATCTGTACGGTTGGATGACGCAACAGGAACGCAAGACGATCCGCGACGTAATCGCCCGCAGCACCGCCGGAAAGTGGGCCCTGGGGATGTACGGCGTGACGGCGCTGAACGCTCACACCTCAAACTGGGAGCCCTGGATCACCGGCGAGCTGATGATCGCCTCAGAGTCGATCTATGGCGAGGACGGCTTCGACGCCGAGGTCCACGCCGCCGCGGCGCGAGCCCTGAAACTGTGCTCGATCAACACCGACGATCCCGACTCCGGAGCACACTACGAAGGAATGGGCAAAGGCACGCTCGGCGTCACGCAAATCTCCGTACTCAGCCGCAACGAACCCGACGGACAAAAGAGCATCTCCAGCACCTCGCTCTACAACCACATGACCAAGTTCCTCCTGCACATCGGTCTGCCCTGGGGCAATCGCCGGATGATGTACGACGAGAAAAACGGCGGGCTCGGACGCCCCAAGGCCCACGGCATATTGGCGATGCACTACGCCTACCCGAACGATCCGGTTATCAACTATCTCAAGCATTGCATAGCCAGCGGCCCGCAGGATTACACCAAACTGGGAACCCGCACGTTCAGCCAGGAATCATGGCTTATCGCAGCGCCCTACATTCAAGACTGGAAGGGCCCGGCCGACATCCAGCAACATCTCAAGCACGCCGCCAAAGCCTCCGAAGCCTCGCTGGGCTACATGAGTGTCTTTCGCGGCATGATGGTCGCTCGCAGCAGTTGGGATGCCGACGCGGCGCAGTTGTATTTCTCTCCGCGATCCATCAGGGGCGGACATTCGCAGATTGACCGGGGCTATTTCATCTATAACGCCCTGGGGCGACAGTGGATTCCCTTCCGCGGCGCCGAGGACAACACCGTACCGGACTTCAACGCGGTTGTCACCGTCGATACGCTCGGCCAGGACACCACTCCCGGACGCGTTCTTTCCTACCAGGGCGCCGACGAGACCAAGGGCGCCGCGTTCGATATCATGGGCGCCGACTTAACCGGTTCCTATCGCCAGATCAACGGGCGCTGGCCGACCCTGAACTACTCTCGACTCCGCGGCGACTCACGGCGTCCGTGGCTGGCTATGCCCAGCGGTTACCTCGCAGCCCAACTGACCGGGGACCGCCCCCTGAGGACCGGCATTCTGGATGTCTCGACATTCGACCCGGAGAAGTACAAGGGAGCCCAATCCTTCGCTTACGCCTATCGCAGCGCCGCGTTCGCACGCGGGAGACGCCCTTACGGAGTCATTATTGACGATATCAAAAAGGACGACGCCACGCGCCAGTACGTTTGGAACGCCCCGCTGCCGAAGGACATCTACACAACAAAGAGCTACGGGCTCCACGGCGATAGAGTCATCCTGACTGACCCGGCCGACAAGACCAAACACCTGCTGGTGAAGATCTTCGGCGACAGTTCGCCGGGCAAGTTCGTTGTCGAGCCGGTGGTTCCGATCGCCGAGTCCCGCCATCGCAAGAAGGGAATGCGGCTCTGGGAGAACCTTAAGTACAAGAGTAAAACTGACGGGGCGAAATTCCGCGTCCTGCTTTATGCATATCGCGACGGCGACCCCATGCCGAAAATCACCGGCAAGAGCGGTGATTTCACAATCACCATCGGCAAGCAAACCGACAGCCTGAGGATCTCAACGACAGAGAAACGATTCGTAAAACTGACAATGACTCGCAAGTAATCCGTTTCCAACGCGGCAAGGCCTTACGCCGTACCAGCCATCGCCGTTATCATCATTCCTCACTGCAGTCGCTTTTTGTCGATTTTGCCTGTTGGTCCGTGGGGCATTTCGGCTATGAATTCGAACTGGGCCGGTATCTTGTGACGGGCCAGTCGCTGGCGGCAGAATTCCGCCAGTTCGAACTCCGCGGCTTCCTGCTCGGCCTCCAACAGTATAAACGCCTTGGGCACTTCGCCGCGGCTGGCGTCGGGGACGCCGACGACGGCAGCCTCCTGAACCGCATGATGCTCGCGAAGCGTGTTTTCGATCTCCGCCGGCGATATGTTCTCGCCGGCCGAGATGATCAGGTCTTTCTTGCGTCCGGTGATCCAGAGATGCCCGTCGGGGTCGATCCGAACCAGGTCGCCGGTCTGGAACCACTTATCCGAGGCGAAAGCCAGATCGTTCTCGTCGGGACGATTGTGATAGCCCTGGGTTACGCATTCGCCTCGCAACCAGAGTTCTCCTTCATCGCCGCTCGGCACGGGTTGACCCGAGTCGTCTACAACGAGGGCCTCGACCCAGTTCAGCAGCTTGCCTACCGAGCCCTGGCGATTGCTCTCGGGCTGGTTGAACGCAACGACTGGCGAAGTCTCCGTCAGGCCGTATCCTTCCAGCAGCGGCGCGCCGAACAGTTCCTCAAACTGTTCGCAGACGGCGGTCCCCAGCGCTTCTCCGCCTGCGAAGACCGATCGCAGCGAACTGAGATCGGCGCTGTTTCTGCGCCCGGCCCGCAGCAGCACGCGAGCCATAGACGCTACGGCGAAACACATCGTCACGCCGTGTTGCTCTACAGCCTTGAAGAATTTGCCCGGTGAGAATCTCGGCATGTAGACCACTGAGCAGCCAAGCAGCAGCGGCATGAGCACGGATGTCATGATCCCGAACGAATGGAACAGCGGGAGCATTCCAAGAATAACGTCGTCTCCGCCCAGTTCGATATGCTCGCACGAGCTGGCGAAGTTCCGCAGCAGGTTGCGGTGAGTCAGGATCACGCCTTTGGGCCGGCCGGTGCTGCCGGATGTGTAAAGCACCGCCGCTTCGTCGTCGTCGCCTCGCCTCGGAGGCGCCGGCGGTTTGAATTCCTCAACGTTCGATTCGCCAATGAACACACAGCGGGTCTTGCATGCGCCGGCGAGTTGCTCGAACGGCCGGACAGTAAGCATCAGATCGAAGCCCGCATCGTCTGCGGCGAAGTCCATTGACGCCGGGTCCAGCAGAAAGTTCAACGGGACCGGGGTGCGATCGGCCAGGAGAATGCCGAAATACCCCACGGCGAACGCCGCGGAAGTCGGGGCCAGGAGCCCCACTCGCTGACAATCGCTGGCGGCCCGCACATCACTGGCGGCAACCATCGCTGCTGCAAGAAGTTGGGAATAGGTAAGCGAGATCGATTCATCGCTGACCGCCTGCTTGTCAGGCGCACTTTGAGCCATCTGCATGAACCTGCCGGCAACATTCATTGTCATCGTGAGTTTCCTTTCTCGCGATCGCCTGAGCGTCGCGGCGGCCTGTGAAAATCATAGCCCGATGATCGGTAAAGGTCAACTCGAAGACTGCTATGAAGATATTTTCGATGTACCTTTACAATCATGAAATTTGGCCTTATGCTCGCCGTTCTGCCTTACTCGACGAAGAATAAATAACCCGTAGTTTTGTGGAAAGGTACGAATAATGAGTAAACTGAACAGGCGAAGATTTTTGAAGGGTGCGGCCGCGGCGTCAGTCGCTATCCCGTACGCAATCACGTCGGGCGCACTGGGCGCTGACGGCAGGCCGGCAGCCAGCGATCGAATCACGATGGGCGGCGTCGGCATGGGCGGACAAGGCCACGGTGATCTGCGCGGATTCATGGGCGACAAGCGCGTCCAGGTCCTGGCGGTTTGCGACGTCAAGCACGACGCGCTGAAAGGCTGCAAGAGAAGCGTTGACGGAAGGTACAAGAATCAGGACTGCAAGGGATATCTCGACTATCGCGAACTGATCGCACGCAACGATATCGACGCGATCGTCTGCGGCTCGCCGGACCACTGGCACGCACAGATCACGATCGACGCGATGAAGTCCGGCAAAGACATCTACTGCGAAAAACCCCTGTCGCTGACAATTCGCGAAGGCCGCAAGATGGTCGAAGCCGCACGCCGCTTCGGACGAGTCTTCTCCTGCGGCTCCCAGCGAGTAATCGGCGACTACGGTCACCTGGCCAAAGCCGCCAACTCCGGACGCTACGGCAAGATCCTGACTGCACACGCAAGCCCCGGCGGACCGCCCCGGCACTGCTACCTGCCCGGAGTACCGATCCCGCCGAATACGATCGAGTGGGATCTGTGGCTCGGACCGGCGCCCTGGGCTCCGTACAACCCGTACCGTTGCGGCCGGGCTTACGGCCTTGGCGGAAAAGGCTTCCGCACGTGGTACGACTACTCCGGCGGCATGATGACCGACTGGGGCGGACACAAGTTCGGCGGAGCCATGCACGGCCTGAAACTCGATCACACAGGACCGACAGACATCCTGTTCCCCGACGGCAAGGAAAACAGGGAACTCACGTACGTCTTCAAGACCGGACAGAAGCTCATCGTCGGCGGCGGACAGAAGTACATCTGCGAAGGCGGCGAAGCCAAACCCATCCGCGGCCAGGCCGTTCCCCCGGGACTGCGATGGTACGAAGACGGAGCCAACAACCCGATCAGGGACCTGGCGAACTGCATTGTCACGAGAAAGCGCCCGTTCCGCGATGTCGAATTCGCGCACAGGACCGCAACAATCTGCCATCTGGGCAACATCTGCCTGATGCTCAAGCGGAACTTGAAATGGGATCCCGATAAGGAAGAGTTCATCGGCGACGCCGAAGCACAGAAGCTTATCGACAGACCCAGACGCGGACCGTGGCAGATATAAACCGACGACTAACGCAGAAAACCAAGCCCCTTATATTTAACTTTGAAAAGAGATAATAATGATTAGGAAATTGACAATTATGTTGGCCGTCGCCTGCCTCCTGACGCCTATGGCGATAGGAGACGTGTGGCAGGACCTGGCGAAGTACGAATACGGCGACAAGACCGATGCGGCCAAGAAGGCCCACCTGCTGCTGCAGGATACCCCAGTAGCCGAACACGCGAAGATCGAAACTACGCTTATCGGTCTGATTTCATCAAAAGACGCCACAGAGGCCGGCAAGTCGTTCGCATGCCGCTCGCTACAGCAGATCGGCACGGAAAAATCAATCCCGGCCCTGTCATCGCTGCTCGGCGACAAGGTTCTGACCCACTACGCAAGACTCGCGCTGGAAATGATCGATTCGCCAAAGGCGTCGGCCGCCCTGCTTACGGCGCTGCCGAAGGTCTCCGACAAGCTCAAAGCCGGAATCATCATGAGCCTGGGAAATCGCAAGGAAAAGACCGCAGTCAAGGCCATCGCCGCATCACTGGGCTGCAAAGAAGCCGGAACCGCCGCCGCGGCGATGCGATCGCTGGGAATGATCGGCGGAAAAGACGCCTCGGCGTGCCTCGCTGGAGCTAAGACCACAGACGCACTTCTCCCGGTCCTGCTCGAATCGCAGATCGTATGCGGCGAAAGCCTCGACAAAGCCGACGCAGCCAAGACCTGCGCGGCTATCTACAAGAACGCCAAGAACCCCGCCCCGTCCCGCCTGGCCGCACTGCGCGGTCTGGCCAAGGCCGACGGCCCGGCCGCCGCGCCGCTGATCGTCACGGAACTCAAAGGCGGACCCGGTTACATGAAGTCCGGCGCCCTGCGCATCGTGGCAAGCGATCAGTGCAAATGCCTGACCGGCGTAGTTTCCAAGGCCCTGGCGTCGATGGAGCCCGCCGATCAGATCAAGACCCTCGACGTGCTCGGACAGCGCGGCGACATCGGAGCCCTCAAGGGCGTTTCGGCTCTCTACGGTTCTGATTCCGCTGACGTCAAGCTCGCCGCTTACACCGCCGCCGGACGCATCGGCGACACCGACTGCATCAAGCCGCTGCTGGAAATGGAAGCAACTAACGCACTGGCGATCATCGCCAACCCCAAGGTTGACGCGACTTTGGCGGGGCTGATCTCCGATCCCAAGCTCGGACCGGCCGCTATCAATGCACTGAGCAAACGCGGAAGCACCACTGCCGCCCCGGCGTTGGTCAAGATGATCGAGTCGGGAAGCACCGAGACGAAGATCGCCGGTTGGGGCGCCATGGCGAACCTCGCCAGCGACAAGGACCTCGACTCGCTGATGAAGCTTATCGTAAAGGTCAAAGACGACAAGGTCCTGGCCGCGGCCACAAACGCGATCAAGAACATCTGCACCAACTCGGCCGACAGGCGCAAGTGCTTCGACGCGATCGGCCCGCTCTACCCCAAGGCTGACAAGAAGGTCAAGACGCTGATCATCACTCTCGGCTCAGCCACCGGCGGAGTCAAGGCGATCGCTGTGGCCAAGGAAGCCCTGAAATCGTCGGACGAAGACATCCGGGCCGCGGCAATGCGGTCCCTGATGAACTGGCCTGACACAGGCGCCGCCGAGACGCTGCTGGACATCGCCAAGAAAGGCAAGACTCCCAAGGACAAGATCCTGGCCACGCGAGGATACATCCAGGTAACCGGCAAGGAAGACGAACGCAGACGTGCGGACATGTACAAGAAGATCACTCCGCTGGCCACGCGAGCTGATGAAAAGAATCTGATCATCAGCGGACTGCGAAACATCCGCCGATCGAACAAGAACGTCCTGGCCACAGTCGCAGCGTTCATCGCCGACGATTCGGTCAAGGCCACCGCCGAACAGGCGTCAATCGACGTCGCCAACAGGATCAAACGCGACAAGAGGAACAAGGATGCGATCCTGGAGCTCATGAAGAGCATCAAGGAAACCAGCAAGAACAAGAACAACGTCAAGAGAGCTGGTCAGCTTTACAAGGACCTCGGCGGCAAGTAACGCCGCTGTAGAATCTGTCGGCGCCGCTGGAGCTTTCTACTATTGCTTCAGCGGCGGGACACCCTTTATCGCCGGAAGCACGATCTTCGGCGCCTTGCTCACTGCAGGGCGCCGATATTTTTTTCCGTACTTGTCGAAGCCCGCAACGAACCCGCCGTGCGACAGGAAGAACTGACCGCCTTCGAGGCCCATGAAGCGATCGAAGCGATCGGCCTTGCCGGTGTGATCGTGGCTGAATCTCGCGTCGATGATCTCGGTCCATTTCCCCTCGCTGCTGCAAATCCACTGGTTGCCGTACAGGGCTTTTCGCAGGAGATGACCGTTGGCCCCGCCGAAGTTTTCACTGAAGCTGTAGAGGCCCCGCATGTGCCGGCCTTCCTTGGGGGCGTTCCAGCTGGAGATCAGCATCCACTTCTTCTTTTCCGGATGGAAATAGTAGCCCGAGAAGATCGTATGCGTGGCGCTGACGGGTTTGGCTGTCACGACGAACTTCTGGACCTCGCCGGTCTTCCAGAGATACTTCAGGTGGCTGTGTCCGCCGGTGCCTTCGCCGCCGAACGAGCGGGTGTTTACGTCGGGGCCTTTGGCCACGAGTTTCACGCGATTGGCGTCGCCGACTTTCTTGCGGTCCTTCGGCTCGCCGCCGCTGTCCCACACGCTGAAGATAATCCGACGCTCAGTCGGGCTGTTGACCTGCATTCCGAAGTATCCGCGATGCCAGCCGCAGGCCATGTAGTACGTCCAGAGCGGTTCTTCCACGCCGGTCATCTCGCAGTAAAACGCGGCGACTTTCACGCCTTTGGGAACCGGATACGCCAGGTGCACCGACGCTGCGTTGCGGCGCGGCTTGAGGTTGAAGTGTGCGTCCTTGATAGCCGGACCGCTCAGGACCAAGGCCTCGAGATCGCCGAACGGTTTGCCTTTTTCATTGAGCGATTCGAGCATAAAGCACTGGTATTCCGGTTTGGCGATCGCGAACTGTCCGAAATTCGCGGTAACGAGCTTGCCCTTTTCGCCGCCGGTTACGCTGACCCTGGCGGATTTGCCGGCCAGCGTGAGCTGCAGTTTGGAAGTCGCGCCCTTGGCCAGTTTCATACGGACCGAGCAGTTGATCTTGCCGGGCGTTTTGATCTGGCCGAACCAGAGCACTTTCATCGCCGGGTCCTTCCAGTGAGAAACGCCGGAGCGACTGACGCGAGCCCCTCGCACGTTCGGAGAGATATACGCAGTCGCCGCAGGAACGCTGAGTTCCGCACCAGTCGGCGCGGCGTAACCGCTGGCCGCGAGAAGTGAGACGATGGCTGACACGATGATATTTCTGTAATTCATACCTTTACCTCTCGGGTGATTCTAGCTTACATCAGAGTTATGGCAAGAGTGTCTTCAATTCCCAAAGAGCCCTGGCTTTCTGCTTGTTGTGATTTAAATGGGGCCCTATAAAGGTTGAGGCGATGTTGCCGCAGATCAGTCATTGGCGCGTTATGACAGAGAAATCGCCGCAAGACTAGTGAGAATACGCGGCCCTGAACCTGGACGTTGAACATGGGAATACGAGTAATGGCGTTACGAAAACCACTGTTTGTCATTGTCGCAGTATTATCATTCACCAGTCCGCTGCTCGGGCAAGACGCCGCAAAAAATGACCCGTTTGCAGAGGACGGCATCCTGGCGATCATGCGGGAGGTCAACGACTACACTCTGGCCAATCCCTATCGCCAGACCGACCGCAATTGGATACGCGCAACCTGGTACACCGGCGTCATGGAGGCGTATCACGCCACCGGCGATTCTAGATATCTAAAGCAGGCCCTGAGATGGGCCAAGAAGCATCAATGGCAAGTCGGACACGAAAAATCCGGGTTCAACCGGCTGTTCTGCGCAATGACCTGGGCGGAACTGAACCTGCTGGCCCCGGACCCGAAGAAGATCGCCCCAACAGTGGCGGCGCTGAAGGAAAACGTTCCCTACTCACCAGCAGGGGCGAAAGTCTGGTACGGGCATGCCCCCGGTCCGTGGAACAAGCCCGTCTACTCCGACTCGTTGTACGGGGCGCCAGTGCTGGCGATGCTGCACAAGGCCACCGGTGACGGGAAGTATCTGGATATCCTGAACGGCGCTTTCTGGGATGTGACCGACAAGATCTTTGACAAGGACGAAAGCCTGTACTACCGCGATCCGGGCTATATCGGAAAGAAGTCTCCGAACGGCCGGAAGGTCATCTGGTCACGCGGCAATGGTTGGGTATTTGCCGGACTGCCGAGGATTATCAAACATCTGCCCAAGAACGATCCAAGCCGCAAACGCTATGTGGACCTCTACCGACGCATGGCCAAATCGCTGGCCTCGCGTCAGGGGGACGACGGCTTCTGGCGATCCAACCTGGATGATCCCTGGCATTATACGATGCCTGAAAGCAGCGGTACGGCGTTCTTCACCGCCGGTCTGGCCTGGGGCGTTGGGGAGGGGGTTCTGGACCGGGACGCCTATCTGCCGACTATCATCCGAGGGTGGAGCGCACTGGTCAGTGCGGTGCACCCCAAAGGAGTTCTGGGCTGGGTGCAACCGGTCGACGCCCAGCCCCGCCCGTCGCATCCGAGGATCACGCGGGAGTATGCTGTCGGCCCGTTCCTGACCGCGGCCGGACAGGTGCGACTGCTGGTCAAGAATGGAGTGATTACACCGGAGAGGATTCGCTCGGCGATCCCGCAACAGAGTCAGATGTTGCCCCCGGCCGCCTTGAAGGCAGAACCCCTGACCGGCCGCGATCATCCGCTGAGCAAGCAGCTCGTAGATTTTCTAAAGAACCAGCGGGAACAGACTTTCACGCCAACCCAACTCAAGAAGAGCGACTACCTCGACGTAATCGCCGCTCAGGTCAACGCAATGCGTAAATACCAGAACGCCGCCGGACGCATCATTGACCCCGTTGAGAAGGCCGAAAAGTACTTCACCACTCCCTGTTATGCTCACAGTGTCGCCGTGCTGGTCAAGGCCGGTGATCCGATCAAGAAAGAGCTCGCAGAAAGCGGGATGAAGGCGTTGGATGTTTCGCTGGCGGATCTCGCCGCGGGCAAGGCTCCGGGGGCGCATGGCGACTTCTTCACCTGGCCGATCGTGTTGGCTTACGAACTCTTTGCCGAGTCGGCCTCCGACCAACGCAAAGAAGCGTGGAAACGGAGCCTCAAGCAGGTTGATCCCAGGAATTATCGCGTCTACCGCAAACCGCTGAGGCCTTCGGATCATAGAGGGTTCTACAAGGCCTATGGGTCCCACTTCGCCAACAACTGGAACCTGGTCAACGTTGCCGGAGAATGGTCCCGAGCAAAGCTCGGACTGACCGATCGGTGGTATGCCGACTACTGCATGACCATGCAGCTTCCGAATTTCTCTCCGCACGGGATGTACAATGAGAACGGGAACCCCCTGCCGTACGACCTGTTTTCCAGACACTATCTGACTGGAATGCTCCAGCGCGGGTATAGCTCATTCCTGCACACCACATACCGAGACATTCTCTGGCGCGGAGCCTGGACCTCCCTGTTTGTGCAGTCGCCGTTTGGCCAACTGCCGACGGGGTATCGCAGCAGTCACCACATCTGGAACGAAGCCCAGCAGGCGGTGATCTTCGAAATCTACGCTTCAGCCTACGCCAAAGCGGGCCAAAAGGCCCACGCCGGAGCCTTCAAGCGTGCGGCGCACCTGTCGCTGGCGTCGATCAAGAATTGGATTCGCCCCGACGGGACCGGCTGCATCGTCAAGAATCGTTATCCCATCGGGGCCAGGCACGGTTATGAAACGTACTCGGTTCATACCTGCTACAACATGCTGGCGATGAGTATGCTGGCCCAGGCCTGGATGTTCGCCAACGACGATATCGCCGAAAGACCGTCTCCAGCCGACGCCGGCGGGTTTGTCGTTCCCATTGTCGAACCGTTTCACAAGGTGATCGCCAATGTCGGCGGGAACTATATCGAGTACGACACAACCGGCGATCACACCTACAACCCAACCGGCATTCTGCGCATACATCTGAAAAGCGGCCATCCGCAGCTCGGCCCCTCGGACGGATGCGCATCGAAGTTCAGCGGCAAGGGCGTCAACCTGGCCG
>CAYMSH010000197.1:0-11677 GCA_964392945.1 uncultured Planctomycetaceae bacterium | reverse complement strand
GGCCGACGGGCAGATTGTCGGCGGCAAACTGACCTCGGGCCAGATCAAGATCAAGCTGGAAAACGGCAACGAGATGTCGCTGGACCAGGACAAGATCGACACCGCCTCGTGCAAGGTCTCGCCGAGCAAGCCCGAGGAGATATCCTTCACCAAGCCGATGATCGTGCTCCGCAGCGGTCAGCAGTTGTTCTTCAAGCCGTCGGATGTCGACTGGACATTCCACTCGCAATACGGGCGCGTGAAAATCGGGCCCGACGCACTGCGGGAGATCGTGCTGGACACGCCTGACGGCGGGTTGCATCGCGCGATATTCGCAAACGACACAGTGCTCTCGGGGCTGCTGGTCACTGACAAGCTCAGCGTTTCTCTGAACCTGGGACCCAAGCTGTCGATACCGCGATACCTTATCCAGCAGTTCGCGTTTCCGGTAGGCGACTACAACGGGCCGAAACTGGCGGAAGTGACGCTGAAGAACGAAGACGTACTTCACGGACGAGTAGTCGATAAGACGCTGAAGATCGTGACCGACCTGGAGGAGATTTCGCTGAAACGCGAGGAGATCGCCCACATTACCATTCCCGAAGACGCAACGCTGGGACGGATCCGCGTGAGAATGCACAGCGGGACGGTTGTCGAAGGCAAACTCTCTGGCGCATCGATCCGGTTTGAGATCTCCCCTGGCGTTACGCTTCCGGTCTACGTGGGACATCTAGTGGAAATGACCTGCCCTAAGCCCAGCGACAAACCCAAAACCAAACCGACGACAAAACCGAAAACAACGCCGAAACCCAAGGTGAAACCACGTACGGACCCGAAACCCGAAGTGCCCGGGACTCCCGGAGCGGACCCGAAAGTCAAGGACCCCGAGACTCCCGAACAGCCGGAGCCGGTGCTGAAGACAGCAGAAACCGCCAAGCGGAGAAAGAGAATCGCGACGATGGAGGCTATGGTCAAGAAACTCCAGGCCAGGACCGCATCCACAACAGACGTAAAGCGAAAAGCCATGTACCAGAAACAGATCGCCGCCATACAGCAGCAGATCGCGGCAGAAAAGAAACAAGAAGCCTTGAAGAAAGACCCCGCAAAGGCGATAAAAGCAGCAGCCGAAGCGGATAAACGCAAGAAGGTCCAGCTCGAACAGATAATTAGAGCACGACTGCAAAACAGGAATTAAACATAGAACCGCCCAAACCTGCTCAATTTGGAAGGCACACATGATCCTGAAACAACTGGCCGCACGCAACCGTAGAAATGCACTTCTAACCGCGACGGCTCTGCTTACTGTCGCCTCGGGCCTCCTGGCCGCAGGACCGACGACCAGACCGACAACGCAACCAACTACACCTGCGGGCAAGCTCCGCGCCGCGATGCCCAAGGGCTGGTCCCTCCAGGGCCCTATGCGAATGGGACGACGCAACATGAATCCCGGGCCGCACTGGTCCCGCGTGCCCGCGAAATATGTGAAGCTCCGCAGCCGCCTGATCGTCACAAAAGAAGGACTGCAGCGCGAGGCTCCGCCGATTATCGTATGGCTGGCCCAGCGAGCGGCCGTGAAAATCGACCCGCGAACGTCCTCCGATCAACAGGACGTGGAACTCAAGACCACGGTATATCTCGGACCCGGCTCCGACTCCGGAGTGCACGTTTATCTGCATTTGCCGCCAGGCGCCGCCAAGCTCTGGACAAACGCCAGGCGCGACATCGCCGGAGCCCTGGGAGTCAAGCTGCCAACGACCCGGCCGGCAAAAAAGAAGACCGGACCAGCAGAAGAAAAGACCGGACCGATCGAGTCGATCATCACGATCAAGCTCAGCGGAGCCGCAGTATCGTACGCATTTGACGGCGTATCCTGCCCGGGCGCCAAAACGCTGGCCAAGGCCATGAGCCTTATGCCGAAGGACTCGCCGCTGATCATCCAGATCGAAACCAATGTGCCGTACAAGAACGTAGTAGAAGTCCTCAACGCGGCCCACAAACTCGGCGTAAAGCAAATCTCAATCACGGTAATCCGAACGAGCCGACCGCTGGTAAAACATGAAAAGCGCCCGCCTCTCTAAGCACCATTTGCCCAAGAGGAAAGAGCTATGACGACTGCAAGACCGCTGATCATGGCGAGTTTTGTTCTGGTGCTGGCCGCAACATCAGCCACTGCGGACCAGAGTGATCAGTCCATAGCCATGCAAATCGAACGCCTGAAGTCCAATGATTCGAAGGTGCGATACCAGGCGGCTAGAGCGCTGAGGGCTATGGGGCCGCGCGCCAAAGGCGCCGTTGGCGCACTGGTCGAAACGCTTGGCGATAAATCCTCAGGCATGCGACTTGTCGCCGCCGAGGCGTTGGGAAACATCGGTCCTCAAGCGGCCGGGGCGACTATGGCGCTGGCGGCGACCCTGAAAGACGAGAAATACTCGGTGCGTCGGGGCGCCGCGGCGGCCTTGGCGAAGATCGGACCGGGCGCAGGCAAAGCAGTAGGCGCCCTGACCGAGGCGTTGAAGGACGACCATGATCTGGTCAGGCGGTTTGCAGTCGACGCGCTGGCGGCCATCGGCAAACCGACAAGGGAGGTCATTGAGGCCCTGGCCGAGATGCTGAAGAACGAGGAAATATCCGTCCGCCTCTCGGCAGCCAAGGCCCTGGTAAAACTCGGTGAAGGCAAGCGTGCGGTGGACATGCTGGCTGCAACTGTGAAACACAACGACATCTACAAGCGCCGCGACGCGGTGAAGATACTGGAAACCATCGGACCCGACGCAAGGGGAGCCGTCGCCGCACTGCTGTATGCAGTCAAGGACGCCGAGGGATGGCGGACTTCGATGGCCGCCGCCAGAGAAGCAGCCTTGAAAAAGTCGAAAAAGAAGGTGCTCAGCGCTTCAGAGGAGGAACTCATCGGGCGCGACATGGGGTACAAAAACAATAACTGGAGATTGCGCTTCGATGCTGCGCGGGCTATTGGCAAAATCGATCCGAAAACCGCGGGCGACAGCGTAGTCCCGGTCCTGATCAAGTTGCTCAGCCATGACGATGCGCCTGTTCGCCATAAGAGCGCCGAGGCCCTGGGAGCAATCGGCAAGCCCGCACTGGCCGCAGTTCCCGCCCTGAAGGCGATTCTGGCCAATGAGAGGCACGAAGCGGTTTGTCTGGCGGCGCACGATACGCTGAGGCTGATCCGCCGGGGAAGCCCGACCACGCGCCCGGCCCGCAGCGACGGTCTGCTGGCCTGGTTCGCCGCCAACGGCAGCACAGCCGACAACGCCGGAACGAATGACGCCCGGATTGTCGGTAATGTCAAATTCACAGCCGATCGCCACGGGGTAATCCGCAGCGCGTTTGCATTCAATAGAGATGGCGGGCGCGTTATCATTCCCGACAGCGACCAGTTGGACACCGACGCGGCGTTTACTCTCAGCGCCTGGGTAATCAGTACACACGGCGGTACGAGCAGCAGCCGGATCATCAGCAAATGGCAGGATACCACTCGGGAAGGCGACTATGTCCTGTCCATGACCAATACCGGTCAACTGTGTCTCACCGTCGCCCGCAAATTGATCCATACGCGGCAGGATCACATGTATTCGAAGTCACGCGCGCCAAAAGGAAGCTGGGCCCACGTTGCAGCCACCTTTGACCGCGGCGAAATGAAACTGTACATCAACGGCAGGTTCGATGCGGGCAAGAAATCAACCAGGATCAAGTATACCGACTGGAGAGAATACGAACGCGACGACATCTCCATCGGCGCAATGTGGGACGGCAAGTTCGGCTTTTGCGGCGCCATAGATGAGGTACGAATCTACGCACGGGCGCTGAGCGCCTCGGAGATCCGTACGCTGTTCGGCGGCCCGGAGCATGTTGCCCGCAACGCCGACAGCGATCGTGTCGAACTGAGCGACGGCGGGATCGTAACAGGAAGCATCAGCAACGGCAGCTATATCGTGACCACTGCGATGGGAAAGGTGGTGATCCCGGGGCATCGTGTGGCGGGCCTAAGATCCGGAGGCAAGAAGACCAAGGGTATGCAGGTGCTGCTGACCGACACGCAGATCATCTCCGGCACGCTGGACAACCAGGTCCTGAGTGTTATGGATCCTTCGGGGAAGATGTTGGAGATACCGCTGGGCAAGATCGTTCAATGCGGTTACCAGATCGTCCAGACCAGACCGGTCCGGACGCATGTGAGCGACACGATGCTGACTTTGCGCAATGGCGACCGCCTGGCCGCAGAACCTACAACCAAACTGCAACTCAAGAGCCCCTATGCGACGGTCAATCTGCCTTCTAAAAGCATCGTCAGAATCGAAGCGACAGCAACCCGCGGACGGACGCATCGCGTTATGCTGGCCGGCGGTTCGAGGCTCTCAGGCGAACTGACGCCTCGAACTTTGGCGGCAAAGCTGCAACTCGGTCCGAAATTCCAGGTCCGATGCGAGGACCTCGCAGTGCTTTCGTCTCGGGGCTCAAAACCCATCGCGGCGCCCGATGGCGCAGTGCTGATGCGAATGGCCAACGGCGACTGCCTGTCGGGACGGCTGGCTGACAAAACACTATCGATCCGGACCGAGTTCGGGGTTATCGCCCCGGCCTGGGGCGCCATAGAGTCAATTCGGCCGGGCAAGGGCAAGGGCCTGATCAGGCTGAAGATGCGAAACGGCGCGGTGTATCGCGGGCGATTGAGCGGACCGCACATATCATTCACGCTGGCAGGGACCAAACAAGCAATCAAAGTCAAAACCGCAGAGATATCCTCGATCGCCTCGCTGGACGAGCCGGCCGCCCCAGCCAAGCACTAACCCAAATACCGATCGTACATCAAGTGACGCTTGAAATATGCGGGCGATTTATGCATACTGCTTGGCCGCCCGCCGCTGGCGGGACGTACAATCTGGTAGGGTGTCCGAGTGGCCGAAGGAACTGGTCTTGAAAACCAGCGTGCCCGAAAGGGTACCGTGGGTTCGAATCCCACCCCTACCGTTACTGCTCAATGCATCAAGGAGCTATACGATGATCTATCGGAAACTCGGTAAAAGCGATGTGGAAGTCTCAGCAATCACGTTCGGGGCATGGGCCGTCGGCGGATGGATGTGGGGCGGAACCGACGAAGAACAGAGCATCGCGGCCATCCGAAAAGCAATCGAACTGGGCGTAACAACGATCGACACCGCCGCGGTATACGGATTCGGACGCAGCGAAGAGATCGTCGCAAAGGCCATCGCGCCGTACAAACGCGAAAACCTGCAGATCCTCACGAAGTTCGGGCTGCGATGGGACATCAGCCAACCGGCCCCGAAACGCTGGGACACCACTGATCGCAACGGCAACCCGGCCGTCGTGAGCCACTGGGCCAAGGCCGACGGAATCATCTACGAATGCGAGCAGAGCCTCAAACGCCTCAGCACGGACTACATAGACGTCTTCCAGCAGCACTGGCCCGATCCCGGCACGCCGCTCGAGCAATCGGCGATAGCACTTGCCACGCTCCTGGCCCAGGGCAAGATCCGAGCCGTCGGCGAAAGCAACTTCAACGTCGAACAGCTCGAAACCATTTCCGACCTGATCCCGATCGCCTCGAACCAGCCGCCGTACTCGATGGTCAATCGCGGGATCGAAAACGACGTGATGCCCTACTGCGTGGAGCATGATATCTCGGTGATCGTTTACTCGCCGCTGCAGCGCGGGCTGCTTACCGGCAAGATAACCGACGGATACCAGTTCAACGGCGACGATCATCGCGCCAACAGCCCGCTGTTCAGGGGCGAGAATCTCAGGCGTGTCAACGCGTTCCTGAACGAAATCCGCCCGATAGCCCAGGCCCACAACGCCACGCTGGCCCAACTGGTGATAAACTGGACGCTGCATCGTCCGGGAGTTACGGCGGTTCTCGTAGGGGCCAGAAATCCCCAACAGGCAGAAGAAAACACAAAAGCAATGCAATTCGAACTCTGCGAAACCGAGATCGCCGAAATCAACGAAAAGCTCGACGATCTGGAACTGACGGTCTGACCCCTGTCAGTTGACTCCGACCCAGCGGAGCTTGTCGTCGGGGCCGCCGGTCAGCAGCATCGCAAGTGATTCAGTCTTACCGTCAGTCTTGAGGGACAGCACGGCGCGATAGACTTGATCCCCGAATCGCTCGATCTTCCTCAACTCTGCTGCGTCTGCGGCGACAATCTTATCCAGCCCGAATCGCAGGCCCTTTAGCTCCAACTCCGTCAGGCCGTCTTTGGCTTGATCCGATACGGTTTGGTCAATGGCGTCCGGACCGGCCTGTCGCAACTCGGCGATGAGCGTGACAACTTGTTTGGCCTCGGGGCTATCGGCGCCCAGCCGGCTCGGGGCGTACTGCTCCGAGCAGCCGAACATCGCCAACACGGCCAGCGCCAGAGCGGCTGGGAGAACTGTATTATTGATCGTAATGCGGGTCATTTTTCGTTCCTACGAAGCCCAGTTTGGCTGACTTGTACTTCCCCTCAAATCTCCAACCGTCGGATTTGTACGAACCTACGGCCCCGCTTACCGTCAGGGCGTTGGCCCGGCCGTCATGGCGGAAGTGCGTCGTGGGCGTCTGGACGAAGTTGCCTGTAACCGGTTCGAGATAAGCCGAATTCTGGAGGATGCCCACTCCCCCGGGCGCCCAGTACATCGCCGAGTCGGCGAACACGAACAGCTCTTCGGGTCTATTTATGTCATGGAGTTTTTTCGGGTTCAGGGGCTTGCCGGCCTCGATGCTCTTTTTGCTCCACGGCAGCGGGGCCAGGGCCCAGGAGTTGTAACCGTACGTGGTCGTCGGTTCGCTGGCGTTTGCCTGCGGAACGTACGAGCCCCAGGGCTGCTCGGGACACCACAGCGAGGCCATCGGCGTGCTGGTTTCCTTCAGAAATGGGCTGGCCGACGGATCGACAGGGTCAGTCGCCGAGCCCCAGAAGTAGCTCTTCAAGCCCTGGGCCGGCGTATTGAGCATCACGTAGTCACAGAATTTGTCGTCGTTCTGGCTCTGATAAAGCTTCATCGCCAGACCGAGACTACGAAGGTTGCTGGTGCACTTGACGCTATTGGCCAGTCCGCGAGCCTTTCCCATCGAAGGTATCACAATCGTGGCCAGCAGCATTATGACGACAATCACAACCATGAGTTCGACGAGAGTGAAAGCGGATTGTGTTTTCCAAGGCCTCATTGTTCTATCTGGAGCGTCGTATTATACGGCGTTTCCGGCGCCGCGACAGCAGACCTGCTCCGCCGAAAATCAGCAGCATCGCAGTAGCCGGTTCCGGCGCAGGGTCCGCCAGGCCGATATCCGGAGCCGACGGAGCGACAGTCCCGAAGTTCGCCCGCAGTATGGCGAAGTCCGCGAGATCAACGATATCGTCGCCATTGAAATCAGCAGACTCCGCCCCGGGCGAACCGCCGAACTGGGCGATCAGATTATTGTAGTCGATTGCGTTGACCGCGCCGTCGTCATTACTGTCGCCCAGGAGATCGACAGTCTCGACAGCGTCGGGAATATTGTCCGGCTCGGAAGCCTGGTAGTTCGGAAACCAGCTCCAGCCGTCCCAGTCGCCGTCGGCGAGCGGCCGGGCAAAGGCGCCGTATTCACCGTAGGTCCAATCCTCGCCGTCCAGGGCGTTGTAGTAGCCCCAGTATCCGCCTTCGTAGAACTCCCATCCTTGCTTGTAGTAGTCATCGGGATCGGCGGGGTCAAAACCGTCGCCGTCGGGGTCCCAACCTATTCCGTACAGAAGCCCCACGTAATCCGGATGCCATTCGAGACGGAAGCGAACATCGGCCTCGGCGATCGCATTGAGCATGTCGGCGCCCGTAGGCTGGTCCGTCCAGCGGTATCCCAGGACAAGGGAGTCTTTTTCCGGTATCTGCCAGTCAACCACGAGGACAGATTCATTCACGCCGTCGTCCGGTTCGACTCCATACCAGGCTGTCACTTCCACGTCGTCGAAGGTGTATGCCTGCGCCGGCGTCGATACGCTCGCAACAGCCAGCACGGCAATCAGCAGGGCCAACCCGGCGAACCATTCAGTTTTTCGAGCAACGCGATACATCGAGTTTCTCCAAATGCGACGCCCGGCGGGACCGACGACATCTTGCTGTCGCTGGCCCCGCACAAGGCGTCGACGGTGTTACTTTCTTCTACGCCTCAACAGGCCGACGCCAGCCAGGGCCAAAAGGCTCATCGTACAAGGCTCGGGAAGCTGAGCCCCAACGTGACCGGATGCGATGGAAACCGCGTCCAGTTCGAAGTTCAGGAAAGTTTCGGTGTCGCCGTCGTCGGGGACGCTGAAACGAATGAACCCGACCTCAGTCAAACCAGTACCCGACAGATCCAGCCAGTGACCGCCGGCCGATCCGTCAAACGAAGTTTTGATTTCCGCATAAGTCTTACCGATCAGATCCGCAAGCAGGCCGCCGAAAGGCTTGGAGAAATCCGCCTCCGTCAGCCCGGCGGTGGACGTAGAATACGGATCGCTCGCATCTACCCACGCATCAGTCGGCACGTCCACAGTGATCGGCCCCAGGCTAACCCACGCCGCCCCGTCGTAGCTGACATCAACAGTAACTACGTCAACGCCGAACGTACCGGAGTCGCCATTGTAAGTCCACACGCCGACGTTCGTAAACAGGCCGATATCGGCTCCGGCGCCAACGACTGCGTAGTTCTCCAGCTCAAGGGTAAGGCTTCCGCCCTCTCCGATCGATACGATCTGGTCCGGATTGGCCGCCGGACTGAACGGACTTACGATCGAATCAGGTGCGTAGGGATCGGTGACAAACAACGACGGCTTGCCCAGGGCGACAGCCGGGTTGTCCAGCGCGGCTGTGCCCATGAAATTGGGACCATCAAAATAATACCGTATCGCCGGGCCGGCGCCCGCGTCGTACGAGACTACATGACCTGCGAATCCGTCGGCCAATGCCGTCGAACTGATTCCCGCCAACAGTGCTATAAGTACAAACTTCTTCATTATTCATTTCCTCTGCTTTTTTTGCCGGTCGCCCGGCGCATAAATCGGTTAGGCTCCGTACGTTAACCATCTCTGTGGGGTATCTTGCCGTTCACCTCCTGCATACCTTTCGCAAAAGCCCACATGAAATGGTCGTCAGCCCGGGCGCAAGGCTGTCGGCCTGCGATCTGGGAGGGGTCATTGGCAGTCAAGCGCAAGAGACGCTTATAGACCGAGCTGTCGGAGCCTCAGCATATGTCCAGTGCGCGTGCTGGCAAAAAAGAACCCCAGGCCGCGCGAATCGCAGGCTGGGGATAATGGCGTGAAAAACTGCTTTATCCCGGAAGCCAATGACTCGCGAAGGCGGGTCCAGGTCGATCACAGGCAGGTCTTCTGGCTTCCGGGTCATCCTTCCGCTGCGCCTTCCCATCGCGACACCAAGTCATCGACAGTGGCATTCAAGCAGCGGTCGTCACCGGTTACAGCGGCGCGTCCGCGGCCGATTTTCACGGCCTTCCCTGAGCCCGATCACTCGTCGGGCAAACCTGTAACGCTGAAGATTATATACCCAATCTGGAAAATGTCAAGGCCGGCAGCTGGGAGCCGGGAGTTGAGAGTTGGCAATTGGCTGTGAGGCAACGACTAACGTTTCTAAATCGTAAGGACAATTCAATATTCAGCCACTATCCTCGGCGAATGCTTCGCCCCAGGCGGCGACTAGTTTCGTCTTGAGTTCATCGATCGGAAGCTCGCTTCGCAGGCCCGCGGCGCGTCGGTGCCCTCCCCCGCCGAACTGGCCGGCGAGTTTGGCTACGTCTACCTGATCGCGGCTTCTGAGACTCACGCGGATCTGGCCTTCGGCCTCGACCAGCAGGAACGCCGACTCGACAGTTCCTATCCGCAACGCCTCGTTGACCATGTTCTCGGTCTCGCTGCGAAACGCGCCTGTCTGCTCGAAGTCCGCAGCCCGCAGCAGCATTACCGCCAACTGCGAATCGAAGTAGAACTCCATGCCGCCAAGCAGTCTGACCATGAGCGCCAGCCGCTCGGGCCGATCGTTCTGGTATATCTTGCGGTACAGGATGTCGGGGCGAACGCCGATATCGGTCCAGTGCGCAACGGCCCGCAGGCAGCGCCCGTCGGTATTGGCGAATCTCAGCCAGCCGGTGTCGGTCATCACCGCCGCAAGAAGCGCTTCGGCCACGCCTGAGTCCATCGTCCAGCCCAGGGCGTCTATTATCTCTCCGACCATCACGCCGGTGGCCGCGGCGGAACTGTCGATCCACGACGTGTCGCTGGTGATATCGCCAGTGGAGTGATGGTCCACGATCACGATCTTGTCGCGATGGGCCGACAGCCCGTCGACCAGCCCGTCAAGCTGGGCCTCGGCGTGCGTGTCGAGAATAACGATAACATCGCAGCCGGCGGCCAGCGTAGCGAAATCACCGAGCCCGGCAAGTTGCGAGCGATCGAACATGAAGCCCAGGCGTGCGGGTATTTCGTCGGGAACGAGCGTGTGCGGGGTTTTGTTCGCGGCCCGTGCGGCGCGTGCCAGGGCCTGCATGGATCCGAGCCCGTCGCCGTCGGGACGCGCGTGGGTGATCAACAGCATGCTGTCGGCGCTGGCCAGGCGCTGCAAGACAGACTGAAACGATTCGTCGGCCTGGCGGCTATCTGAGGATTTCTCTGACACGCTGAACGTCCTTTCTCATCTGTTCTATCAACTCCGCTTCGGAGCCGAACTTCACCTGCCCGCGCAGCCGAGCGGCGAAACCGAGCGTCATTGTCTTTCCGTAGAAGCATGCGTCAACGTCGAGCAGAAACGCCTCGATCGTTCGTCGCGGGCCGTCGAATGTGGGCTGGTCCCCGATACTGATCGCGGCGGCGTAGGCCTCGCCGTCAACTTTGGCGACGCCGGCGTATACTCCGTCCCCGGGCGTGATGTGCTGGCCGGGATCGACATTGGCTGTCGGGTAGTTCATCTTCCTTCCGCGCTGAACCCCTTCGACGACGGTCCCGCAGATTTCGAATCGCCTGCCCAGGGCTTGCCCCGCCGGTTCTACACGACCGGCCAGCAGCAGTTGGCGAACGAGCGTGCTGGAAAGCAGAACGGGTCCGTCTCCGAAATCCGAAACGATCGACTCGGCCAGGTGGACCGTGAACCCGTGATCGACGCCGGATTCCCGCAGCGTTCTCACGTCTCCGGCGCGTTTGCGCCCGTAGAAGAAATTATTGCCCTCGACGATATGCTTCGGCGCGAAATGCCCTACTAGTATTTCACTGACGAAATCTTCAGGCATCAGGCCCAGCAGCGCCATGTCGGCATGCGCTGTCACGGCGAAGTCGGCTCCGCATTCACACAGAAGCTGGGCTTTGCGCCCCGGGAGGGTCAATCGGCGCGGCGGATCGTCGGGGCGCAACACCAGGTCCGGCGGCGGATCGAACGTCATCGCGGCCACGGGTATGCCCTCGGCATCGGCAAGGGCCCTGGCCGAGGCGATAATGCTCTGGTGACCGATATGCACGCCGTCGAAGTTTCCGACGGTAAGCACGCACCCCTTGATTTCGTCAGGGACGTTCTGGAGTCCTGTTATGCAGCGTGAATTCATTATTCTTATCGCTATTGTCCGGTTAGTCAGTGTAGGCCATCGGTTGGCCGCAGTACGCGCGTAATCGCCGAGCTTCTCGAGCTTTAGATCGCGGTGATCGCTGTGAGACCCTCCGCCTCG
>CAYMSH010000196.1:0-11892 GCA_964392945.1 uncultured Planctomycetaceae bacterium | reverse complement strand
GCCGACAAACAGCACGAAAAGGTCCGCTACAACCCGATATGGCACAATCCGCAAAACGCACTGGCGTTCCTGAAGAAGGATCTGGCCAAATGCGTTGGCGATTCGGGTCGCCCCGTCGTGCTGATGAGCCACGCCGGGCAAGACACAAACTGGTGCCATCCGGAGGATTGGAAAGCGGTCTACGAAGCGACGAAGAAGTACAATATCATCCTGTACCTCTACGGCCACACCGGCACGGGCCTGCGGTACTGGGCGCCGGAAGGCGAAACCAAAAAGTGGACCTGCATCAATGACGGGCACACCACAGGCGGGTTCTTCGTAATCCAGATAAAAGGCGATCGCCTGCGAGCGGCGTATCGCTGCAAGATGAACGTCAAGAAGACCCGCAACCCCGACAGGAGCATAACCCGCACGTGGGACGGCAAGTGGGGCTGGAAATTCCTGCTCGACAAGAAGATCGCCGGCAAGGAGAAGTAACGTGAAACGTCGCGACTTTATTCGAACGATCGGACTGTCGGCGATCGCCCTGTCGTCCGCTCGCGGCGCAAAGACCGCCGCAACCAAACGCCCGAACATCCTGTTCATAATGGCCGACGATCACACATCCCAGACCTGGGGCTGCTACGGGCTGCGATTGAGCAAGTACGCGCGAACGAAGAACATTGACCGGATCGCCGCAGAAGGCGCCCTGCTGAAGAACTGCTTCTGCACGAACTCCATCTGCGTACCGAGCCGTGGCAGCATTCTGACCGGACAATACAGCCACATAAACGGGATCAAGACGCTGCGAGAGGGAATCAATCCAAAAGCCGACAACGTCGCCAAGCGACTTCAATCGGCCGGATACGAGACCGCGATAGTCGGCAAGTGGCATTTGAAGAACCAGCCGGCGGGGTTCAACTACTATAACGTTCTGCGCGGCCAGGGATCGTACCACAACCCGACGCTCTTTGAGACCGGAGCCGACTGGCGAAAAGGCGGCTGCAGACACACCGGGTATTCGACGGACGTAATCACCGGACAGGCGCTGAAATGGCTCGGGGCGCGGAAGACCGACGACAAACCGTTCTGCCTGATGTGCCACTTCAAAGCGGTCCACGAACCGTTCCACCCGCCGGACCGCAACCTGAAACTCTACGCCGACAAGGACTTCCCCCTGCCCCAAGACCTGATGGCGCCAAAGAGCCCCAAAGGAACAGTGATCGACGGCTGGCCACTGGAGACGCTCAAGCAGCGGTATCTGAAAAACGCCGGACGCTACGCCCCGCCGAAGCTCGACGTATCAGGCATGAGCCCCGCCGAGGCCCGCAAGGCGACATACCAGAAGTTCATGAGAGACTACCTCGGCACAGTTGCGGCCATCGACGAGAACATCGGCAAGCTTCTCAAGCATCTCGACGACAGCGGCCTGGCCGACAACACCGTTGTGATCTACACATCGGACCAGGGTTACTTCCTCGGCGAGCACAACCTGTTCGACAAGCGCCTGATGCTGGAGGAATCGCTCCGCATGCCGTTTGTGATCCGCCACCCCGGCGAGATCAAGCCCAAAACGGTCCTCGACGACATCGTACTGAACATCGACTTCGCCGAACTAATGCTCGACTACGCATCGGCGGACATTCCCCCCGCCATGCAAGGACGCTCCTTCCGCGCCAACCTGCAAGGCAAAACGCCAGCCGACTGGCGCAAGGCGATGTACTACCACTACTGGTCGCACCAGAAACCGCGCCCGAGCCACTACGGGATCAGAACAGACCGTTACAAGCTGATATTCTACTACGGTCTGATGCGCGACGGGCAAACGGACCCGGAAGCCTGCTGGGAATTCTACGACCTGGAAGAAGACCCGCAGGAACTGGCCAATCAGTACGCAGACGCCAGGTACAAACCGATCATCTCCAGCCTGAAAAAGCAGCTGGATGCATTACGAAGAGAATTCAAAGACACCGCCAATCCGCTGAAAGCAGACAAGAGACGCCGCAAGAAGTAGTTGCTGGGCAAGTCGAAACAGCCCGGAGGCGCGGCCTAGCGAAGCGCGCGATACGGCTTGGGCGCCCAGACCCAACGCCCGTTGACATACACCAGCCCGTCAAAGGCCATGCCCAACGTCTCGCCCGGCTTGACGAACTTGAACCGGTAGAACGTCAGCCCGTCCTGCAGCGAGGCGCCAACGCCCTTCCATCCGCCTGGGAAATCCCGGGCCGCGGGGCCCGTCCAGGCCTTGATGTCCGCCGACGTGGCGCTCCACAGTAGCAGTGCGGTCTGCCCCTCTTTAGGCTTAATCACGGGGGCGCCGCTCCACAGATTCTCGTAACCCTTCTTGACCTTGTCGACCACATCGGCTGCGAAGATCGCCTCGTAGTCCGCGTCCGTCGGCTTCAAGGCCAGCGTCATCGTCGCGCGGTCGGCCTCGCTCTCGAGCAGTTTGGTCAGCAGCGCCTTGGCGCCGTCCTCTGTGCCCGGGAAATCCGTCGCCGAGGCGCCCGGATCCGAACAACCGGCCAGACCAAACATCGCAACCATGCCCACGATGAGGGTTTTCAACAAAACCGACTGCATCACTCGATCCGTTCTCTCTGGTCTCGTACTCATGACAGGTCCTTTCAGAAAAGCTGATAAGAAATGCAGTTCCGCGCAAGCGGCCCCGGGCGGTCCCTTCGGCGGGACGCCCTTGGACCTGGCCCGGAACATATGACAGGATCATTCGACACGCCAGTTGAAGCCCAGGGAACATCCCTGAGCCGATTACAAACAATATGACATCCGATCCGAGCCCAGTCAAGAGGACTTTGGAGTCAGCCCGGGACAATCGCATCTAAAACTGTTTGAGTGTAACGATCATGGCGACGACTTCTCGACACGAAAAACACCGAAGTTTTGCGACAATGTCCACATCAACATCAACAGGCGGTGTCCGCCGTGGGCAGGTCAGTCGAACCCCAGATCCTCGCCCTTGTGGATCGCAAGGCCGATCATCTCGCCCCGGCTGCGGCCGTTATACCAGAGCAGCCAGCGGTTGTTGGCTTTCTCGTAGACGGCAAACGGCTTGTAGCAGCTCAGGCCGTCCCACGCGCCTTTCGTCGGGGAGATGATCGGGTTGCCAGGGTGGCGTTGCCAGTCCGTGACGCCGTCCCGTGACCGGGCGACGCCGATGCGGGCAAGGTATTCTGAAAAACCCAGCAGAGTATCCAGTAGTTCCGGAAACAGCTACGAAATCACTGGGAGAATTGTGGTTTCGGTCTCCTGACGTGAAATGCTCTGCATGACGAATCGACACATATCCCGGCCGCAAGTTGCAACTGCGGGACAAGGCGCCCGGATGCAAGAAGCTCTTCAACGCATGGCCGGTTCAGGATTGCTCCAGAGAATCCGCAATCAGGCGGCATCGGAAGGACTATCTACGCGGATCGGGTAAGTTCACAGGACCGGGGGTTGTGAACCTCCAAACCGCCCGGCCGCCAGCGGCAACCGCCTCAGCGCGGACCGACACCAACGCTCCGCACGCGCCACATCCCCCTGGCAATACGCCCTTTTGTCGCACATACGCTCCCAGCGCTTCAATTGGTCCGGATATCTTGCACTGCTTATCCGTATTGCAGTTCACACGCGTGAAACTGTGTACCATATGTGAACATCACGGCTAGGGCTTACCGCTGAGGGCTGCATTTGTCTTTCGCCCGATTAGAATAAACTGCTATCATATAGCGTTCTAAATGATGACCGGTTTCTGACGCTGACAGACATGCGGTAAGAGGAGTCCAGCTATATGACTACATGCCAATACGCACAACGAATCGGCGCCAGGGCGATCGTCGCTCTTGCGATGCTGTCTGCGTCTCAGGCGGCGATGGCCAAGAATGTCCAGAAGACGGCGAATTTGCTGCCGAATCCTTCGTTCGAGAAAACGAGCGGCAAGAGCGTCGGCGGCTGGCGGAGGCAGGCCTGGAGCGGGAAGGATCGGGCGGTCTGGAAGGTCGAGCCGTCGGGCAAGACCGGCGAGCAGTGCGTCTCGATCCGATCGGACAAGGGCTCCGACGCAGCGTGGATTGCGATGGTGAGCCTCGAACCCAATACGCGCTATGAGCTGTCGGGCTGGATCAAGACTCGCGACATCCGCGGCGCCAAGGGCGCGATGTTCAACATCCAGGCCCTGAAAGGCTCTGAGACACCGGCGGTTACCGGCACAACAGACTGGACGCGAGTTTCAAAGGTGTTCAGAACGAGCAGCAAGACCAGCGTCCAGGTCAACTGCCTATTCGGCGGATGGGGCCGATCCACGGGCCAGGCATGGTACGACGACGTGTCGCTGGTGAAACTCCCGGGCCAGCCCCACGTCAAGAGCAAACCGGTAGCGGTTAAGCCAGCGCCAGTTCGCAAACCGGCGCGCATCGACGGGACCGAGAAAAACGCCGCGGACGTCGACGCCGCAGCCGCTGTTAAACGATGCGGTAAGTTCGCTTTCGTAAAACGGAATCACTTCGGAAAACCGTTCGGCGTCGGCACGATGTACTGCTGGCGGATCTACAGACCGGGCTGCGGGATATACGTCTACGACCCATCCGACCCGTCCAAAGGCCAAAAGGAAATCTTCAAAAGCGATGACGGTGTGATCTTCGACATGAACCCTTCGTTTGACGGCAAGAAGCTGCTGTTCGCCTGGATGCGGGTCAACCACACCGCAGAGGAGCGAAAGAGCGGCAAGAAACTCGGTTACCGCGGCAACCCCGACTCGTTCCACGTGTTCGAGATAAACGTTGACGGGACGGGTTTGAAGCAGCTGACGAAAGGACGCTTCCACGACGTGCATCCGGTTTACCTGCCCGACGGGCGGATCGTTTTCACCTCGACTCGCGGAAAGAGCTACTCGATGTGCCAGCCGAGCCTCTCGTCGGCGCTGTTCACGATGAACGCCGACGGCAGCGACATAAAGCGCATCGAGTTCAGTACGCTGGCGTGCATGTCGCCTTACGTGCTGGACGACGGATCGATCCTGTTCATGAGATGGGAGTACAACGACAAGAGCCTGTTCGACCTGCAGAGCCTCTGGACGATCAACCCCGACGGAACGCGAGTGCAGCTGTTTTACGGCAACACGATCACCAACCCCAACACGATCTGGCAGGCCAAGCAGATTCCAGGCACGCAGAAGGTGCTGGCCACTCTGGCGCCGCACCACGGAAACCCCGTCGGGGCGATCGCGATCATCGACCGATCGCTTGGCACTGAGAACACCGCGGCGATTACGAATCTAACGCCGGAGTATTTCTTCGGGCCCAGCAGGAAGTACGTTCACGGCGGCGGACCGGGTGACAAGCAGTACGGATTCGCATTCCGCGACCCCTGGCCGGTGAAGAAGGATGCGTTCCTCGTCGCATACGGCGGACCACTGCGCGGCGGGCCGAAGCGATATCGCATATTCGCCCTGGACGACAAAGGCAACAGGACCATGGTCTGCGAAGATCCGAAACTCTCGTGCTTCAACCCCGTACCCCTGGCGCCGCGCAAGACGCCGAAAACAGTTCTCCCGATCCCGCCGTCGAAGGAGAAATTCGGCACGTTCTTCGTCTCGGACGTGAACATGGGCCTGGAGGAAAGAGGGATCAAGCGCGGAACCGTCAAGGAAATCCGCATCCTGAGCCAACTGCCCAAGCGGTGCAACATGCGAGGGCGAAGAATCTACGACCACGATCCGGTGATCAGCCGAGCATCGTACTACGTGAAAGTCTGCTTCGGTACAGTGCCGGTGGAGGCCGACGGATCGGCTCACTTCAAGGCCCCAAGCGGATGCGAACTGTACTTCGAGGCCGTCGACGCCGACGGTAAGGAAGTCATCCGAATGGGCTCGACCACCCAGATAATGCCCGGCGAGCGCCAGAGTTGCGTCGGATGCCACGAGCCCCGGAACGTGACAGCCCCAGTGGCCAGGCGAATCGCCTTCAGGCGAGCCCCTTCAGAGATCAAGCCCCCGCCGTGGGGCCAGTCCGGTCCCGTCAGCTTCGTCAAACACGTCCAGCCCGTACTCGACAAACACTGCACCAAATGCCACTCCGGCCCGGCGCCGAAGGGCAAGATGGACCTCTCCGGCGACAAGACGCAGTTCTTTAACATGGCCTACGATAGTCTTCTGAGCACTAAACAGGTGCATTACATCTGGGTTAACCGAGCCCCCACCCACAACTTCCAACCGCTGGAAACCGGATCGCCTGCAAGCAAACTGACCAAACTGATCGAAACCGATCACGGTCCGGACGTGAAAATGGCGAAAATACCGGACAAAGACCGGCGTATAATCTATGCGTGGATCGATGCCAACTGCCCGTATTACGACACTTACGACAATACTCGCCCAGGGACGGCCGGCTCGCGGGACCTCTGGAGCGGCAAGTGGATTCAGCAGGTCAGAGCGGGTATTAAGGCTACGAAAGCCAGGATTCGCCTCGGCGTGACGGACGTCAACCTGACCCATCCGGAATACAGCCGCGTGCTGACCGGACAGCTCGCCAAATCCGCCGGCGGAATGGCCGAGAACGCCAAAGCGATCTTCAAGAACAAGTCTGACCCGAACTACATTTCGATCCTGAAAGCGATTCAGGAAGGCAAGAAAGCCCTCGACGCCAACCCACGGGTAGACATGCCCGGAGCCAGACCGGTAGCCTACCCCACTGACTTCGGAGGCCTCTACACCGGGTTCGCCGGTCCCTAGCCAATGCGGGTTTCCACTCATTGGCGCTTGACGGACCGACATAATACGCATAAAATGCTCGGCCCCTGAAAACCGCTGGAAATACTGTCGCCCCGCTCGTCATGCATACAGGAGCGGGTCGATGCTATACCGAACAGAAAAGATCGGATTTACCGTAATGACTTCACCGAACATCGATGACTTTCTCGCCAGCGTGCACGATACTATCGTTGCGCGTGTAAATGAACTGGCGTCCAGTCTCATCGATGTTGACGTCAGCCAGATGATGCCCGGGAAAATGCTGCGATCCCGCCTGGCCGGCAGGCTCGTTCAACAGGGAATCTGCAGCGCTGACTGGTCGGATGCCGCGAAACTCTCGGCCGCTATAGAACTTGCCCACACCGCCAGCCTATGCCACGACGACGTTATCGACAACGCCGACACGCGCAGAGGCCTGCCGGCGATGTGGCGTGTGACAAGTCCCTCGGCGGCGGTGCTGATCGGCGATCTGCTCCTGTGCGAGGCGATGGAACTGGTCATGGAAACCGGCCGGGGCGAACACCTCACTGAGTTTCTAGCCAAACTCAAGGAAGTTATCACCGCCGAAGCCAAAGGCGAAATGCTCCGCGGAAGCACGCTGGACAAGCCCACATGCCTGGCAATGGCCCGGGGCAAAACTGGTCCGCTCTTCGCATTTGTCGCCGCTGTTTGCGGTGAGAAAGACCAGGCCATGTCCAATGCCCTGGAGGAGGCGGGATACCTGATAGGAACCGCATACCAGTTGGCCGATGATCTCCTGGACAGAATCGGAGACGAAAGCAGCGCGGGGAAAACACTCGGAACAGACCAACAGAGAGGAAAATTCACGCTCGCATGCGACACCCCGGAGGCACAAGATCAACTGCGACGTGAGGTCCATGACCTGTGCGAATCGGCCGTCGGACTTCTGGCCCAGTGGCCTCAAGCCGAACAGGCCTGCAGAAGCTACCTCATGCAGGACATTCAACCGATCTTCGGCAAACTACTGAAGCAGGACCTGATCGTCCGGGCCGATTCGCTGACTTGAACCGGCCGGATCCCGCCAAAACAAGATGAATCGCAGCAAAAACACGGTGGCATTCGTCGCGTGTATGTGATAGATTGTTCGCCTCTCGTCGCGCCTGTGAGCGCTCGATGATAGGCCTAATCGTAAGTAACGTTTGATGTACAGAAGAATCCGAACGAATAAGCAGTCCAACGAGTACTCGCGACACTATAACAGAGCCGAGCGACAGATTCGCCCGGTGTCGCCGCAATCGATTGGCCCAGTGCAATTCGTACAGGAGAACACACTCGCATGAAGCCAAGAGGCGGCTATAACGTGAATCTCATGGGCAGCCCTTCTCATGATCTTGAGAAGGTCCCTCCGCCAGAGAAGCTGCATATTCCCCTTTGCAGCAAGTATTTGCACTTTAGTGAGTTGCGCGTCGCAGAAGGCGACAACGTCACTGCGGCACAGATACTGGCGATCGATCCGGACAACTTCTCGGTACCCCTGCTGGCCCCGTGCGGCGGTGTGGTGCGTCTGGAGGAGCTTGCCGGACATATCGTTCTGGAGAATCTGAACTGCCCTTCTGATCCGACACCCGATCCGAAAGCCCCGACCCACGTGCCGTACGATCCGGGCCAGGCGGCCGAGAAACGCCGAAAGCTTCTTGAACTGGGAGCATGGCAGTTTGTCAGAAACGCTCGAACGCACAAAGTAGCAGACCCCGAGGCGGCGCCAAGTGCAGTCGTAGTCTCGATAGTGCATCTCGAGCCGTTCGTCGCCAGAGGAAACGTTGTCTTCGGGGCTCGCATAAATGAGCTCGTACGCGGATTGGAGCATCTCCAGTCGCTGCTTGAGTACCAAGCGATTCACCTGGTGCTTCCCGACGTCAAAGTCGATCTGGCCCAGAGCATCCAGGAGTCCATCCGAGGACACGCCTGGTTAAAACTGTCGGAAGTGCCGCTGCAAATGCGGTATCCGTTCGACAACAAAACCCTGCTGGCCAGGGAACTGGGCCTGTTTGACCAGGGCGATGAAAATGTCTGGTACATTTCCGCCGCCGGCATGATGGCTTTCGATCAGGCCCTGACTTACGAGCGGCCCAGTACGACTCGAACAATCTCACTGGCCGGTCCTGTGGTCCAGGAGCCCAAGCATCTGGAAGTCCAGGTCGGATTCCCGATCGACCAGCTCCTGGCCGGACGCCTGACCCGCGACGAGGATATACGCGTTATCAGCGGCGGAATTCTCACCGGTTATCAGATCACCGACGAGTGCGCAGGCGTCGATGCCGAATGCTGCGGACTTACCGTGCTGGAGACCCCGATCAAACGCGAGTGGTTCGGCTGGCTCCGCCCCGGCGGCGACAGGCGATCGTTCAGCAAATGCTTCACGAGCTTCTTCAAGGGTTCGTTTGCCGAGAATCTCAGCACGTCGCTTCGCGGCGAGGGTCGCCCCTGCGTCGTTTGCGGTCAGTGCGTAAGCGTCTGCCCGGCCGGGATCATGCCCAACGCCATACACAAGTATATGTTCAGCGATGAACTCGAACAGGCCCAGCGTCTTAGAACGGACCTCTGCGTCGAATGCGGTCTGTGCTCGTACGTTTGCCCGTCGAAGATCGACCTGTACGATGAAATGGTCAAGGCCAAGGCCCAGATCGCCGAAGAACTCGGCGAGCCGGAGCCCGAACAGGAACTCGAACCGAACACTGAGCCCGGAACCGAAGAAACACAAGGGGAGGATGAGGCATGAGCTCCAACGCCCCTGAAAAACCTAAAAAAGAAGGCCTGCTGAGCCCGTTGTTTAACGCTGGCGATGCATTTGTACGCAACCCGCTGACCCAGACCAAACTCGCTCCGCACGCACGCGACCCGTTGGACGTCAAGCGGTACATGTCGATGGTGATCATCGCCCTGCTGCCCGCGACGTTCGCATCGTTCTACTTCTTCGGATGGCGAATGCTGCCGGTGATCGCCGTTTCGTACATGGCCGGCGGAGCCGTCGAAGTGCTCTTTGCGGTTATTCGCCGAGAAGAGATCAACGAAGGCTTCTTAGTCACCGGACTGCTGTTCCCGTTGATACTCCCCCCCGGTCTGCCCCTGTGGATGGTCGCCCTCGGCGTAGTCTTCGGCGTGCTGGTCGGCAAGGAAATATTCGGCGGAACCGGAAGAAACCTCTTTAACCCCGCACTGGTGGGAAGATGCTTCCTGCTGTTGAGTTACGGCGGGGAAATGGGCGGAGCATGGATCCAGCCGGGAAGCGGTTTCTTCGGAAGGCTCTTCCAATACGAGGAGGTCGCTGTCGATGCGGTCTCGCAAGCCACCCCGCTGTTCAAAGCGGCCGCCGAGACGCCTGAGATTACCCCGATAACCCAACTGCTGTTCGGCAACACGCTCGGCTGCGGCGGCGAGACATCGGCCCTGGCCCTGATCTTTGGCGGCGTGCTGCTGATGCTGTTCGGTGTGGCCAGTTGGCGAACGATCGTTTCCATTCTCGTCTCGTTCGGCGTGATGACAGCGGTTCTCGTCGATGGCGATGCGAACCTGATAGTGTTCCACTACCTGGCCGGCGGACTGCTGCTGGGTACGTTCTTCATGGCGACCGACCCGGTGTCCGGACCGATAACAAACGGCGGCAAATTCGTATACGGCGCCCTGATCGGAATAGCAACCGCCCTGATACGGCTGAAAACGCCGCTATTCGAGGGCATGATGTTTGCGATCCTGGCCGGCAACATGTTCGCCCCGATAATCGATGAAGTGTTTGTCGCACTGCACGTAAGGGGGTTGCGAAATGAAAAGTAACCTTTACACAGTAGCATACGCCGCGGTGCTGGCGCTTGTTTGTGCGATCGCGTTGACGGCGATCAACGAACTGACCAAGACCGCATACGAGAACAACAAGAAGGCCAAGAAGGCCCGCGAGATCATGAAGGTCCTCGACATCGACTTCGATGCCGGAGCGTCGGCCGAAGAGATCGTCAAGATCCAGGTCCAGAAGGTCAAGACCGCTCCGGACAAGGCCAAACTCTACGACGTCGAGAACGTCTACGTCAGCGACGACGGAAAGCTGATCGCGATCCAGTTCGAAGGCGAAGGCATGTGGAAGCAGGTCAAAGGCCTGCTCTGCCTCAAGTCGGACATGAAGACCATTCATCGAATAACGTTCTACGAGCAAGAGGAAACCCCCGGCCTGGGCGCCAAGATAGCCGACGCGCCTTTCCAGGACGGTTTCCGCGGCAAGAGCATCTACGACGCCGCCGGCAAGCCCGGCCTGCTGATGAAGCCCGCCGGAACGCATTCCGGGGCCAACGAAGTAGACGCTATAACCGGAGCCACAATAACAAGCGGCAAGGTTAAGGACATGCTTAACAAACTCATAGAGAAGATTGCACAAACCGAATCAGCGGAGGTGTCCTATGTCAGATAGCTCTCCACAGATCGGCGGATGCACTGGCGGACCGTGCTGCGGCAAGGGCATGGAAACCCTCAAAGCGGGCGTCTGGATCACCAACCCCGTAGCGATCCAGGTCCTGGGCATATGCTCGGCGCTGGCGGTCACCACCACGCTGATGAACTCGCTGGTGATGAGCATCGCGTTGACGTTCGTCTGCGTGGGATCGAATCTGCTTGTCTCGCTGCTGCGAGACATTACGCCCCGCCGGATCAGGATGATCGCCGAAGTGGCGATCATCGCAACGTTCGTAATCATATTCGACCTGCTGCTCAAGGCGTTCTACTTTGAGATGTCCGAGCAGTTGGGACCGTATGTAGGCCTGATCATCACAAACTGCATCGTAATGGGCCGGGCCGAAGCATTTGCACTGCAGAACCCGCCGGTTGTCTCAATGCTTGACGGTCTGGCCAACGGCATCGGCTACACCGTGGTCCTCTGTGCCGTCGGATTCTTCCGCGAGTTGTTCGGCGCAGGACAGCTCTTCGGCATTACGGTCATGGAAACAGTCGCAAAAGGCGGATGGTATCCGCAGAACGTAGTGATGATCCTCGCCCCTGGCGCCTTTATCACGCTTGGATTCCTGATCGCACTGTACAACTGGCTCAGCGGAGCTAACGATCCGGACAAGGAGGCCGCAGCATGAGCGATATATCACCCTGGGCAATCCTGATCGCGTCGATATTCACCAGCAACATACTGCTGACGAACTTCCTGGGCATGTGCT
>CAYMSH010000195.1:7902-11911 GCA_964392945.1 uncultured Planctomycetaceae bacterium | reverse complement strand
AGCGTGATCTGGTTGTGGATCAGCACCTGCGAGACGTCGAAATCTACGTTGTTTCCCTCGCCGACGAACGCGCACTTGCCCCATTGTCGCGTGCCTTTCAGCGCCAGAACGCGCGCCGATGGGGCCGCCGAGCAGTCGATGCTCTTTTCGCACTTCTTTCCGCCGGTCAGTTCCCGTATTGCGCCTAGGATCTCATCTTCGCTCATCGTTGCGGCGTTGAAGGCGTGATCGACGAGGTTCTTCTCCCGGGCCAGGGCGATGCGCGCCTCCGAGACGTCGGTCCCGATAATCATCTGCGCTCCAAGCCCTCTTGCGATCATCGCAGCGGCGAGTCCGACCGGCCCGAGCCCGGTGATCAGCAGGTTGTCTCGCCCGCTTACATCGATGCGGGTCAGGGCCTCCCACGACGTTCCGAAACCGCACGCGCAGAACGCGCCGTCGATGTAGCTGAGTGAATCGGGCAGTTTCACGCAGGTGTTTTCTTCGGCCACCATGTACGGCGCGTGCCCGCCGTCGCGTTGCCATCCGTGGGCCTTGCGGAACTCCTCGGACTGGCACGAGATC
Organism: uncultured Planctomycetaceae bacterium; assembly: GCA_964392945.1. Taxonomy (GTDB): domain Bacteria; phylum Planctomycetota; class Phycisphaerae; order SM23-33; family SM23-33; genus BS750m-G57. The sequence continues at coordinate 11,347 of CAYMSH010000195.1, read as the reverse complement.
ATGTATCCGTGCTTGCAGTCGTCGCAGGAACCGCATCCCGCAATGTGGTAGACCACCACGCGATCGCCTTCTTTGTATCGCTTGCAGTTGGGTCCGAGTTTTATGATCTGACCGGCCGGTTCGTGCCCCGCGATGACGCCCTGGTAGGCCTCGGGTCCCTTGCCGAGATGCTCGCGATAGATAGCGCGTATGTCGCTGCCGCAGATGCTCGAGGCCTTGACCTTTATCAGGACCTGGCCCGGACCCGGCTGGGGGACCGGGAACTGTTCGAACTCAACGGTGCTGTCGCCGGGGAGCACTACGCCCTGCATTTTGTCTTCTGTTGTTTCCATGTTCGTAACTCGTGATTCGCAATTTGTAATTAACGCCAGTCAGGCCCGGAGTCGGCCTGGGGGCTACTGTTTTAACCAGGACCGTTCGATCTCTTCGATGGTCCGGCCTTTGGTTTCCGGCATGAGGAACTTGATCACAACCAGCAGCAGGCTGAGTTCGACGGCGAACGCGTAGAAGATGACTTCGATCGGCATCTGTTCCCGCATGATGGGAAACAGCAGGGCTACTGTCGCACTTGTCACCCATATGCAGAATGTGGCCACCGCGATCGCCTTGCCGCGAATTCGGTTGGGGAATATCTCCGAAACGATAACGAACTTGACCGGCCCCAATGCACATGCGAAGAACGCGACGAACGCATTCATGGCAATCACGATCGGCCAGCCCGAGACATTATTCATAAAGAGCGTGCCGAGCACGAGATGCGCGATCAGCGAACCTATCGTTCCGATCGCCAGCAGTTTGCGTCGACCGGCCGAGTCCACGAAAACAAGCGCGAAAACCGTGGCGATCATGTTCACGATGGCGATCGTAGCGAAACCGCCAAGCGATCCGCCGAGCCCGAACCCGGCTTCTTCAAATATCTGCGGACCGTAATAGAACACAACCGATACGCCGCAGGCCTCGGACAACACGCAAATCAGAATCGCCAGCAGCAAGGGGCGACTCAGGCGTCTGGTGAACAGGTCCGTGAATCGAACACCGCCTTCTTTGGCGAGCGTATCGCTGATTTCGAGGCGAACCTCGCGGGCTCTCTCGGGGCTGTTTACGCGTCTCAGAACGCCTTCGGCCTCTTCGGGACGATTGTTCTTCATCAGCCATCGCGGACTCTCGGGAATGAAAAAAGCGCAGATCAGGAAGAGTATCCCCGGGATCGCCTCAGTCAGGAACATGGCCCGCCAGTTCTGCTCGATCGCCAGCCATCGCTAGAATTGCGACAGTGACCCCGAGTCGGCGTTGGCTTCGGCGAAGCTGAAGATTCCCCAGTTGGCGAACACGCACATCACGATTCCGATCGTTATCGTGAACTGGAAGAGCGTGACCATCCGCCCCCTCTGGCGTTCGGGAGATATCTCGGAGATGTAAAGCGGGCATACCATTGTCGCCGATCCGATTCCGAGCCCGCCGAGCAGCCTGGCCCCGATCAGGTGCAACGGCCCGGCCGCCAGTCCGCTCCAGACAGCCGACGCCAGGATCATCAGCGACGCCAGAATCAGGGTCTTCTTGCGTCCGACGGCGTCGGCCAGCGGGCCGGCTATCGCAGCGCCCACGGCGCATGCCCAAAGTACGCAACTGACATAGAACCCCAGTTGGGCTTTGGTGAAGGAGAACTGATTCTCGACCAGAGTGTTCGTGCCGGATACGACAACTGCGTCGTAGCCGAACAGCAGGCCGCCGAACGCCGCGACAAGGCATACGAACCAGAGGTACAGAGACGAGCCTTCGGACTCATTGGATATCGATTGCATATAAGACTCCTCAAGAGGCGTATTCTTCCGCTGTTTCCATCGCGATTTCGGACCATTCCCAGAGCCGCTGGGGCTCGTAGCGAACGGTTGAAATATCCTTCATGATCAGTTCCACGTGGCGTCCCGGGGCCTGATCGAGGAACTCCCGCAGATCGCTTCGAGCACGCTCCGGATGCCAGGCGTCGCCGGCGAAAATCGCGGGAGACGGCTTGCGGCTCATTACGTAGTCGTCGCCGATGGCCTCAACGGCCCGTCGCGTGTCGCACCACGGGCTGACGGATATCTTGCGCAGATTGGGAATCCGGCGGAGAATATCGATCTTACCGTCCAGCGGTTCGCAGCAGCCGTAGTATGTCAGGCCCCATCGCTTCAGCCATCGCAGATCGTGCTCCACGGCGAAATCCCAATGCATTTGGGGAGAGACGCTCGAGAATATCTGGGCGTTGGAGCATCCCCACATGTTCGCCGGACGCACGTATTCGGCGTCGAACGGTTCGCCGGGCAGTTGGTTGGTGTACCCGTATCCGCCCGAGCCGATGCGGATGTTGTTCGAGTCCAGGGCCAGGACGTTCAGCGCCTCGAACTGGTCCAATTCGGCGATCCACGCATCAACCATTCGCTCGACACCCGCGTGCACCAACTCCGGCCGCTCGATCAGGTCCATCATCGCCTGCTGGATTCCCCACCAGCGAATCAGGTAATCCCACGGGGTGAACCAGATGTGGGGTTGACCCTGCTTCCTGACCGGCAGGATGCCGTCGTAGACTTTGCACATGGCCTGGTACCGGAACTCGGTGGCCGCTTCGTTGTGCGTGACGACTGGCATCTTGATCTTCTCCAGGTCGTCGAAATCCCGGATCTGAGCGTTGAAGTGGCGCGAGACTACGTCGCTGGCTTCGTCAGTCCGGACGATGTCAACGTCTTCAATGATGCCGAAATCGGTGCTATGGACCGCCAGCGGGCAGATCAGGTGATCGTTGACAATCATGTCGCCCGGCATATGGCGCCACTGGTAAAGCGTTCGGCGCAGCTCACGTTCCTGGTCCCGGGCCCAGTCGGACTCGCTGGTCAGCGTCAACTCATCGTCAACGTTCATCTCGTGCCAGCAGACTTCGTTGATCCATACCATCGGGCGCGCCGATTCCAGGTCGTTTAGCTTCCGCCAGAGTTCAGCCTTCTCCCGATGAACCGCCAGCGAGGCGATCTCCGCCAGTTCCGACGCCAGTGTTCGGAGCAACTGGGTGTCATGTTCGCTCAGAGAGATCTCATGTGCGATCGGCGGCGGTTCGTAGTGGCTCGGGTCGTGCAACATGACTTGGTCTCCACGGTGGACGGAGTAAACGCCGGATTAAGGTCAACTAAGTATACGGACCGATCCGGCAAGACGCCATGCGCAATCTCCAGGTGTTGATGTGATGGTTCAATCGTGCGGCTCCGGCCGATGGTCGGATATTGACACCTCGCACTGTCGCGGGCACAATGCGATTCGAGCCGCTTTGTGCTCGTGATTCAGGAGAGAACGTGATGGACAGTTCAGCCCGATCGATCTTTGAGATCCCCGCCGACGCAGTTGACCCCAATAGTGTGCCGAAGCGCGTTCTGGCTGACGGCGAAATAGAACGAGCCTATAAGCGCCGCCCCGA
>CAYMSH010000195.1:0-7892 GCA_964392945.1 uncultured Planctomycetaceae bacterium | reverse complement strand
TGACGGGTCCGAGATGCCGGCGATAGGGCTGGGGACCTTCAGTTCGGACCGCTTCTCGGCAGAGCAGATCGCAGAGGCCGTCATCGGAGCTGCGTCGATCGGCTACAGGCATTTTGATTGCGCGTCTGTGTACGGTAACGAAAAGGAGATCGGTTGCTCATTCGGTCGGATAATGGAAGGAGGTCTGTCGCGGGACGAACTGTGGATCACGTCGAAGCTGTGGAATGACAAGCACGCACCCGACGACGTAATAGCCTCCTGCAGGCAGTCGCTGGCCGACCTGCAGTTGGACTATCTTGACCTCTACCTGGTCCACTGGCCGTTTCCGAACTTCCACGCGCCGGGATGCGACGTGGATTCGCGAAGCCCTGACGCCAGGGGGTACATCCACGAGAACTTCATGAAGACGTGGCGGGCGATGGAGAAACTCGTCGAACTCGGTCTGGTCAGGTGCATCGGCACGTCGAACATGACGATCCCCAAGCTAAAATTGCTGCTCGGCGATGCGGCGATCAGGCCTGCGTGCAACGAAATGGAGCTACACCCGCACTTTCAGCAGCCCGAACTGTTTGAGTTTGTCGTCGATAACGGGATCGTGCCGATCGGCTTTTGCCCGATCGGGTCACCGACCCGTCCGGACCGGGACAAGACGCCGCAGGACACCGTCGATATCCAGGACCCCGTGATCGTGGAGATCGCCGAGAGGCTCGGCGTGCACCCGGCCGTGGTGTGTGTAAAATGGGGCCTGCAGCGCGGCCAGATCCCCATACCGTTCTCGATACACCGCCATGAGTACCTCGCCAACCTCCAGTGCGCCGTCAGCGAGCCGCTGACGGACGATGACATGAGACTGATCGCATCGATCGACAGGAACTGCCGCCTCATAAAGGGGCAGGTCTTTCTATGGAAGGACAAGCAGACCTGGGAGGACCTCTGGGACCTCGACGGCGAGATTACCCCGCCATGACCCGGCCCGGGGCCAATTGTATGACAAGGAAGAGATCGTTCAAATTTGTCTTGTTGGCGGCGTTGATTTGCGGATGCTATTTCACGGCTATTGGCGTCCCGAGTTTGTGGGACCGAGACGAGCCGCGTTTTGCGGGCAGCGCCGTTGCGATGACTCGAACCGGCGACTATCTCGTCCCGCATTTCAATGGCCGGTTGCGTCCTGACAAGCCCGCTCTTGTTTACTGGTTCATGTCGGCGGCTATACATGCCGAGAGACTCTTGCTCCCGAGCCGGGCCGGGCTTGCTCCGCTCGAATTCACCGTTCGTTTCTTCAGCGCGTTAGCGGCCGTGATGACGTGTCTGCTCACTTTTCGGATCGCCGGCAAACTCATAGGGCCCGACGCCAAGTGGTCAATGGCGATCCTGGCCGGATGTCCTTTGATGTTCTTCCTGGGGACAGCGGCCACCGCCGATTCGGTTACGCTCCTGTTCTTCATGCTCTGCATGGCGGTCCTTTGCGATGTGTGCGACAAGAAGCAAATGGACGCTCGGGGCGTGATCCTTCTTGGCCTGGCCGCCGGGGTCACAATGCTGGCCAAGGGTCCCATCGGGGTGATCCCATTTGTGATAGCGGCGGTATGGGCTGTCGCGTCGAGGAAAGAAGTCAAGCCGTTTGGAATCATCGTAAGACTTACGCCCGCATTCGTTATTGCATGTCTGATCTTCGTCGCGTGGGCAATTCCCGCCGACAGGGCTTCGGGCGGTGAACTTATGAAACAGTTCTTCGGTAAACATGTTTCGTCCAGGGCGCTGGAGTCAATGGAATCCCACGGGGCCGGCGGGCTCACGTCGGGATGGGAGTCGTTTGGCCGGTACGCGATGATGCTTCCGTTCTACATTCCGGTGGTTCTCGTCGGCGTAATGCCCTGGACGGTGTTCCTGTTTCGCGGATTCAAAAAACTAAAAGCCGTAGAACTCCGCAAGAGGAGGTTTCTGCTGTCATGGATTCTCGTTGTCTTTGTCGGTTTTTCGCTGTCGGCGACCAAGTTGCCGCATTACATGATCTGGCTGATACCGGCTTGTGCGATCGTATGCAGCATCGGAATACAAGACAGCAGGAAGACCGCCCGGGGTCTGATCCTGGCGATGCCGGTTGTTCTGATCGGGCTCTTGATCGGCATAGTCATGTTCGAAAGCCGGAAGATCGCACCCCAGTTAGTCCGGCAGGTGCGAAGTGAATTGACCGCCGACACCCCGGCGGCCATGTACCGTTTCGAAGAGCCCACGCTGGTCTACTATCTCAACCGAAATGTTGCAGTGCTCAAGAACGATCAGGACGTGCACGCCTGGTTAAACGCCAACGATAACGGAATAGTTTTTCTCCGCCTCGACGATCTGGAGCGCATTAGAACCGGCGACACGGATTTCGGAAACGTAATCGCAGAAGTCCAGGGATTCAACTACCCCAAAGGACGGAAGAGAACTGTCGTAGCGATCAGGTCCGCCAATTAGCCGGCCGCGGAGTTTGGATCGCGCCGGCTTCTCCAAATACATGTCTTGCAGACCAGAGCCAGCCCTGCGGCTATGGCCCCGAATGTCTGATAGAAAAACAGCACCGGTTCAGTTCCCGCCGTCAGGCATATGACCAGCGGCAGCGCGACCAGCAGGGGCAAGGCGATCCAGTTCCGCTGATCCAGACCTTCGGTGCTGATGTTCAATCGCCTGTCCAGAACTCGAGCCATGTAACCGGCCCAGAGGCCTATGGCTATCCCTATACACACGTCAGAAGCGTAATGTGCAAGAACAATCACCCTCAACATCCCAATGCCCATCGCCGCTGCAAACAGGAGGCCCAGCCATCGCCGGCGCACGAATCCGATCAGTGCGGCCACTACGGCGAAAACAGTGGCCGTGTCGCCGGATGGAAACGAATTACCCCGCTTAGGTTTGGATTCAGGCTCCGATTGGGCCGCCGCGATCGCCACACCCGGACGAACGCGATCCACCAGCCCCTTTAAGGGCAACACCAGCGGCAGCGTCAGCACCAGGGCCAGCAGGGCGCACAGCGCGGGGCGCGATCGCCTGGTGACCCAGAACCACAGACACAGCAACCAGACCAGGGCCCAGGCCTTGCCCAGCTGCCTGAATCCCATGGGCCAGGTCCATCGGCGCCAGGTTACTCTTTGTCGAACCAGCCAGTGGGTCAGTTCGTTATCTACAAACAGAAAACAGAGAACCGCGGCCAGGCAGAGAAATCCCAAGACAGCCCACAGGGCCTTGTTCAGCCCGCCCGCGGCGCCTGGGCGCGTTTTGGGATCGGGATCATCGCTTTTCATTGATTCAATGCGGTCATTCATCCGGCCGATAGCATAGTCGCAGGCCCGGCGTTGCTCAACGATAAAGGGCTCCGGCCGGTGCCGATGCTCGTGAGTTATTCCACTCGGGCGCCGCCTGCTCCGGCGCCCCGGCGCAGTCGAGTTGACAAGTTGTCGGGCGATTGCTACTGTCCCTTGCGCAGAGAATCGAGTTCCCTGTCACTATGAAAGTGCGTTGCCGCCGCGCCGCAGGACTTTGACAATGGAGGTTCCCATGCGCCAATGTGTCTGGACACTGTTGCTGTTGGTTCTCGTCGATCAAGTCGCACTAGGCCAGGGCGCCGGCCCGCCTGAACGGCTGCTGCTGCATTGGTCTTTCGAGGAAGGCAAAGGCGCAGTGACCAAGGATCTTTCGGGCAATGGTCTGCATGGGGCCGTGAAGGCCGATTGGGCCAGGTCGCCTTCGGGCCACGCCGTCGCGACCGACGGGACACCACAGAAGATTGTTGCAGTATCGTTGCCCGAGAAGAAGCGTTTCGGCCGTGATTCCTGGACGTTTATGGCCCTGGTCAAACCAACCCGGCTCGGGATCGACAAGAAACAAAACCAGCGCCGCCTCTTTGCTTTCGGGTCGTATCCCGACGCCTATCTCGTTATTGATCTGAGCGGCCAGGGGAAGCTCAGGAGCTATTTCTCTTACAAGAACGCCGCAGGGAAAATCGTCGGGGTCGGCGGCGGCGAATCGGTCTCGCTGGCCAAGGGACAGTGGGCCCATGTGGGGCTGGTTTGCGATCGCAAGCGCAACACGATCAACCTGTATGTAAACGGTTATTCGCCTCGTTCAACATCCATGCCCCGAGGGTTCGACGGCAACTTCGTGCTTGGCGGGCGATTAACGCTCGGCAGCACCTGGCAGAACTACTGGGGACAGATCGACGAGGTCAAGATCTATCGTTCGGCTCTGTCCAGGGCCCAGGTGGTCGCCGAATTCGACAGGCACAAACGCGTCTTTTCGATCAAGGAGTCAGCGACAATACTGGCGGCCAGGAAACGAGAGGCGTTGCTCGGAGCCTTCGCTGAGATCAACGCCGCTTGGGCTGCGGGAGATTTCAAGGCCGCCGGCGTTCTCTGTGAGAAAGTGGTGAGCCAGCCCGAAGCGCCTGCGCATTATCGGAGCTATGCGCACCTGCGAATCGCCCAGAGTCACATGGTGCGTAAGTCGCTGACCCAGGCGCAAGCAGGTTACGAGAAGATCGCGGCCAACGACGGCTATCCTGCCGTCCATCGCTACGAGGCGCGCCAGTGCGTCAAGGAGATTAAGCGTATGCGGGCCGGGTCGCCCCCGCGAGATCCGCAGGCGTCTCGCACGGTTATTGCGCCAACTGCCAAATTTGCCGCCGAGGTTTACGTCGCCCCTGACGGTAGCGACAAGAACGATGGGTCGCGAACCGCCCCGTTTGCGACTCTCGCCCGGGCGCGCGACGCGGTGCGCGGGCTCAAGGCGCGCGGCGCGACAGGGGCTATAGCGGTCAGGATCATGCCGGGAGAATATCGGGTCACCGAAACGTTCGCACTGACCGCCGCCGATTCGGGAACGAAAGACGCCCCGGTTGTATACCGGGCCGAAAAGAAAGGGGCCTCGAAGTTCTACGGCGGCACGCGCCTGAGCGGTTTCACTCCGGTTACTGATCAGCGGATCCTGGCACGGCTCGACCCAAAGGTGCGCCGCAAGGTCCGGCAGTGCAACCTGAAGACCCTTGGCGTCAAGGACTACGGAGAGTTGAAAGTCCGGGGGTTCGGTCAGCCGGCGTCACCGCCGACGCTCGAATTGTTCGTCGATGGCAAGCCCATGACGCTGGCGCGCTGGCCGAACAAGGGTTTCGTCGGAATCAAAAAGCTCCTGCAGGCCGGTGACAGAGCCAAAGGCGTCCCGTCGGTATTCCAATACGATTCCAAACGGCACGCCCACTGGGGGCAGGCCAAAGACATCTGGCTGTTCGGTTATTTCCATTTCCTGTGGGCCGACGCCACGATCAAGGTCGGCAAGATCGACCCCGCCGCGGGTACGATCACTACCGCCAAAGCATACAACTACGGCGGCCGGGCTATGAGCACTCGGCAGGGTATCCAGTATTACGCCTTCAACTTGCTCGAGGAGATAGACCAACCCGGCGAATGGTACTTGGATCGCACTACCGGGATCCTCTACCTCTACCCGCGATCCGACCTGAGCAAGTCCCGGGTGGATATCGGGATGCTGTCGGCGCCGATGATCTCCATCGACAAGGTCTCGCACCTGCGTATCGAGGGGCTGGTCTTCGACCTGGCCCGCTATAACGGTATCGTCGCCAGGGACTGCGACAACTGCGTTATCTCGGCGTGCACGGTCAAGCGTATGGCCGGTAATGGAATATCCGTTCTTGGCGGGCGCAAGAACACCGTTATCGGCTGCGACGTTCACACCATCGGGCGCCGCGCCATGGAAGTAATTGGAGGCGATCGCAAAACTCTGAAACCCGCCGGGCACCTGGTCGAGAACTGCCGCATCCATTTCTTCGGCCGGATCGATCGAACGTACACCCCGGCCATTCAGTTGGAGGGTGTCGGTAACCGCGTTGCGCACAACCTCATGTACAACTGCCCCAGCAGCGTCATGCGGATCGAAGGCAATGACCACATTATGGAGTACAACGAGGTGCATAGTGCGGTGCGCGAGTCAGACGACCAGGGCGCCATGGAGCTGTTTCGCAACGCCACGTATCGCGGTGTGATCTTCCGCCACAATTACCTTCACCAGGTCGGTAAGACCGGCTCCGGAGCCGCCGTGCACGGCCAGGCCGGAATCCGATTCGATGACGCCATCAGCGGTATGCTCGTCTACGGTAATATCTTCTGGCAGAGCGCTAACGGTCATTTCGGCGGCGTGCAGATGAACAGCGGCCGCGACAATATCATGGACAACAACATTTTTGTTGACTGCAAACAGGGGATCAGCGGCGGATGGTACGCCGGCAACAATGTCTGGAAGATGCTGCGTGAAGGGAAGAAGCCTGCGAATTTCTACACTACCGACCTCTATCGTTCCAGGTATCCCAAGCTGAAAACCATGCTCGTCGGGCCCGGCGTGAATCATGTTTGGCGCAACGTCTTCTATCGCTGCGGTGCGGTCAGCGTCCGCGGCAGGCATATCGAACTGTTCCAGAATGGCGTATTTACCGACAGCGATCCGGGTTTCGTAAACGCCGCCAAAGGCGATTTCAACCTGAAACAAGATGCGCTATTATTCCAGAATGTCGGGTTCCGACCCATCCCTGTCAACGAGATCGGACTCTACGAATCGGCGCACCGCGCCAGCTGGCCGGTAAACACGACCCCCGTAACCATGCCCGAGTGGCGCGCAGGCCCGGATCGCCCAGGGACCGGTGCGCGTAATTCGCTTTCTACCAAGTCGGTATCCGCCAAAACAAAACCGAATAGCGGAAACTCAGGCGTCGGCTCGGCGACTACCCAACCCCGGGCGGATTTTGATCATGTCGTCTTCGCCGTACGCACCATAGGCGGGGATGGTCTCCACTGGTACGCCAATTTCGGGTATTGGGCGACTAATCCCAAGGCGAAGATGTCCGGACGCAGCGGTTACTTGTGTAAGCTGCACGTTAAGACCGCAGAGGTGACCAAACTGATAAGTGACCCCGACGGCGCGGTCCGAGACCCCAGGGTGTTCTATGATGGCACAAAGATTCTCTTCTCTTGGCGCAAGGGCGGCTCGGACTACTACCATCTCTATGAAATTGGCGTTGACGGAAAGAACCTGAAGCAGCTGACCAGGGGACCGTACAACGACATCGAGGCCTGTTATCTCCCCGACGGCGGGATCGTATTTGTAAGCACCCGGGCCAACCGGTGGGTCAATTGCATGCTGACCGAGGTGGCCACGATATACCGCTGTGACGCAGACGGAGGCTCCATCCGCCAGCTCTCGGCGAACATAGAGCAGGACAACACGCCCTGGGTTCTACCCGACGGACGAATTCTCTATACCCGCTGGGAATATGTGGACCGCAGCCAGGTGAGCTATCATCATCTCTGGACCATGAAGCCCGACGGAACCGAGCAGATGGTTTACTACGGTAACCTGCACCCCAGCGCGGTCTATATCGACGCCAAGCCCATACCAGGTACCAACAAGGTGATAATGGTGAATTCCGGAGCGCATGGGGCCCCTGGACATTCCGGCGTAATTACCAGTGTGCATGCCGATAACGGGCCGGATGATCGTAGTGCACAAACCTTCATTAGCCGAAGCGGGGGCGGTTACCGCGACCCTTATCCTCTGTCGCCCGATTCCTTTCTGGTCGCCAAAGGCGCCTCGCTTTACTCGATGAAGGGCGACGGCAAGATGACTCTTATCTACAAGTTGTCGGGCGAATTGGCCAAAGACGCCAAAGCGATGCTCCACGAACCCAGGCCCATCCGGGCCCAGCGGCGGGAAACAGTCATTCCCTCACGCGTGAACCTGCGCGAGTCCACCGGCCGCCTTGTTCTGATGGATGCATACATCGGGCGCAACATGCGAGGTGTGAAACGCGGAGACATAAAGAAGCTGCTGGTCCTTGAGACCCTGCCAAA
>CAYMSH010000194.1:0-11982 GCA_964392945.1 uncultured Planctomycetaceae bacterium | reverse complement strand
CAAGTTGAGCCCTCATGCTGGTGGTATTTGTGAACCGCCAGAACGAAAGGAAAACACCATGATCGCAACCACGAAAACCAAGAGCATTCCGGCCGTCGCATATCTTCGCCGCTCGACAGACAGGCAGGAACAGAGCCTCGCCGACCAGCGTCTCGAAATCTCACGTCATGCGGAGGAACATGGATACCAGATCGTCCGCGAGTACGTTGACGACGCCATCAGCGGGACAAGTGCCGACGAGCGTCCGGGCTTCCAGCAGATGGTGTCCGATGCCGAGGCGGGCCAGTTCAAAGCGGTAATCGTCTGGAACAGTGATCGGTTCAGCCGTGGCGATGTCACCGAGACAGAGCACTATCGCTACCTACTGCGGAAGGCGGGCGTCATGCTGCTATCCGTCACGGAGGACTACCTGCATCGCGAGAGCTTCGACGGCGATATCCTGCGCACCGTGAAGCAGTTTCAGAATCGCCAGTTCTCGATCAGCCTGAGCCAGAACACACTGCGTGGTCAGATCTCGGCGGTGCAAGCCAAGTCGGACCCGGGTCGCCCGTGCCCGTATGGCTACGACCGTGAAATCGCCGGTCCGGACGGCAATGTGATCTATAGCGTGCGGTTCTGCCCAGGCCGGGTGCGCAAGGTGCTGGACGCCAATGGCAACGTGACGGCTGTTTATCGTAAGGGCCAGTCGCTTCGCAAGCCGGGCAAGGAATGCAAGGGGCGTATGGTCCTCTCGACGCCAGACCGGGTGCAGGTGGTCAAGGATATCTTCGCATGGTGCCTCGATGGGGTCGGATTCAAGGGCATCGCCGACAGGCTGAACGCCAAGGGCATCCCCAGCCCGCGCGGCGGGCTATGGAACTTCACGACTATCAAATCGCTACTGATGAATCCAATCTACCGTGGCGACCTGGTTTGGAATCGGCGTACCGAGAGCAAGTTCTACTCGGTCAAGAAAGGGCGTGTGGATGAGATGAAGTCACGCGAGCAGTCGGCTAAGCCAGTTCTGATGCCCGAGGATGAATGGATTGTCGTACAGGACGCTGTACCCGCCATCGTTAGCCGGGAGGATTGGGACAGAGCCCAGGTGATGGTCATCAAACGCCGCAAAGCCAAGGGCGGCAAGGGCAAGCAGCGCGATCGATGGTTGCTATCCGGCGTTCTGGTGTGCGGCAATTGCGGCCAGCCGTACTGGGGAGAGCGAAAACGGAAGGGCCATATCCCCGGACGGGCCGAGGTCGTCACCAACTACTACACCTGCGCTGGGCGTAGACGATACGGCAAGAGTACGTGCCCGCAGCCCGCGAGCGTGAAGGCCGACGCCCTCGAAGCATGGGTGCTCGATAAGGTCAGCGGGCTGGTGTTTCGAGACACCGATGGTATCGATGCAGCCGTTGAACGCTTTGTCGCCACCGCCATGGGCCAGCATCGTACGGGCACAGATACGAATCGATTGGTGCGGGAGATCGCCGAGATCGACCAGATGGTTGCCGCCCTTACCAGCAGCCTCGATCCGGCAAACCTTGCGATGTTGAATGATCGGTTGACGCAGTTGCGGACGAGACGCGAGTATCTGGAAGCCGATCTACGCACCGCCCGGCTTGATGAACGCTGCCTGGACGCCGATCACATGCGACAGTGGGCCTACGAGCAGGCGAAGTGCCTGGCGGATATGGCCAAGGGCCGACGCGACCCGAAGGTGCGGAAGGTGATCGCCAGTTACGTCGATGAGATTCGAATCTTCCCCGAGACCAAGACAGGCGAGTTGGTAGTCAATGCAGCCGCCTGCGGTCTGATCGACCCCAACGGAACGCCTATAAATGACAACGACCGCCCAAAAGGACGGTCGTGTGGTGCTACATTAGCGGGGGCAGGATTCGAACCTGCGACCTCCGGGTTATGAGCCCGACGAGCTACCAGACTGCTCTACCCCGCGGTCTGTTCGAGTATAGTATCGCCTGGTCGCGGCAGTGTCAAGAGGCTGGGGGCAAATTTCGTGGAATCTGCTGTTTCGGCGGTCTTACGGCTTGATCTTGATCTTGTGCTCGATTGCCGGCTTGGCCTGGCCGGAGTATAGCCTGATCACAAAATTGCCCGGTCCGCCGCCCCTGGACGCCAGGTCGGACGGATCGAAGATAAACTGCTTGCCGCCAGGTGCGGCCGACATTTCACGAGTCCACATCATGTCGAATCTGGCCAACTCGTTGCGGTCATCCTTCTTGTTGACGGTGATCGTGAACTTGTTCCTGCGGCAACGTTCCGGGAGTCTCATTACCAGAATGATCTTCTTGCCCGCGGCGATGGAGAAATTCTTGGTCTTGGGCCACTTGCCCGCATATGGCTGATCGCTGGCGGTGAAGAACGATTCAGACGGTTTGATCTTTATGATCTTCCTGACGACAGCGAACTGCTCGACAAGCTCCCGTACGGCAAGAGAACGTGCGATCGCCAGGCAGCGTTCGCGACTGTACTTCGGTTTTGGACCGGTTGACTTCATGTAGCCGCGTACAGGGGCGGAGTGTATCACTTGCGGACCGTTGGGCGTGATACGCAACATAGAGGCGTTGACTTTGATTTCGGCTTCGTTGGTGTATGTGTACTTCCTGACCGGTCTGGTGTAGCTGGTCCCGTTGGGATTGAAGAATCTCTGGCTGACGACCTGGACCTTCGATCTGGTGGGAGGCCAATTGCACACGGTGACCGCGCCGGTGAGGATTGCTTTGACCTTGCCGATCTTGGCCATCGCCGAGGCGGCGGCCTGTTCGTCGCTGCTGAAAGCCATCTGCAGATCGTGTTCGTTGAGATACGCTTTCAGGAGCGTGCGATCGTAGACTTTGTAGCTTCCGTTGGACGAGAGTTTCGTGGCCAGATCGCTGGTGACGCCCATGGCGAGGTGCCGCAGGTTGGTGTTGTTGCGGAACGGCGTGACTGCGATGGATTTCGGGGCCCGCTCCCAGAATACCGGATACTGGGTGATCGTAATCTTCTTGGTGCATCCGTTCAGGGCGGTTATGGCGATTATCGCCAGGCATGCCGGCGCGATCTTAGTGCGAATTGCTAAACTCATGTGCAGTCCTTTCAGTTTGCAGATCGGCGTAAAACCGTTCGCTGTTGAACATAATATTGGTCCGGAATGAAATCGGCCAGCATAAAACATCTCGATCCGGGCGAATATCGTCGGCCTTATCCGGTTAGTTGCCCGAGGGCTTTGTAGCACATATGCCCGCCGGCCAGCGCCAGCAGCGCGTAGACAATGACCGTGAATTGCGTCGATCCGACTCTATTGTGGAGGTATCTTCCCAGCAATGCTCCGGCCACAATCGCCGGCATAAGGACTAGTCCGCCGCCGAGGGTGTCTGTGTTGATCATGTTCAGGTACAGGTACGGCGCCAGCTTGATCTGGTTGGCGGTCCAGAAGAAAAGAGCCGTAGTTGCGACATACGATCCCTTGGACCGTTTCTGGGGCAGGAGATACATTGTGATCACCGGTCCGGCGGCGTGGGCCAGTGTCGATGTGAATCCGGCCGTCGTTCCGGTCAGCAGGGTGTGCCGCTTGCGCGGGCGGAACGCATCGGTTCTGCCCCTGAAGCGATTAATGACATGCAGGGCGACGAATCCCAGGGCGATCGCCCCTATGCCGAGCATCAGCCAGGCGTTGGCGGCGGATGTTTTCGGGTCGATCTTCATCTGCTGGAATATCGCCAGTGCTACGCCGCCCAGGGCGATTCCGATCACGGTTGACGGAAGGAGCGTGACGATGGTCCTTACGCTCCATCTTCTCCACCAGGTTATGACCGCTACGTAGTCGGCGATGATGAGCAGCGGCAGCATGATCCCCACCGCAAGCGTCGCTTCGCCGCTGCAGGCGTAAATCATCAGTGGAACGGCCAATATGCTGATCCCGCTTCCGAAGCCTGTCTTGGACATGCCGAAAATCATGGCCGCGGCGGAACCTACGATCAGGAACAGCGTAGTATCAGGGATACCCTGTGGAATAAGCGACCAGGCGAGCATTAGCGTTCGTTCTCCAAAAGGATGCGATTCGTGAGGTCAGTACGCTAACTATATGTCTATCCGGCGAGGATTCAAGAGCGGGTATGGGTTTACTGTTTGGCGTTAAGTGCGTACACTGTGTCGTCGGGTGATTTGCGGCCCGACGCGTGACTTGAGTTTGACAGACTGCAATACGAGGCGGCCTTGACATGATACCCATACCCGTAGGCAGCGATTATCGGATGAAATGCGTTCCGATGGTCAACTATGCGCTGCTGGCGATAAACGTGGTGATCTTCCTGATGGGCTATAATCTTGAGAACGAGATGGGCCAGTTACGTCTGGTGCAGGCCAAACTGCTGCTTGACCCTAGCGATCCGCAATTGTACCAGTTTTTCACTTCGATGTTCCTGCATGGCGGGATCATGCACCTGGCGGGCAACATGATTGTCCTGTGGGTGTTTGGAAATGCGATAAACGACCGGTTGGGACACGTTGGATACGCGGCGTTTTATCTTGCCGGCGGGGTGCTGGCCGGGCTGGGGCACATGATGTTCTCGCAGTCCCAGGTGCTCGGCGCCTCGGGCGCCATCGCCGCTGTTACCGGCGCTTATCTGGTGTTGCTCCCGCTGGTTCGACTCACGATCGTGTTGTGGTTCTACCTGATCACGACGTTCCATATATCCAGCATGTACTTCCTGATATTCAAGTTCATAATGGACGCTTATTCTTCGCTGGGCGCCCCGGACGGCGTGGCCTACGAGGCTCACCTCAGCGGATACCTATTCGGCATAGTGACAGCAACGCTGCTGCTGCTTATGAAAATCCTGCCGAGGGATTCATTCGATCTGCTGCACATGATCCGTTCGGCGCATCGTCGCGGCAAGTACAGGCGAATGGCCGCACAGGGATACGATCCGTTCAGCCGGATGGGCGCTACAGGCGAACCGGGCTCCAAACGCTGGTCGAACAAGCCTGTCGAACCTGCGGTGCTCAGCGACGCCGAATCCCGCGAACTGGAGCTGCGTCGCGAGATATCCGCCGCCTGTAAAGATCACAATCTGCGGGCCGCGACTGTCAGGTACCTGGAGTTGATTACGATCAACAGCCAGGCGGTCCTCCCGCGATCCGAGCACCTGGACGTGTCCAACCAGCTTATGCACGAAGGACAGCATCTCCAGGCGGCCGCTGCGTACGAACTGTTTCGCAGTCACCACGGAAAGTACGAGCGGATGGGCGAGATCTACCTGCTGCTGGGACTGCTTTATGGCCGATATCTTAATCAGCTGGACCTCGCGGCCGAGATGCTGAACATGGCGATCGGTCGCCTCGGCGACCCCCAGCAGACTGAGCTGGCCCGTAGCGAACTTGCGAAACTTAACACCGAGTCAGACGGAAGCTGACTTGATACCGCAGGGAGGCGGATTATTATGGACATAACTATTGCCCCGATGCCGGATTTGTCGGACACCGTAGCCTATCTCGCCGGCGGGGGCGGCGTAGTAATCGGGATCCTGCTTGTGGGCTGGGGGCGATTCTGGTCCCGTCTGGTCGTAGGACTCAGCGGCGTTGGGATCGGACTGCTCGTTGGCGGTCCGCTGGCCGAGATGATGACAGTCGATCCCTGGATCGGCAGGGCGGCCGCCGCGTCGATATTCGGCGTCTTGGGATTTGTGGCCGCACCGTTCTTGTGGGCTATTTTATCAGGAGCCCTTTGCGCATCTGTCGCCGGAGGTTTCCTGGCCGATCGTTTCCTTTCCAACATGTCGGAGGAGACTTCGCTGCTGGAGCCGTTTGGCGGCGGGGGCCTGCAACAATGGGCCGAGTACATCGCGACAAACGCCGGCATAATCAACAGCGAAATGTGGCGTGAACAGGTCGGGCTTACGCTTCTGGTCACCGCGCCGCTGGCGATCATTCCGCTGATGATCGGGTTCTGGAGGCAGCGTTTCATAACGATTGTGATGACGTCGCTGACCGGCGCTGTTGCGATTGTCGCCGGAGCCATGCTGGTGATCGTACAGAACGATCCGACACGTTGGTTCAAGGAGTGGTCAGGCCTCGTGATACCGTTGATGGTAGTCGGGGTATTGACGCTGCTGGGGATCACTGTTCAGTACATCTTCGCCCTGGCGAAAGCTCGCAAGAAGAAAGCCAAGGAAGCCGCGCGGGCAAGATCCGACAGCGGGTCAGGCGGCCGGAAGTAGTCCAAGAGCGGCTTTGAGGGATCGGGTAATGGCTAGAAGCAGTTGGAGCCCAAATAGATTGCGATGGGAGATCGCCGAACCGTTCGACGGTGCCGATGCGCTTGGGCGGGATATTCGCACAAACCGGCTGACCGCACAGATACTGCACAATCGCGGTCTGGACGACCCGGATGACGCCCGGCGATTTCTCGAACCGAAACTGAGCGATCTGCACGATCCGGAACTACTCAGCGGCGCTGTCGAGGCCGCCGAACTGATCGCAAAAGCAGTCGCCGAGAATCGGAAGATCGTGATCTACGGCGACTACGATGTAGACGGCATTACTGCCACGGCGATCCTGCACGCAATCCTGAAAATGGTTAACGCCGAGGTGGACTACTATGTTCCCCATCGACTCGAGGAAGGTTACGGCCTGAACGCCGAGGCCGTCGATAAGCTCATCCAGGACGGGGCGGGGATGATAATCACCGTCGATTGCGGCGTGTCGGCCGTCGGGCCCGTGGCCCGCGCCAAGGATGCCGGAGTTCAAATCGTTATAACCGATCACCATACTCTGGGGCCCGAGCTTCCGCCGGCCGACGCGATCGTGCACCCGGCGATACCGGGGCGAGAGTACCCCAATCTCAATCTGGCCGGAGCCGGCGTGGCGTTCAAGTTGGCTTGGCAAGTTGCGCGCGTGATCTGCGGATCGAACCGTGTCGACGACAAGATGCGGCAGTTTCTCCTGGACGCCACGTCCCTTGCGGCGCTTGGAACTATCGCCGACGTGGTGCCTCTTCTCGGCGAAAACAGAGTGCTGGCGGCGTTCGGGCTTAAAGGGCTCAAGGGCACAGAGCACGTAGGGCTCAGGGCTCTTGTTGAATCGGCCGGACTGACTGGTGAGAAGCTGGACGCTTATCATGTTGGTTTTGTGTTGGGTCCGCGTTTGAACG
Organism: uncultured Planctomycetaceae bacterium; assembly: GCA_964392945.1. Taxonomy (GTDB): domain Bacteria; phylum Planctomycetota; class Phycisphaerae; order SM23-33; family SM23-33; genus BS750m-G57. The sequence continues at coordinate 4,853 of CAYMSH010000194.1, read as the reverse complement.
CGGCCGGACGGATGGGACATGCGAGATTGGCTGTCGAAATGCTCACTGGCGCGTCGGCCGAAAAGAGCTGGGAGATCGCACAGTATCTCGACAAGCAGAACACCGAACGCCGCAAAGTGCAGGACGAGATCACCGCACAGGCCTTTGAGATGATCGAGACCGGATCACTGGTGACCCCAGATCGCCGCGGGATTGTCGTCGCAAGCACCGACTGGCACGGCGGGGTGATCGGGATAGTGGCCTCGCGACTGGTCGGTCGCTACAATCGCCCGGCGATTGTCATATCTCTGGACGGCGATGAGGCTCGCGGGTCCTGCAGGAGCATTGACGGATTCAATATATACGACGCGCTGACGGCGTGCGGCGAGCATCTCCAAGGATTCGGCGGTCACGCAATGGCCGCCGGGCTTACGATCGCCCCTGAGAAACTCGCCGCGTTTTCAGATGCGTTCGTCAGCTACGCATCGTCGCAGATAAGCGACGAGCAGATGACGCCGGTTCTGCAGATCGACGCGACGGCGACTCTGGGCGAGTTGAATTACAACACGGTGCAGGGCCTGTCGCAGATGGCCCCGTTTGGACGCGGCAACACCGCTCCGGTAGTCGCGGCCAGGGGCTGTCGTGTGGTTGTGCCCCCTCGCCGCATCGGACAGACCGGCACTACAGTGAGCATGACCCTTAGCCAGGACGGGGCCAGCATACGGGCTATTGGCTTTGGTATGGGCGATCTGGCCGACGCACTTGTCGGCGTAAATGTTGTCGACGTGGCGTTCGAACCGCAGTTGAACACATTCCGGGGCAAGACCACGATCCAGGCCATGCTCCGCGACGTTCGTTGGGATTAGCGACGCAGCCTAGGTTGCCGGATCGACAGGGGGCCGGCTGGCGGGGTCTTCTTTCGGCCTGGCGTGATCGCGTATCTTGGCCATGATCGCCTTGACTGGGGCCGAGAATACGAATATTTGCGTCGCGATCGTAAGGGTCACCAGGGGCATCACCACGATCGCCAGAATGATCAGGATCACTTTGACCAGATAGCTGACCGGCTTCTTGCCTCGCATGTATTTGTTCAGCAGGTGCGCGTACGGCAGTTGCGAAACCATCAGCAGGCCGATCACGGCTCCCGCTATCGGCAGTGCGATCGACACCAGCGCCAGCAGCCAGTCGCCGGCGAACCATTCGGCTTTGAGTAGTGAATTAGCAAGCCATCCGCCGGGCGATTTGTTCCTGAAATGCTCGAACAGCAGGACCAGGCTCAGCAGACCGGCCGCCGCTCCCGGCGAAGGGAGGCCCTTGAAGTCCATGTGGGCCGATTCGTCGGGTTCGTTTTCGACGTTGAATCTGGCGAGTCTGACAATGGCGCACGCCACGTATATCGCCGCACAGCACCAGATCGCTCTTTCAAACATTCGGTTCTCATCAACTTCGAGACATTCGTGCATCGTCAGGACCGCGGTCCTGAGCATTACGATCGCCGGGGCGACGCCGAAGCTTATGATGTCGCACATGCTGTCGAGTTGTCCGCCGAAGTCGCTGGTCAGGTGAGTCATTCTGGCCACGCGTCCGTCCAGCATGTCGCAGAGCATGCCGCCGACGATGAGCCAGACCGCCAACGCCTGATTCGACAGTGCGTCGGCGAAGATCGGCTCCTGCCGGGTGGCCACGGCGATCGCGGCGAAGCCCAGCAGACCGTTGGACAATGTCAGCAGACTGGGAAGTATCGCGATGCTGGCGACGATTCGCTTGCGTCGGCGTTCGGCCCGCTTCTCGCGGCGTTGGGCCTTCGTGGGGCGATCGTCGGTTGTCTGATCGTTTGTTGGCGTCACTGGGCGCCTCCCTTGGCTGATTGGATCAGCACGGTTTCGGCTCCGAGGCTGATCTGCCCGATATCGACACAGACTGTCCCGATCAGTTCTGTCGGGACCAGAAGTTCGAGTCGTGATCCGAACTTGATCATTCCGATCCGCTGGCCGCGGGTGATCGCCTGGCCTTCGGACAGGTCCGTTACGATGCGCCTGGCGACCAGGCCGGCGATCTGGCGGACCACTACTGGGTATTCGGCGCCGTCGTGTTGATACTTCAGGCGTATCGTCGTCGATTCGTTTCGTTCCGAGGCGTGCGGGTCTCGCACGTCAAGGAACAGGCCCGGTTTATGGTCAATCGATTTGACTACCGCATCGACCGGGCTGCGGCTGAGGTGTACGTTGAAGACATTCATGAAGATGCCGATCCGCACACCGTCACGAGCCAGTTCGCTGTCAGGCCCGATATTGGTTATGTCGGCTATTCGTCCGTCGGCGGGGGCTATGAATAGCCCCTCATCCTGCGGGGTGTTTCTCTCCGGATCGCGGAAGAACCAGAGAACCCAGCCGTACAGGAGCAGGTCCGGGACTATTATGGCGACCAGGGCCCACCAGGGCAGGACGCTCCAGAACAGCCCAGCCAACGCAAGCGTGGAGACCGCAGCTACCGTGGCGATGACGATTATCTTGAGTCCGTATCTTGTTACTTTAAACATAAGGCCCTATGCTTTGCTGATCGTGTCAGATGGTCAGGCGATGCAAACCGACAGTTTAGTTGGCCGGACCGTCAAAAACAAGTTTGACTGAATATAGAGCCTGCAGACAGGCGCGTTTGGGAGCACTGTTTATGAGCATTACCGCAAGCCGTACCCGCCTGGTGAAGCACGCAGGCCGAACTGTCATTCTTGCGGCGTTGATTGCAGCGACGTTTACGCACGCTGGCTGTGCTGCGCCGCGGCAGTCGCCCGGGAGCATTCGAACTGCATACAAATTCGCGCGTCTCAAACCCGTCGAAATGTCGGAGACCGCGATTACCGGCGGATACCTGCTGCCGTATATCCAACGCTCAATGGACCGCGGTGTGCTGGACTATCTCGACAAGTTTGAAGCCCACGGCTTTATCGAAAACTTCCGCATTGTCGCAGGGAAGCAGGACAAGAAGCATTCTGGCTGGGCCAACTGCAACGAGTTTGTCTACAAGCTCGTCGAGGCCGGAGGCTACTACGCCCCCCGCAGCGAAAAGATCGCCAAGGCATTCGCCAAGACCAACGCGGACATTCTTTCGGCTCAATGCCAAGACGGCTACCTCAATACGTACTACGAGAATCCGCTGATAAAGAAGAAAAACCCCAACAACAGGTTCCTGCCGAACAATCGCTTCGAGTTTTACAATTTTGGACATTTCACCCAGGCCGCCATCGCCTGGTATAGAACCACGGGCGACAGGACGATGCTGGACGCGGCGATTCGCTTTGCTGACCTGATTTGCGAAAAGTTCTCGGCTCCGAAGATGATGCCGTACACGCGAAACCGCGGCAATCGTCCGAATCTCAAGTACGAGCATCCGGATCACGAAATGGCGCTCGTGGAGTTGTATCGCGTTACCGGCGACAGGAAGTATCTCGAGTTGGCCAAACACACGCTTGACCAGTACGGCTTCTGGGAGTTTGAGGAGATTTGGGGCCACGCAGTTCAGGAGACGCTCCTGCTGTGCGGCGGCGCCGACGTTTACATGGAGTACGGCCGGGCCGATATGCTGGCGCAACTCGAGAAAATGTGGCGCGACGTACACGAGCGCAAGATGTACATCACCGGCGGAGTCGGATCCGGCGGTCCGGGCGAATCATACGGCAAGGCTTTTGAACTGCCCAACGCAAGAAGCTACTGCGAGACATGCGCGGCGCTTTCGCTGGTGCTGTGGAACCATCGCATGCTGCTGGCCACAGGTGATGTGAAATACGCTGACTACATGGATCGATGCTTCTATAACGCCACGCTCGTGGGCATTTCGCTGAGCGGGACCGAGTATTTCTACTCCAACCGCATGGAGACCAAGAAAGGCGCAGCCAGAAAGCCGTGGCACGGATGTCCGTGCTGCCCGCCGAACATACACCGCCTGCTGGGGTCGATGCAGCGGCATATCTACACTACCGACGATTCCGGCGTGCAGATCAATATGTACAACTCCTCGACGCTCAAGACCCGTGTCGGATCGCAGAACGTTGAGTTGGTCCAGGACAGCGACTACCCGCGCAGCGGCGATGTGGAGATCACCGTCAGATCGGTCGGCAAGTTCGCCCTGTCGCTGCGAATACCGGCGTGGGCCGACGGCGCCGAGGCCGTATGCAACGGACAATCCATCGGGCCGGCCAGAGCCGGGACTCGCCTGAAGATCGATCGGAAATGGAACCCCGGAGATGTCGTAAAGCTGACGCTTCCGATGAAAGTCCGCCTTGTGGCCGGAAATGCGAAAGTCCCGGATCAACTCGGCAAGATCGCGATCTTCCGCGGACCCCTGGTCTACTGCCTGGAAGGCGCGGACAATCCGAATGTCGATCTGTTTGCCGTGACGCTTCCCGGCGATGCGAAGTTCGCAGAGTCGCCTGACAAGGCGCTCGGCGGGATTGTGCGGTTGACATGCGACGGGATCGACCGCGACGGCAAGCGAGTTAAGCTCAACGCCATACCGTACAACGTATGGGCCAACCGGGGACTTTCGGCGATGCGAATATGGATTCCGCGCCGGGCCGACTGAGAATCAATACGTCGGCGCGGCGGTTTCGAATCTGGTGTAGTTCGGGCGGAATGTCAGGTCCACGATGCCCGTGGGGCCGTTTCGCTGCTTGGCGATGATCAGTTGGGTGATGTTCGTCGGGATGTAGTCCGGCTCGCCGCGATGATAGTAGTCCTCCAGGTGAAGAAGGGCCACTACGTCGGCGTCCTGTTCGATTGATCCGGATTCACGCAAGTCGCTCATTCGCGGCGTATGCGAGGGTCGATCCGCCGGCCCGCGGTTGAGCTGCGCTGCGACGAGCACCGGCAGGGCCGCCA
>CAYMSH010000193.1:0-12000 GCA_964392945.1 uncultured Planctomycetaceae bacterium | reverse complement strand
TCTTCATTTCGCGGGAGTGATTGTGATATCCGCAGTACATGCCGACCTTCTTGAGTGTTTCGGCGGCCTTGTTGAAATCGTCAGCGAGTTTCTTCGAACGTTCCGGATGGCAGAACGCCCCATCACCGGGCGCCACGAGGTACTTGCATCCGATAGCCTTGTGGAAGTCGATTGTCTTCTGGATGCTCTTGGGATTGGTGAACGAACCGGTGCCGATATGCGTGCATGCGGCGACGAGATTGAGATCGTCGAGCTTCTTCTTCAGTTCCTTGGGCTTTCCGCCGTACTTGTGGTAGCCGGCGAATTCCACGCCGGAGAATCCCATCTTGGCGACCTTTTCCAGTACGCCGTCGAAGTCCTTGCCGCAGCTTCTGCGCACCGAGTAAAGCTGCAGTGCGATGCGTACGTTCTTGACCGGGGCGACTTTCTTGCCCTTGGGCCCGCAGGTTCCGCAGTTGGCCTGTGCGAAGTTCGATCCGCCCGCCAGCAATGCCGCTCCGGCGGCGGTTAGTTTCAATGCGTCGCGTCTGGTGTAGTCTTTCATTTCAGTAGCCTTTGTCAAAAGAGTTTCTTCCGGCGAAGGAAGGTTTCGATACTAATCCTCATCTATTACAAGAACGCTTGACGCTCTCGATATATTTCGCTGATTGCGATTACTTCTTCTTTTCAGGTTCCGGCTTGGGAACCGGATCGTAGTGCTTCGTCCCGTTCAGGATAGCCTTTCGGTTCGCGGCCTCCAGGGCCATCAGGCGATGGTATTTCGCCAGCCGTCTTGCGTGCTCGTCGCACGGCTTGAAGTCTTCCATGTCCGCACGCGGTGTCTTCTTGAGCATGTCCTTACCGGCCTGGATAATCGCCAACGCTTCCTTGTATTTCGCGGAGGTCTTGTCGAGCTTCTGCAGGCACGGGCTCATCTCGGGTCGATCGAACGCGATCTGTGCTTTCCGGCCGCGTCCGTTGCCAGTGACAAACCTGGCGCCAGTGAGCTGGCCGAGCTTTTTCAACTGCCCGGAATTGATCGGGCAGCGGCCTACGGGATTGTTCGGATACGCTGATTCGTATTCGGGATAGTAAGGTGCGTTAATGTCAACCCAAGTCACTATGCGGTTGAAGTCTTCGGCACTGAGATTCAGTTTGGGCTGCTTGCCGTCCTTCCGTTCGGGGTGTCCTTCGCGGATAACCTTCACTATCTTGCTGGCGTGCGAGCCCCAGGCGTAAGCTTCCTGGTGCCTGTGGGTTCCGCCGCCGATGCACTTGATCCCGCCATTTGACCAGAGATCGGTATACGAAGCGTTGAACGCCACTGTGCGATCGCCGGCCAGCACGTATTTCTTGGCGCCGGGCTTGCCGAAATCGTGGCACTTGACGCAATGCTTGTCGAACACCGGCTGCACTTCACGCTGGAAGCTGAACTTGCGGGCCTCGCCGTGCCAACCGTTCATCTTGCTGGGCGGGTGCTTCATCGCCAGCGGAACTTTCTTCAGGGGCGGCGTGTCTTCCACGCGGTTCTCGTGGCAACCGACGCAGCCCTGGGTCTCGCCGGACTGGATGATCGTACCGCTTCGCATGGTCTGGATCATCATTCCGTCTTTGTCGAGGACCTGGAAGTAAATGAACTTATCTGCGGGCACTTCGAAGTGCGCCGAACCGTCGGACTCGACAGGCACAGTGCCGAGAATACGCTTGTTCTCAAACGCATGCCAGTTCATCGCCGGGCAGTGCACGCCCTGTCCGCCCCAGGCCTGAGTAGTCCAGCTGCGCTTCGGCGGCGATTCCACAACACGCAGATACTTGATCGCGCCCGGCTTTACGTTGCTCATGTGCGTGCCGATATAGGCGTTCTGCACGTAGAACACGCCTGACTTGTTCTTGAAGTCGCGACGCGTCGGCGAGGCCTTGGGGCGGGGTCTCGGCGCGATCGGCATCGGATCGAAGCAGCCGGGCGAATCCCTGTGCAACTGGACCTCGTTGCCGAACATGTCGGCGGCGTAGATGCCCATTTCGTCGCCGCGTCCGACCATTCGTGAAACGATGAAGTACTTGTCGTTCAACGGGAAGGGATCTTCGTATTTCGGGTTGTATCGCCTGAAGGTGTCGATCCCGCCGTTGTCGACGCTGTTAATCGCCGCCGCCGGCCAGGTCTGCACGACTGAGGCCCTGCCGTCAACGCCCTTTCGACGATCAATAATCGCCATCGCACCCCAGGGTCGATCGTGGCACGATCCGAAGATGCTCAGACACAATTCGGTGCCCGGGATCATGCGAGCGTCGATCACGCCGCCTGGGCTGCCGGTGTTGTTGCCCCAGAATATCGCGTGGTTCGTTCCGTCGGGGTTCACTACCCAGAGGCCCTGTGCGTCGCCAAAGTTGCGGTCCACGTATTCCCAGCGATCGTAGAGAATGCGCCCGTCGGGCATGAGGCTGGAGTGTCCTTCGTGCAGGGTGCTTCGTCCGATCTGGTGAATGTTGGCGCCGTCGGCCTCCATCCGGTAGAGGTTGCCCATAATGTGGCGATTGCACATGCAGTACTTCGGCTCGCGGGACGACGTGAACACGATCGAACCGTCAGCCAAGTACAGCGGATCGATGTCGAACACGCCAGGCGTACGTGTAAGCTGCTTGAGGCCCGTGCCGTCAACGTTGACTGTGTAAATATGGTAATCGTCCCTGATGTTCTTTCGCATCGAGAACACGATTTTCTTACCGTCGAAATCGAGTTCCGGATCGCGAATCTTGCCGTCCTTGCCCGGATCGACAACAACTCGAACCTTGCCGGTCTTCAGATCGACTGCCTTGAGCAGTCCGCCGCCGGAGAACTTGCGGGTGTTGATCTCGTCGGTCTGGAACATCGTCGCGGTATTGTGGTGATCACCGGGATACTGCTTGCGGAAGACGTAGAGTATTTCCTGTCCGCCGATGAGCGGATTGGCGATCAGCGCCTTTTTTTGCAGCGCCAGGAGATCGGCGTTGGCCTTGGTCTTCTCGGCGGCGCTTCCGCTGTCGATCGCCTTGGCGAGAACATCCAGTTGTGTCAGGAACGTCGCGGCGGGATACTTATCGCCATAGGTCTTGCCCAGATCGCCAATCGCGGCGCGGAGCGAGTCGGTGACCGGAACAGCCGGTTTGACCGGCTCCGGGGCGGGAGCCTTGCGGCGGCGAGCCTTCTTCTTCATCGCCGGCAGAATGTTCTTCCGCTTGGCGCGGTAGCTTTGCGTGGCTTTTTCGTCAATCGTTCCGCTGGCCTGGAAGTCGTCGAACGTGATATGCCCCCAGCCGCCCAGGTTGGCGTCGAGTATCCGCACGAACAGTTTCTTGCCAACGTGTTTGGACCCGTCCCACTCGACGCGACGCATCCTGATATTGTTCGTCCCGCGAGCGCTGAACTGTTGGTTACCCTTGGCGTCGCATATCGCAACACACGCACCGGACCTGTTGCCGCCGCCGACGAGGAATGAGACCTTCGCGCCGGTCAGCGTAAAGATCGGCGACTCGATGATCATCCTGTGCTCGTCAGATTTTCGCTTTTGAAGATAGAGCGTTGTTACTGCACAGTCGCCCTGGAGTTGCAGAATGTCGCTCTTGCAGATATCGAAAACTTTCTTCCCGCCTTCTACAGCCTTAAAGCCGTGGGTGGCGCCGCCCTCGAAATTGAAGCTGATCTTGCCCTTTCCGGCCTCGACTCCGAAGCCCAGACCCGCCAGGCATACGATCACCAGGATGGAAGCTATTGCCGATACCGCGAATCGATTGGATAGACGCATCTTATGTATCTCCTGTTTGTGCGAAAAAACCCGCATCAGTAGCCTGTATTATCCTTTTGGAGGATGTGAAAGTCGAGTCTAAAGTCGCTCGTGACACGTCATCATTCTCCCAATTTCCGCATGAATTCCCCCCGCCTCGGCGAGCCTCGATTCGTTTTTCGACAATTCGGCCGGGACATGGCGACAATTATTTGCTCTCAGCTTTTGACTGAAGTCCAATAATGCCGATAATCAATCATATACTGTAAAAGAAGGTCTAGCGAGGTCTCTGGTTTGGTGAGGACGAAATTGTGTCTATAATTACGAATGCCTGCAGTAGTTTTCTCGATCTAATGAAAGGCGCTGTGCTGCTGGCGATCCTGTCGGGCGTGCTGGCGGTGGGCTGGGGGTTGTACTCCGACTATCGAGACAAACAACTTCTCGAAAGCAAGGTCGTTGAGTATGAATCTCAGTTAAAAGATGCAAATACTGAGATCGCCGACAAGAAGAAGAAAATCGGCGCTCTTACCGTAGAGAACAGCGATCTTACCATAAAGAACAGCGATCTTACGGTTGCAAACAGTGCCCTGACGCTGGAGAACGAGAGAAAAGACGCGGCCATGAGGCTCATGAAGCTGGATATCCGGAGAGCGAAATTCCACGTCACCGAAACCGTGCAAACCGACGGCAAGATCTTCAATACTCTGCAATTCACCGAATTCAACAAGGATCAGGTCCCAGTTGGTCCCCCGCGGGAAGTGGTTATCCAGGGCGACATGGCATACGTGGATTGCTGGGTTGTGAAGTTCGATGACCAGTACGTGGAAAACGCCGATCTGGCGCGAGGGACCGCTCTTTTCGTCTTCAAGAGCATTTTTGGAAACGATGAGGCCCCAAGTTCCGGAACGCCTCTGGACCGCGCCGACACTGTGCCTGAGATTTATCAATCAGACCCCACCCTGGCGGCCCTGTCCGGTGAGATCTTCGTTGACTTCTGGCAGATCGCGCACCAGCCGCAGAAGGCCGAGAAACTCGGCATTCGAGCCATTCACGGCCAGGCCGTATCCATAAAGCTCAGGCAAGACTACGACTACTGGGTCACTATCAGGAACGCCGGCGGGATTACCATCAAAGCAGTTCTGCGGTAAGCGGCTCCCGCGGCTCTCCGCCCGCGACTATCTGAGCGAAAAGTCCGCCTCAGGCGTGTAATCCATAGGGTGCAGGCCAGTGGCGACTCGTTAGTCTCGCAGGCCGGGATTATGCTCAGCGCGGGGTCTTCGCCGGCCCGGCCGATCGATCAATGGAGGCTATCGCACGCGACGCCGAACTGGCCAGGCGACTGGCCCCTTCCTTCTGTATCCGCCTCAACACCGGAAGAGCCTCTCTCGCCTCGGGGCCGAACCTCGCCAGAACGGACATGCACGATCTCTTCAGATCGTCGTCCTTTGTAGTTTCAAGCAGACCGAGCATCGATTTGATGATTCCCTTGCGATCGTCGCTCTTGTCGGCCCCGGCCAGATGACGGCGAGCAATCGTCCCCAGGGCGTCACAGGCATAGCGTGAGGCATATTTCGCCTCCTGCTTGGCAATGCCGATCAGCAAGGATGGAACTTCGTTGGAAGCCGGATAGCACGAGCCCAGGGCTCTTGTCATATTGCTGACCAGAGGCCAATCCATACCCGGCTGCTTTAACTCAGCAGCAATGAGTCGGGCCAGATCCCGGGAGGCCTGACCAGTCGTATTGGCCGCGAGCGTTGAAAGCGAGTGCCGCATGTGTATGCGTACTTTGGCGTCAACCCCGCTGAGCGACTGCTTGACGATATCCGGCAGTTCGCTCCACTTCATCCGGCTGATTGAATAGATCACGAGCAACCGCACGTACTTGCCGCGCCACTTGAACGCCGGTCGCAGCAACGGCAGGATATCGGTCTGTTCCCATTGGCTGATAATCCGTGCGGCTTTCTGGCAGTAGTATTCGTGGGTTTCGCCCTGGGCTGCGATTGCAAGCGGCAGGACCATCTTCGGACCGCGTCGCACCAACTCCTTGCTCGCTTTGTCAGCCGCCTCTCTGTCATACCCCGTCAGCGTGAAGACCAGGGCCTGAACGTCCAGCGGTATCTTCTTCTGGCGCATGAACGTGATCGGGCATCGCTGGATCTGATCCAGGGCAAGACCCGCCGTGGCGGCAAGCTTGTCGTCGGCCCCTGCTCGAACGGAATGCAGCAGGTCGAGGGCTACCCGGGATCTTCCGCCGAGGTCGCCTAGTTGCCTCGCGGCGATGTGCTTGTCCGACGTATCGTTTGAAGTCTGCAGCACGAGCATGAACCCGTTGATCACGGCCGGCAGGCCCTTGCTGTCAAGCGGCAACTGTACGGCCAGATGATACAGAGCTTCGTGTATCTTGTAGGAACTGGCGCCATTCCCGACGCGGAGGATCGCCTGGGCAAGTGCTTGAGCTTTCGTCGAGACATCATCCTCGGCGGCGACAACCACAGCGCTGGCGGCCCGTCGCACATCGGAGTTTCCATCGGGAAGCAAAGCGTAAACTCGTTTCCGGGCCCGCTGGGACAGCTTTAACGAATTGTGCTTCCTGGTCATGGGAGACGCCGCGCCGGGCCCGAGCCTGAAAATATCGGCCCTGCGCGCCAACTGCTGCAACGCCACGATTTGAACGTCGCGGGACTTGTGTTCCAGCCACGCCTCGAGATGCGTCGTAAGATCATCTTTGCACCTTCCCAGCGTGCGTGAAATCAGCTCGCGTTTTCTGGGGCAGTCTGCGTATTGCTCGGCCAGCATCGGCATGTGCTTGCTGCAAACCGACATGAGAAGCTGCGATGCGCTATTGTTAAAGTTCCATTTGAATTTGCTTATCTTGCTCAACGGATGGCCCGGCTCGTTGGATTTCTCGGCCATGTCGAGAATCGGTCCGATAACGCCGGATTTCGTTTTTAGCAGTTGCTGACGCACCTCTTCTATCTTCCTGGAATTGTACGAAGACTGCCCCAACGCAAAGACGATCGCCTCGACGCCGCTAAGGCTGGCCCGGTAAGCATTCTGGTCCATTGCTTTCTGGCGGGTCTTCTTGTCGACGCCGGCGGCCCTGCGCAGTTGTTGCTGAAAAGTAGAGGCGAACCGTGCGTTTTCGGCCAGCCACTTTCTGCCCTCGGCCGTGACATTCTTGCCGAGTCCCAGGTTGTATAACCGCGGCATGTTCTTCAGGTAACGAACGCTCTTGTCCGAAGTGTCGGTCCTGGCGAGCGTGAGCACCTTGAGGTTGTTCAGGTTCACAAACGCGCGACATCCTTTATCGGTGATTTTCGTATTGGCCAGATAGAGCACCTCGAGCTTCGCCAGGTTGGGGAATTCAGCGAGCTCCATCAGGCCCCTGTCGTTAAACGGCGTGTTGTTCAAGCTCAACATCCGCAGGTGCTCCAGCGGCGCCAGATGCTTGATCCCCCCGCCGTTTACGGAAGTGTCGTCCAGATAAAGCGTGTGCAGTTTCGGCACGCGCCCGAGATGTTTCAGCCCCGCGTCGGTGGTCTGCGAAGTCTTCAATTCCAGAAAGCTCAGGAGCGGAAGGTTCGGCAGATACGACACGCCTTTGTCGGTAATGCCCGTCGAATTCAATCGCAAGAAGCTCAATCCGGGAATCTTGCTCAGGTGCTGGACTCCCTTGTCTGTGATAGTTGTCGATTTCAGGTTCAACGAAGCGATAAACGGGAAGTTCTTCAGCCCGGCCAGGCCGGCGTCGGTGATCTTAGCGCCCTCGATACTCAGCCCTGTGACTTTCGGGAAACGTCCCTTGTGCGTGAAGAAACCAAGCGTTTTGTCGTCAGCCCACGCCGGACAGTTGAAACGGCTCAGGAAGGCGGCCTTGCTCAGGGGCTTGAGCTGTTCGAGCGTCAGGGTGTTCCTGGCGCGGAGGTAAAGAACGATTATTCGCCCCTCTTTGGTCCTGACAATCCCCCCGCCGCCGGGATTGCTGGTCTGGTTGTTCAGGTTGTACCCGATGCCGGCCTTGCGGCAGTACTGCACCGCTTCCACCTCTTCGGGATGGACGTACTCGATGCTATTGCCGAATTGTAGTTCCACCGCAAGCGACGGGGCCGAGCACGCGAGGAAAACTAACATCGGAGCAAGAGAAACAAGAAGGCGACGAAAGGTGGCCCACGCGCGTTGCGTATTCATGATTCAACTCCCTAATCAGCAGAGACCATACCCTACCAACAGCATACTTAACAGGTGGTTTCCGTTCAAGCCGCGAACTCCGACTTCAGCACGCCTTCATCGCTGCTTGTTCTTCGAGCGCGTGATTCCATTGCTGAGCACCGGCAGGAGTTCGGCCGCTTCCTGGGCCGCATAGTTGAAAATCGTGAAACCTCTGGCCCCGGCCTGTCGTGCGGCTCGGATCTGTGCGATCACTTTGCACGGATCGGCTCGCGGGGTCCAGACGCTGGCTCCAATGCCGGGGCAGAGCGGAACTTTACCGGCCCATTTGACCTGCTTGGCCACGAGCTGGGCGAACGAGCCTGTCTGCGGGGTGTAGTCCATGGGGCAGACGAAATCCAGATATCCGCGATCGCACCAGAGTTTCCAGTCCTGTCCTATGCGGTCCCGATCCGACGGCCAATTGGGGAAGACCGCCGCGGATATTTTGATCCCCCGGCGAACTCTGCGAGCCTGCTGCGAAACGCCGGCGACGACAGTGGTGATCTGCCGGCGTCGGAAATCGAGCCATTTTGCTCGCAAGCCGGCGTCGCTGCGAACGTCGGCGGGCCAGTTGGCGACTTTTCGCGCGATGCTCTTTTCGAACCGGGTGCGGCATCCGGCGCAGAAGCATCCGTGATCGCCGGGGTAGCGGATGTAATCAAAGTGCAATCCGGCCACGGCGTACTTGCGGGCGACTTCGACCATCGAATCGATCTCGAGCTTCTGGTTGTCAGGATGCGAGGGACACAGCCAATCGCCGATCGACGAACCGTTGAAATGCACCTGCGTTCTGCCGGCGGCTTTGAGCTTGCGTGAGAAGTCCTTCGGCGTGGCCCGGCCCATGTAGAAGTTCACCTTCCATACGTGGCACGCCACTTTGTACTTGTCGCAGGCGGCCAGGCACAATGCGATCTGATCGCCCTTTTGGGCCACTTGCGACGAGACCGGCAGCACGTCGGATTTGTAATACGCCGCGGCGCCCCAGAGCATGTTCGGCAGGATCGCGTTGAAACCGTTGTCGGCCAGTTCCTTTATCGCCTCGTCCCAGGTCATGCCGTTAACGCCCATCGCGTTGTGACACCAAAACGCTCGCTGCTCGCCGGAAACAGGCTTCTGGGCAAGACTGTGGGCATCGATCAGGGCGCGTCGCACGGCCGCGGCGCTCGTGACCGCAGCTCCGTGTCTGTCCATATTCTGCAGGACCTGGGCCTTCTCGCTGAGCACCTTGGCGCGTTGTAGAGCGTCATGCGCCGCTCGGCTCGAACCGGCGGCCCGTGAGATACCCCTCATCGCGGCCAGACGGTTCTCGTATGGCTCAAATTTACCCGCGTTGCGAAGCGAAGTTCTCGACGCCTCGGTCCATATATCCGGAACCAGGCTGCCGGCCAGCGACAGCAGCAGGAGTTGCTTGTTCCACAGGTCGTCGCCCAGCATAACGTGGGTCATGAAGGCGGCTTTGTCGCTGAGGATAATCGCCGCCAGTTGAGTCGATTTGCCGTTCTTGTCCCGCCACCAGGCCGCGACGCGGCTGGAGCCCCGGATCGCCGAGGCGTTGTTGATGTTCCACGACGCCTGCCGCGTCGAATCGGGCATGCCCTGGAGGCGAACTCCTTCCGCCGGACCGATCGAAGCAAACTGGCCGACGTATTTCTGTCGCACGTGCGCCCCGGGACGGATCCCGGCCTGCTTTGCCAGATCGCCTCGCAGACAGTAGCATGCGATCAGCTTGCCGCCCCGCCTCATGTACTCCACAAGCGTTTTGGATGTCTTGCCGGGAACGACAGGGTTGTACGGAAGGATCGCCAGTTTCATCGGCGCCAGGCGCTCGGCCGATACGTCGGCGTCGCTGAGTATCGTGTAGTCCAGCCCGATCGAGTCCAGCAGACCGGCGATCACGTTAGCGTATTGCTGCACGGATTTCGCTTCGCCCGGAGCCCTAGCCGCCGCCGAATCGCCGCGAATAATCGCAATCGTCCCGCCGGAGCCGAACGCCGCGAGTTCTGCGATCTGGAATTCGCCGTCGGTTCGCCCGCCCCGCCAGGCCGATATGCGAATCGTATCGATCTTGCCCCACCCGGCCGGCTGACCTTCAATACCGCAATTACGTTTTAGTATTCTTACCAGGCCCCACCCTTTCTTTCCCGGAGCCTCCAGCGAAGCAGAGTACCATCCGGATCCACTGCGGAAGTAGACGCTGAAGTGTCCGACAGAAGCGATCCGATCGGATCTAAACAGGAACTGCACGCCTTTGCGGCCGGTAAGATCGAGCGAAACTTTGCGATCCCACGAGGCCCTCGGGATCTGCGTATCACGAAAGTTGCAGACCATTCGCAACGCATTCCTGCCGTCAATTCTGGCGATGGTGACAGGCGGGCTTCCCGTCATAGGGCTCCACACCGCCCGGGCGGCTTGCTGACTGGCGGATAAATCGTCGATGATCGTCACGTCGGCATGGACCGCCGCCGAAAGTGCCGCCAGCAGCAGGGACGCAATTGAAATCAATCCCAGCGGACCGCCGTCGCATTTGATACCCATGGCCGGACTCCTGATGTTCTTTGACTACGGTCGGGTTGAAGGCTTCTTGGCCAGTCGCCTGACGGCGAGAGCTCGGAGCGACAGTTCGTGGATCTGCGCGCTGACGTGGCGCTGCACGCCAAATCCGAGTCGACCGGCCGGTGAGTCCCACTCCTCTGAAAGATGCAATTCGTTGACGGGTCCTTCGTATCGGATGAGTTCTCGCCCGTCGAGCGTTACGGCGATTCTCGTCCAATCGCCGGAGTTCTCCACGCTGACAATGCAGGTGTGCCTGACGTTGTCTGACAGCGACGGGCCGTCCTCCTCAACGCGAACGCCGTAATCGGCCGATCCCAACGCAGATTTCTTGCCCTGGGCCCCGTCGATTTCCAGCGAGACCTGGTTGCCGGAGCCCAAAGGCAGAATCAGGCCGACCCCGCCAGCGCCTTCGTATCGCGTGAAGCTCATTCGAACCTGGTAGTTTGGCTTGATCGGAGCCCCGGCAGTCACCCGGGAATGCTCGATTTCGTCGGCGAACGCCATCAGGCTTCCGTCCAGCAGCCTGTCCCATTTCCCGGCGACAGTGTCCTTATCAAGCTTGACGCCGCCCAGAAGATCGCCCCACTGGGCCCCCAGCGTGGGAGCAGGAACAGAGTTGGATGAGAAATAGCTTCGTAGGACCAGGCCCGCGGCGATACCGGCTACAATCGCAGTAGCCGCCATGAGCAGCTTCAAGCCGTGAGCAAAACCGCCAGAGGCCGGTCCGTTGTCATCCGGGGCGTCGGCAACGGTCTCTTCCTGATCAGCATCCTGTCGGCGGGAGTCTTCTTCGTGATCAATATCATCATCAATATTATCGTTCGATTCGTCAGGAATGTCGGAGTATTCGAGCCCTGAAGGCTCATCGCCCCAGTCTGAATCCGCGTCCGACTCCGCATGTTCGACAATATCGCTGGGGCTTTCTTCATGCAGAGTCGATACCGATTCGGTCGGCTCTTGGGCGATCGGCTGCTGGTCTTCATCCGAGGCCATCGGCTCGTTCGAACCCGGCCCGACGATGGTCTGCAAGGCGTCCAGTGTCGGCGGCGCCGGCTCGATCTCGTCGTTGACAGCCGTATCGGCGTCCGGCGGCCCCTCGTCGAACACAGTTGTAGCCGTTGGCGAACCCAGGTTAGTAAGTCCGGATATGTCGCACTCCTCGGCCTGGCTGCCGATCTCCAGCAGGTCGGCCAGGCACTCGTCCATGGATTGGTATCGATCTTCCGGCGATTTGGCGACCATTCGCGCGAAGATCCCCTGTAGGCTATCCGGTATGTCGCCTACTAGATCGCTCAGCAGCGGAATCGGATGCTCGCGTTGTGCTATGACCTTCTCGACGGCAGTCTCGCCGCCGTATGGAAGATGCCCGGTAAGCAGGCGGTACATCGTACATCCCAGCGAGTAGATATCGCTGCGATGATCGGCGTTTTTGGGATTGGCCGCATGCTCCGGCGCCATATATTCGGGTGTGCCGACTCCCATACCGGTGCCGGTCAAC
>CAYMSH010000192.1:0-12009 GCA_964392945.1 uncultured Planctomycetaceae bacterium | reverse complement strand
CCAGGGGCAGTTCGTGGGCCGCACATCGCAGGTGCCCCAGCGTGACGAACGGGTTGTCCGGCTCGATGACCGCCTGCTCGATAGGGCGATCGAACAGGTACTCCGGGTGCGTCATGATGTACTGGTTGACCGTGGTGTCCATGCCGATCAGGATGACAAGGGCGTCACGATCGCCGCGCCCGGCGCGACCTGACTGCTGGATGAAACTCGCCAGCGTGCCGGGATATCCGACAACTATGCACGCTTCGAGGGCGCCGACATCGACGCCAAGCTCCAGCGCGTTAGTCGTAGAAACGCCGAGCAGTTCGCCGCTGAAGAGCTTCTGTTCGATCTGTCTTCGCTCGGCCGGCAGGTATCCGCCGCGATACGGGCTGACCTTGTCGACCAGATGCGGGGCTACTTCCTCCAGACGCTCGCTCACGTAGCGATGGATCATCTCGGCGGTCATTCGCGACTTGGCGAACGTGATCGTGGATATCTTCCGCCTGATCAGTTCGGCCATCAGCTGGTGTGCTTCAACGTTTGAACTCTTCCGCGATCGCCAGTTGGTGTTGCGGCGTTTTGGCGGGTTCCAGAATACGTAGGTCCGCCGCCCGCGCGAGCTTCCGTCTTCGTCGACGAGTTCGAAATCCCGCCCGGTCAGTTCTGCGGCCAGTTGTCGCGGGTTGGCGATCGTGGCCGAGCAGGCGGCGATTACCGGATCGGATCCGTAGTGGTTCTGCAGCCGGGCCAGCCGCCTGAGCATGTTGGCGACATTGGCTCCGAACACGCCGGAGTACGCGTGCAGTTCGTCCAGCACGATGAATTTCAGCCCTGCGATGAACTCGGCCCAGCGCCCGTGCTGGGACATTATCCCTGCGTGAAGCATGTCGGGGTTCGTGAAGATCACCGAGGCGCCGCTGCGGAGCTTTCGCCTGAGAGCGGCCGGGGTGTCGCCGTCATACACGCCTGCCAGAACGCCGTCGGCGCCGGCGGAATCCAGCGCCGTTCGAAACGCCTTGAACTGATCCTGGCACAACGCCTTAGTCGGAAACATCAGGATCGCCTTGGCGCCTGGGTCGTCAAGCAGCGTTTCGATCAGCGGTATCTGGTAGCAGAGGCTCTTGCCCGAGGCGGTGCCTGTGGCCACGACGGTGTTCTTGCCGCTACGGAGATGGTCTATCGCCGCGGCCTGGTGACAGTAGAGACGCTCGATCCCGCTGGCGGCGAGCATGCCTCCAATAGCCGGCCGCAACGGTGCTGCGGTTTGTGAGTAGCTGGCGGCTCGCTTGCCGACCTGGTGTACGTACACGATCTGGTCGGCGTAGCCGCTGGCGGAGCGAATCTCGTTTAGAAAGCTGTCAACATCCATGTCTGCCTGCTCTCAAGTTAGGTATATGTTAACCTGCCGCCGGCTTTGCGGCAAGGATGAGGATTACGCCATTTTTTCAGCGGGATCAGCGGCGGTTATGCCGATGAACTCAGAGTAAACGCTATTAATGGAGAGCGATATGATTATAGGGACGCCAAGCGAGACCAAGGCCGACGAATACCGCGCAGGACTCCTGCCTGTCGGAGTCGAACTGCTCGTAGCAGACGATCACAGCGTATTGATCCAATCCGGAGCGGGGCGCGGAAGCGGATTCTCCGATCGGGCCTACGAACTGGCCGGAGCCGAGATTGTCGATACCGCAGAAGAAGTTTTTCAGCGGGCCGATCTGCTGGTCAAGGTCAAGGAGCCCCAGCCCGAAGAAATCAAAATGCTGCGCCAGGGCCAGGCGCTGTTCACGTATTTCCATTTCGCATCCTCGCTGGAGCTCACCAGCGGATGTCTGGCGGCCGGAATAGACGCCGTTGCGTACGAAACCCTGCGAGACGACAAGGGGCGCCTGCCTCTGCTTACGCCGATGAGCGAAGTGGCCGGCAAGATGGCCGTCCAGGAAGGCGCCAAGTGCCTCGAGAAACCGATGATGGGTCGAGGTATTCTCCTCGGTGGCGTGCCTGGTGTTGAACCGGCGGCGGTTGTCGTGCTCGGCGCCGGGGTTGTCGGGTCCAACGCGGCCAGGCTGGCTGCGGGGCTGGGCGCCAATGTCGTGCTGATGGACATAAATTTAGACCGCCTGCGATACATGTCCGAGGTTATGCCCGCCAACGTTATGACAATCCACTGCGATCCGCATTCTGTCGCCGAATACGTTACGGCCGCGGATCTGGTCATAGGAGCCGTCCTGATCCCCGGCGCGCTGGCGCCGAGACTGCTTACCGCGGATCTCGTGACAAAGATGAAACCCGGCTCGGCGATAGTCGACGTATGCATTGACCAGGGCGGATGCGCCGAGACGTCTCATCCGACAACGCACGGCGATCCGACGTTTGTCGTTGACGAAGTGGTGCACTACTGCGTATGCAACATGCCGGGCGCCGTGGGTCGAACATCGAGCCAGGCCCTGTGCAACGCAACGCTTCCGTATATTCGCCAGCTTGCGTCACTCGGGGTGGATAAGTTTGCAGCACAGAGCCCGGGTTGCGCCGATGCGATAAACATGCGAAACGGCAAACTGACAAACGCCGCAGTCGCCGAAGCGTTTGACGGCAAGCTGGCGTGAGTTATTCCGCCGCCGGAAGATGAACCATCAGTTCGGCCAGCGTTACCAGATCGAGCCTGTTGTGCTCCAGGGCGCTTACCATGTGGCGTGCGTCTTTGGTGTGTACGTAGTCGTGGTAGGCCTGCGGGATCGCGTGGCCGGGTATGTCGCCTGTTCTGTGCCGCCCGCAAATGTGGGCTTCGAGCGTCTGCAATTTGCAGTTGGGCAGTTGGGCCTTCCAGGCCCTGCGTGAAACGTGCAACAGGTCCAGGTGCGGTCCGTCGTATTCGAACCGGACTCCCGTGGCCGCGGCTCGGGCACGGGTGTAAGGCAGATCGAAACTCTTTCCGTTGAACGAAACCAGCAGCTTCTTGCCTTGCATGCACTCGGCGAAGAGTGAAATTATCGCGCGCTCCTCAGAGTAGTCGCGTGCGAAAAACTGCCTGGTCACCAGCCCGCCGTCTTGCCAGATCATAGCGCCGATCAGGAACACCGGCGAACTGGAAAGCCCCGTGGTCTCCAGATCGAAAAACGCCAGGTCTTCCGGCTCCAGATTGTCGCCGCCGAGCGGGTCGGCTTTCAGGAGATGCCCTCGCAATGGTCCGTCGGAATCGCTCATCGCGGTAAGCAGGGCGGTTGACAGGGCGGCCTCGTCGCGGGTCGATGCGTTAAGGCGGGATTCGATGAGGAATGAATATGCTCCGTCCGGGCCACGGGTTTCTCGTCCGTCGACTGTCTTCTCAAGATTGACGGGGTTCAGCGGGGCAAAAGGCGACGGTTTGCGATCTGAGCCGCTGAGATTCCGGCTGTATGTAATGGGCTTCGAGCCGGGGCGCTCGACTTGCGAAGCGAGCTTCAACTTCTCGGCGGCCGCATGGCGGCGACGTAAGCTCTTGCGCAGCTGTTCTATATCAATCTTGTCCGGGCTCATTGTATCGGTGTCTCGAATCGGTCCTAATCCTAACAAAACACGTACCGCATAGCAATACCGCACTCTACGGTGCGCTTTTTCTACTTGACCCGGTGCGTCTCGGGAGGCTACTATAAGTCTTTGGCATCGAGAGCGCGTGAGGGTACTGGCCCTGAGATCGCGCGGCAACCTGTTGTGAGTCACACGACTGCAATAAGGTGCCACAGCCAGCCCGAAAGGGACTGATGTGGTTCGAGCGGAGCCGGTTATCGGCGTCGCGTCGAGCAATGCAAAACTGCAAGAAACCCTCGGCCGTATGTCGACATGTTTTTGCTCTGCGACCACACCAGCCTACAATGACGAAGGTTGGATACTATATGAGCACAGATGACAATGTATTTGAGAGCAGCGACACCGGTCGCTCCGGCGCTCCGCTGAAGTACGTCGAGACCGTTACGTTCGCCGACGGGATCGACCTGGACCGCGGCGGCAGGCTCGATGAAGTCACCGTCGCCTACGAGACCTACGGGACGCTGAACGAGGCCGGCGACAACGCTGTGCTGATCTGTCATGCGCTTTCCGGCGATTCGCACGTTGCGATGCACAACGAACAGGACGATCCGGGCTGGTGGGATATCGCCGTTGGTCCCGGCAAGTCGATCGATACTGACAAGTACTTCGTGATATGCCCGAATATTCTTGGCAGCTGTCGCGGTACTACGGGCCCCAACAGCATCAATCCGCAAACCGGCAAGCCGTACGGCCAGAACTTTCCGACAATCACCATGAACGACATGGTCGATGTGCAACTGCGCCTTATCGACGAGTTGGGCGTTGGCAAACTGCTGATGGTCACCGGCGGGTCGCTCGGCGGTCAGCAGGCGCTTTGCTGGGCGACAAGACATCCCGATCGGCTCCGGGGCGTGGCTCCGATGGCGACTTCCGGGAGGTTGTCGAGCCAGGGCATGGCGTTCAACGTTGTCGGGCGCAACGCTATCAGGCGCGATCCGGACTTCCACGACGGGCAATACTACGACGAGCCCAACGGTCCGCACGTAGGGCTGGCCCTGGCGAGAATGATCGGGCACATCACGTATCTCTCGCGCCAGTCGATGCACCAGAAATTTAACGCCACGCGAAACGAGCCGCGAGACCTCGAGGCCGAATTCGAGGGACAGTTTTCCGTCGGTTCCTATCTCGGTTTCAAGGGCGCCGAGTTTGTCGAGCGGTTTGACGCCAACAGCTACATCACGCTGTCGACGGCGATCGATCTGTTCGATCTGGGCTCTTCGATCGAAGATCTGATGGAGCTGTTCAAGGATAATCCGTGCAGGTGGATGGTCATAAGCTTCACCAGCGATTGGCTTTTCCCGCCGAGAGAATCGAAGGATCTTGTCGAGGCGCTGGTTCGAACGGACCGTTCGGTAAGCTACTGTAATATCGCGACAGACTGCGGCCACGATTCGTTCCTGCTCAAAGATGATATCGACGCCTACGGCAAGATGACCGAATCGTTCCTGGCCGCACTGGCCGGCGAGGCCCGCCAGGCCGCCGCCGGTCCCGGGGCCGAGCAGTCCAATATATTCCATCCCGACCACCCGCACCGCCTGGACTACGACATGATACTGGACCTGATCGAACCGGGCGCCTCGGTGCTCGATCTGGGGTGCGGAAACGGCGATCTGCTGGCCGAACTGGCCGACCGCGGTCACGACAGGATACTGGGGCTGGAGCTTCACCAGGAAGACGTTATCACCTGCGTTGGCAAAGGGCTCGATGTAGTCCAGGACGATCTGAACGACGGGCTGGTGACCCTCTGCGACAAGCAGTTCGACTGCATTGTGCTCTCGCGTGCGCTGATGGAGGTCCAGGACGTCAAAGGCGTGATCGAGGGCATGCT
Source organism: uncultured Planctomycetaceae bacterium (assembly GCA_964392945.1). GTDB lineage: Bacteria > Planctomycetota > Phycisphaerae > SM23-33 > SM23-33 > BS750m-G57. The sequence continues at coordinate 6,635 of CAYMSH010000192.1, read as the reverse complement.
GCGGGTCGGCAGGAAGTGCATTATCAGCTTCCCGAACTTCGGGTTCTACAAGCTCCGCGACATGCTCTATCACGAGGGCAAGGCGCCCGAGGCCGGAGTGCTGCACTACAAATGGTACAACACGCCGAACATCCGCGTGCTGACGATCAAGGATTTCGAGGAGCTGTGCGGCGAAATGGGAGCGACGATTCACCAGTCGATCGCACTGGACACCGAGCAAGGCCGCCTGGTCAGCCAGGATCCGAACCTCAGCGCCGACCTGGCGATTTACGTTATCAGCAGATAGTGCACGTTTGGCCATCGCTTGATTTTATCGGGGCGGGCCGTTATTTTCTGTCACCATGCGGGCAATTACTTACGACATAAAGCCTCTCGGCTGGGCTACGTGCTTCTGGTTGAAGCGGTTCTGGCCCGGATGTCTGCTCACGCCGCTGAACGGGCTGCGATGCGTCGAAATCGATGCGCCTAAATTGCCCGGAGACGATTGGGTGCTCGTCGAAACGCTTCTGGGCGGAATCTGCGGGACCGATCTGTCGCTGATCGCACAGGGCCAGCCGCCTAATTCGATACTGCAGGGCTTCAGTTCCATGCCGATCGGGCTGGGCCACGAGAATGTCGCCGTCGTGCGGCAAGTCGGGCCGGATATCGACGAATCATGGATCGGCCGACGCGTCTGCGTAGAGCCTACTCTCGGATGCAAGGCGCGCGGGATCGAGCCGGAGTGTCGATCGTGTCGCGACGGACGATTCGGCGTGTGCGAGCATTTTTGCGGCGACGCGCCCGGTGAGTATTCGCTTCCGGCCGGCACGAGCATAGGATACAACGCGCGAACCGGCGGATCCTACGGCGAGTTTTTTGTCGCTCACGAATCGCAACTGGTTCCGGTCCCTGATGGGCTCTCTGACGAACAGGCCGTGCTCACCGACCCGATCGCCTGCGGACTGCACGCCGTGGGGCGTGCTGATCTGGCCGACGCCGAGCGGGTGCTAGTCTACGGCAGCGGGGTGATGGGGCTCGGGATAATCGCCTCGTTGCGTGCGGCGGGTTTCAAAGGACGAATCGACGCCCTGGATCGCCACGAATATCTCGGCGATGCGGCCCGACACCTGGGCGCCGACGAGTTCTTCCGGCTCGGGTCGAAAAGAGACGAGCGGTTCGAGGCGATCGCAAAACGCACCGGCGGGACGGTCCAACGCGTGCGATTCGGCAACTTGATGCTCTCGGGCGGATACGATATCGTCTTCGATTGCGTCGGAAGCGCTTCGGCGATCGGCGAATCGCTGAAGTGGACCCGCGCCGACGGACAAGTGCTCTTTGTAGCCACCGGACACGGCGGCGGGATCGACCTGACGCCGATCTGGTTTACCGAACTGAGAATCAAGGGCGTCTACGGGCGGGGCATGGAAACTCTCGGCGACAAGACCGCAACTACGTATGAACTGGTCCACGACTTGATGCTGGCCGGGAAGCTCGATGTCGAGCGGATGCTGACACACAAGTTCACGCTGGACGAATACCAGAAGGCGTTTTCAACGGCCGCCGGAAAGGCCGATCACGGAGCTATAAAAGTGGCGTTCGACTTTCGCCAATAACTTTCGAAGCGTAGAAAACTCAAGGATTCAAAATGGCTAAGAAGAAACCGATAGTAGGCGTGGTGATGGGCAGCGACAGCGACCTGGAGACCATGAAAAGATGCCTCAAGCAGCTTGACGAGTTTGAGATCGAACACGAAGTGCGAATCATCTCGGCCCATCGCACCCCGGACATCGCACACGAATACGCCGCCACGGCGATCCAGCGCGGACTCAAAGTTATTATCGCTGCCGCCGGCATGAGCGCAGCACTCAGCGGTGTGCTGGCCGCGAGCACGACCCTGCCGGTAGTCGGCGTTCCGATGGCTTCCGGACCGCTGGTCGGTGTGGATGCGGCGCTGAGCACGATGCAGATGCCTCCCGGGATCCCGGTCGCCTGCATGGCCATCGGCGGAGCCGGAGCCACGAACTCGGCGATATACGCCGCGTCGATCCTGGCGACATCCGACAAGAAGATGGCGACAAAGCTGCGACGCTTCAAAAAGGCCCAGGCCCGAAAAGTCGCCAAGAAAGACGCAGACCTTCAAAAGGCCCTGCAGGGCTAGACAATTCGGATTTTGTCGGTTTTTTGGTCCCCGTGCGGAAAATGATGCAACCATTTGCTTTGAAGGCAATTAGCTGCACCAGGGTTGTGGTGCGCGAAAAAATCGTGAAAAGAAATGTATTTGGATTTGCCTGTAACCAATTTGAATCTTAGATATACAGTAGATGCAGTGCGGCGTTTGCCGCCAGCCCGCCTAAGGGCGATTGATTGAGTTGCTGAAAGGAGACGGGGAAATGAAAAGCATACTGACATTAATAGTGTTGTCCGCGGTGTTCCTGCTGGGCTACGAGACGGGCAGAACGCCTGATAGTGACAAGCCCGACGTCGTCGGGTGGCTGAAGGTCAAATCCAGCCAGGCCTACGACATTGGCAAGGACCTGATCGCCAACGTATCCGATGAGTCCGACAGCGAGTCGAGTTACGGCGAATTGGACGATTAAGCGCATAGAAAAACAGCCTCGGATCGCTCGCCGGTCCGATAGAATTGAGCAACCGTACATTTGTGCGGTTGTTTTTTTTGTCGGAAACGAGTCTAATCTCGCCGAAGCGTATGATGGTATTAATCGCTCGGCCAGAACTACAGGGATCAACCGGCATGATACACCAGGATAGAATCACCATCGCAACCAGCGGGCATCGAGACATGCACGATCTGACCGGGGCGGTGACGCGAATTGTCAGCGACTCGCAGATTCGCACCGGCACGGTCCACGTGTTCAACATCGGGTCGACTGGCGCGATCGGGACTATAGAGTTCGAACCGGGCCTGCAGCGAGACATGCCTGAGATCCTCGACAAGCTGATCCCGCCACGACGAGATTACGGGCACGAGGAGATGTGGCATGACGGCAACGGGCATTCGCACCTGCAGGCCAGTTGGTTGGGACCGTCGCTTACCGTGCCGATCTCAGACGGGGCTCCGGCGTTGGGGGTCTGGCAGCAGATATTCCTGCTCGAGTGCGACATAAAACCGCGAAATCGCACTATTGTCGTGACTGTCAGCGGTGAGTGAGATTTTCTGAGAGCCATGAGCGAACCCCGCAAATTAACGCTGCTTGCCGACGATCCGTGCCTGGAACCGTACCGGGATGTTATCCGTGCTCGGGCCGGCGACGCCGTCGAGGCCGAGGGGTGCCTGACCGCCTCAGCCGGCGATCTGGCCGGCTTCGCTCGCGGCCACGAGCATTTCGGGATGCATCGCCAGGGTGACAAGTGGGTCTTTCGAGAATGGGCGCCCGGCGCCGAGGCCCTGTTCGTTATCGGAGATATCTCCGGTTGGCACGAGTCCGAGGACTTCCGCATGCACCGCATCGGTGCGCACGGCCAGTGGGAGGTTTCGATAAGCGATCACGTTCTGCGGCACGAGGGTCTGTATCGGCTGAAGGTCCATCACGGCGGTCGGAGGCTCGATCGCATTCCGCCCTGGTCTCGGCGGGTGGTCCAGGACGCTGAAACCAAGATATTCAACGCCCAGTTGTGGGATCCGCCCGAGGGCTACCGCTGGCGTCACGAGGCGCCGGACCGCCCGGAGTTTGCGGTGATTTACGAAGCGCACGTAGGCATGGCCCAGGAACTCCGGCGAGTCGGCACGTACGACGAGTTCCGCACGAATATCCTGCCGAGGATCGCCGAAGCCGGCTACAACACGCTGCAGCTTATGGCCGTCATGGAGCATCCGTACTACGCCTCGTTCGGGTACCATGTATCGAGTTTCTTCGCCGCTTCGTCGCGGTTTGGAACTCCCGAGCAACTCAAGGAGCTGATTGACGAGGCCCACGGGATGGGGCTCCGGGTGATAATGGACCTGGTGCACTCGCACGCGGCCAGTAACGAGATCGAGGGCCTGTCGCGATTCGACGGGACCGAGAATCAGTATTGTCACGCCGGCCCGCGCGGCCGGCACGAGGCGTGGGGCTCATGGTGCCTGGACTACGGTAAGACCCAGGTCCTGCATTTCCTGTTGAGCAACTGCCGCTTCTGGCTCGATGAGTACCGCGTTGACGGTTTCCGATTCGACGGTGTCACCTCGATGCTGTATACCGATCACGGACTCGGCAGGACGTTTGATCGATACGCAGATTACTTCAACGAAACCGTAGACCCCGACGCGATGACATATCTCACGCTGGCCAACAAACTGATCCACACGCTGCGGCCGGACGCGATCACGATTGCCGAAGATGTCAGCGGAATGCCCGGTCTCGGGGCGGCGATAGAACAGGGCGGCTGCGGATTCGACTATCGCCTGGCGATGGGCGTTCCCGACCACTGGTTCAAGATCGTAAAGAAACTGCCTGACGAGCACTGGGACCCCGGGGCGCTCTGGGGCGAACTGACCAACAGGCGCGGTGACGAGCGATCGATAACCTATGTCGAATGCCACGATCAGTCGATCGTAGGCGACAAGACGATGCTGTTCGAACTGATCGATTCGCGCGTCTACACGAATATGGGCGTCGATGACGAGCACCTGGCCGTCGTGCGCGGAATAGCGCTGCACAAGATGATGCGCCTGGCGACGCTGGCGGCCGGGAGCGACGGATACCTGAACTTCATGGGCAACGAGTTCGGGCATCCCGAATGGATCGACTTCCCGCGTGAGGGCAACAACTGGTCATACCACTACGCGCGGCGCCAGTGGTCCCTGCGTGATTCGAAGGATCTGAAGTACCATTTCCTGGCCGACTTCGACATCGCGATGCTGAAAGCTGTGGCATCGCGGAATGATGTGACCTCACAAGCCGCCGAGCACCTGCTGGACCATTACGACGACAAAATCCTGGCGATGAGACGCGGACCGCTTGTGCTGCTGTTCAACTTCCACCCGACGAATTCCGTAGTCGATTACGCGCTTAAGATCGAGCCCGGCGAATATCGCCTGATCCTGGATACCGACGAGCCGCGTTTCGGCGGACAGGGGCGCCTCCACTCCGATCAGCGGTACTTTACCCAACCGTCAGACGAAGACCTGGACGCCTACAGCATCCAGTTCTATCTCCCGTGCCGAACCGCGATGGTCATCGAGAAGCTGTAAAGGCTTGATGATCCGGCGGTTACTATATCTTTGGCAAAAGTGGAAATTTGTGTGTCGTTCGGCTAAGATTAATCATGTATCATTTTGGTAGGAATTCCGTGAGTATCAGTTGTCCGGGAGAGTAGTGTGGCTAAGAATGACAGCGAGAGTCTAGCGGATGTGGACATTTCTCCATTGTTGGTGGAGGAACTGCATCATTATCAGGCCGAGAAGGAGAAGATCCGGGCTGTGGTCGGGGAGATCGGCGGGAAGGGTTCGACGCGCGCCGAGTCGATAGTGAATACCGTATTCGTGCTGGCCGTGTTGACGCTCTTTGTGTTTGACGTGATACGCCACATGTATCATGTAGCCGAGGATGTGTTGCCGCCGATGCTGTCTCTTTCGCTGGGCGTTTTTCTCGTCTCGATCAAGATCGTCTGGATGATCCACAGGCAGTCGAAGATCGATCACTTCCAGTTCTGGATACTCAACTCGATCGAGTATCGCCTTAACGACGTATCATCGCGCGTACGAGACATTGTCAAGACGCTCGATACCGACGAGGAGCAGATAGGCAAGTAGTCATCACTCGCCGAGCTTGCCGAGTTTCCGGCCCCAGATCGTAAGCCATATCGTGATCATCACCAGCGTAAAGAGGATCACCTTGACTACCGCGGTGAACATGATCACAACCCAGTTGATCTTGTCCCACGTTATGTTCCCGCCCCAGAGGGTCTGTATCCAGCCGGGCTGGTAGTATTGCATCGCCAGGTTTCCGATCCATGTCAGCGATAGCCATATCACGGCGATGATGATGGTGCACCAGCCGGCGCTGGCGGCGGTCTGGACGCGTTGGGTGAATGTTCTTGTCATGTCAGGTCTCCGTAATCACTGGTGCTCTGCGCGATTCATCGGCGGATATCGCCGCTGGTCTTGAAAGAAACGGTTTTATCGGCGAGTCAGTGAATGTAGGATATCGCAAATGCAGCCGTTTGGAATAATAGCGTCAGGCGCCGCCGTCTGGCAGGAGAATAGATTGTGACCAGATGCATCATGGGCCTCGTTATGTTGCTGACTATCCCGCTCCAGGCCGCCGGGCCGCAGACCGAACCGCTGTTTCGAACAGTCGATCTGAACGTGGGGCAGTCAGCCAGTGTCAAACTCAGCAATGGTAAGACCGTCGTAGTCAAACTGATCGGCTTGAAAGAGCATCGCTGCCAGATGCGAAATGCGGTGCGTCGGGCTGTGGCGACTGTCGAGGTCGACTCGGCGCGGGCCGAACTGGTCTGTGCTACGTACAATCTTCCCAAAACCGTGGGATGCGTGCAGATCGATTGTCCGGTAACGCGCGGATACGGCTCCAATCTGGATCGGAAGACCAACGTATGGGCGATGGAGAAGGACGCGCGCCTTCGTATCTGGCCGGCCGGGTCGCCATGGATCCGCCCCGGCAGGTTCGCATATCCGGTCAACCAGCGCTGGTTCG
>CAYMSH010000191.1:0-12012 GCA_964392945.1 uncultured Planctomycetaceae bacterium | reverse complement strand
GTTGTCTGACGTGTAGATCACCAGCGTGTTCTCATCTATGCCGAGGTCCTTCAGCGATTTGAGTATCTCGCCGACGCCCCAGTCGATGCACGCGATGACGTCAGCGAACATTCCGGCTCCGGTGAAGCCCTTGAACTTCTTCGAAATGCGCAGCGGGTAGTGGGGCATGGTGTGGGGCAGATAGACGAAGAACGGTCCGTCCTTGTTTTCGGTGATGAACTTGACGACTTCAAGAGTGTAGCGTTCGGTCAGTTCGCCCTGGTCGGCGGGGTATTCGATCACCTCTTCGTTCCGCATCAGCGGCACGTCGTTACGCCTTCGTTCGCCTTTTTTGCGCTGCTCGTCAGTGAAGCCTTCGGGCAGTTTGGCGTCGGCGGCGTACTTCATATTCGCCGGCAGCCACATGTCGTTGCTGAACGGAATACCGTAGTAGTAGTCGAATCCCTGGCTGGTCGGCAGGAACTTTTTCTGGTGTCCCATGTGCCATTTGCCCACGCACGCCGTTGCGTATCCCTGCTTTTTGAGCAGTTCGGCGATCGTAATTTCGCTGGGGTTCAGACCCCGGCTCGAATGGGGGAACAGCACGTGCTGGTGCATCCCGACGCGGCGCGGGTAGCAACCGGTGACAAGCGACGATCGCGTTGGCGAGCAGACCGGAGCCGTCACGTAGAAGTCGGTAAACTTCATTCCTTCGGCGCACATCTTGTCGATATGAGGGGTCTTGACCTTCTTGGACCCGTAGCAGCCGAGGTCTCCGTATCCCTGGTCGTCGGCGTATATTACGATGAAGTTAGGCTTGGCCGATTTGGCGGATTTCGCCGGTGCGGCTACCGTCGGAGCCGCGGCCGCAACTGCCGCCGACATGCCGATCATCTTCAGGAAACCGCGTCGATTAAGTTGTTTGCTTTGCATTTCTACTCTCCAGTCGCTAAAAAAACCGCTTGCAATCTGTTATACTATACCAGAAGAATGTGGCGGTTGGTATCGCCATCCCTCAACGCCCTGGAAGGAAATATTTGTGGACCGGACTCACCGCCTCCAGAGACTACTGGCCTCGACGTGCATCCTGCTGCTTGGCGCAGGGTTTGCTTCGGCCGGTCAAAACGTATCGAAACTCTTCGGCCGGTCCGGCGAGAAGTGGAACCCCTCCGCACGCCTGCCGGACTTCTCGCACGCAGGATACCACAGCGGCGAAAAAGCGATCCCGACGATCAAGCAGGTCGCCAGCGTCAAACAGTTCGGCGCCAAAGGCGACGGGCGAACCGACGACAGCGAAGCGTTCGTCAAGGCGATCGCTGCAGTCAAGAGCGGCGCGATTTACATTCCGCCGGGGCGATACAAGATCACGAAGATCATCGAAGTCGCCAAGAGCGGGGTTGTGTTGCGAGGCGCCGGGACAGACAAGACATTCCTGGTCTTCCCCAAACCGCTGAACGACATCAAGCCGAACATGGGCCAGACCACCAGCGGTCGTCCCACGTCTAACTACTCCTGGGGCGGCGGATTTATATTTTTCAAAGGCGTCATCAGGTCCGGCGCGCTTACGACGATAACGGCTCGGGCCAGGCGAGGCCAGCGGACCTACAAAGTCGCCTCGACAAAGAACCTGAAACCGGGACAGCGAATACAGATCAGTATTCGAGACGACAAGAAAAAGTCGCTCCTTTCGCATCTTTATTCCGCAGACCCCGGCGATACTCGCAAAATTCGCGCCGGTTCTACGCGGGTTTCCCTGCCTTGTCGCGTCGTGTCGCTCGGCAAGGGTCAAATGACCGTCGATCGGTATCTGCCGCTGGAGATCCATCCGGACTGGAACCCGAGAGTTCTGCAGTTCAACCCAACAGTCAGCGAGTGCGGGATCGAGAATCTCTGCTTCCTGTTCCCGAAACGACAGTACAAAGGCCACTTTACTGAACTCGGCTTCAATGCGATCCAGTTTGGCGCCGTTGTCGACTGCTGGGCTCGCAATATCCGAATCGTCAACGCCGACAGCGGGATTTACGCCCGGGGCCGGTTCTGCACGGTAGAGGGGATACTGCTGGAAACCGTCGGATGCAAGACCGACAGGCGAGGTCTGTTCGGCCACCACGGCCTGACGATGGGCGGCAGCGACAATCTGGTTACGCGTTTCGACGTCAGGATGAAGTTTGTCCACGACATAACCGTCTCGCGAACCTGGGGCAACGTGGCGTCCAACGGGCGCGGCGAGGACCTGTGTTTCGATCATCACAAGCGGGCTCCGTTTGCGAACTTGTTTACGAATCTCGACCTCGGCTCCGGGGGGCGCATGTGGAAGTGCGGCGGCGGCCGATCGTTGGGCAGGAATTGCGGGGGGGGCGGGACATTCTGGGGTATTCGGGCTAAAAAACCACAGAAGCATCCAGGCGGATTCGGGCCGCCGTCGATTAACCTGATAGGCGTAAAAACAGATAAGCCGTCGCAGACCGTTCCCGGCGGAATCTGGTTCGAAGCGATCAAACCCGAGGCGCTTATCCCCAAGGACCTCCACCAGGCCCAACTGAAACGCAGGCTGCAGAAGAGATGATCAGCCGATGTAGTATGTATCGAATGGAGTCGAGCGAGATAAAGGATTCGAAATGAGACGAACGCACCTACTGACCAACGCACTGACGGCGATCATCGCTGTTTCGCTGTTCCTCGCCTCGCCGGGGTTAGTCGCTGGCAAGCCCAAGGCGCCCTCGAAGGAAGACAAAGCCGCCATCCAGCGCAAAGCCCGCGCGCACATGGCCAAAATGCGCAGGATCATGGCGCTGAACCGCGAGGCGATCGAACATTTCAAGGCCGGACGCTTCGATCGCTGCAAGGCCAAGCTCCAAGAGATACTCAAGATCGATCCGAAGAACGATATCGCCCATTACAACATGGCGTGTCTGTACAGCCGCCGGGAGAAGTTCGACAAGGCGATCGAAGAACTGAACAGTGCGATCAACAACGGGTACATGTCGTTTGCGTATATGGAGCAGGACCCGGACCTCGACCCGCTGCGAAAACTGGCCGGCTACAAGAAGATCCTCGTGCGTCGCGACAAGATCCAGCGCGGCCGGGCGGCGAAGATCCTGGCCACGCTGAAGAAGCGGTTCGGCGATGAGTTTATCTGCGAAATAGACCACGCCAACAAGCTCGTGTTCGCTACTGATATTGACACACGCACGCTGGAGGAGCTGAAGGTCTCGCTTTCGAAATACGCCGCTGCGCAGTGGAAGACGCTGTTCGACAATCGCTTTGACGAATACGTGACAGTCGTCATACCGCGCGTGGCCAAGAATCTTCCGCGACGGCTCGGCGGGGCGTACGACCCGATGAATCGCCAGTTGACCGTTCGCTCGATCGGCATGGTCCTGACCCACGAGTTCACCCACGCGCTGCACTTCGCAGACCAGGCGGCGATAGGCCACATGCATCCGATATGGGTTATCGAGGGGTTGGCGACGCTGTTTGAAAGCTCCAAGCTGGTAAACGGAACGGCCAGGCCGATACCGAACCATCGAGCCAACGTTTTGAGGAGCGTCCTGCGCAGGGACAGGCAGATTCCCTGGCGAGAGTTTTTCAAGCTCTCGCACGCCGAATTCATGAAGAAAAGCTCCGTGGCGTATCCGCAGGGTCGGTACATTTTCATGTACCTTTACGAAAAGGGGCTGCTGAAGAAATGGTACGACGCCTACAAAGCCGGATATGAAGACGATCCCACAGGCGCCAAAGCTATCGAAAAAGTCATCGGCAAGCCGTTGGACAAGATCGAGGCCGACTGGCTGAAGTGGGCTAGAAAGCTCAAGGACGTTCCGTTGCGGCTTTCGGCCAACCAGGCGTACATCGGCGTGCAACTGGCAAAGCAGGTCGACGGGTTGAAGATACTCCGTATTGTCCCGGGCAGCGCCGCTGATCGAGGCGGACTGAAGGTCGGCGACATAATCGTAAAGCTCGACGGGCGCCGAATGGCTGACACCGGCGAGCTGCTGCGCACTGTTACGGGCCACGATGTCGGCGACAAAGTGAAGATCGAGTTCCGCAGAGGCGGGAAGTACAAGACTGTAACCGTCAAGCTCGGCGCCGTTCCCAGGGACTTGTCGTGGCTGCGATGGCGCGCCAAGAAAGTCAAATACGCCGATCAGCTGGCAAGAAACAGGGCGGCGTGACGTTTTACCCAGCGTCACGAACTTCAGGAGAAAACAATGAACGCACTACGGAACCGTAACACCATCATCGCAATCGTTGCAGTCGCGCTGGCGTTCGGCATGGCGGTGACTTCGTCGGCTGTCGAAACCAAGAAGGCCCAGATCAAGATTGCTCTGATCGACGCCGACGGCAAGACCGTCAAGGAATCGACAAGCGGGAAACTCGAACTGGACCGCAAGTACCAAAAGGGCGATCGGATCGTTGTGACCGGCGCGGAGAACATGGCGATCAAGGTTGACGAGCACTACGCCGAAGCGCTGCTGTTTTGCCCGAAGAAGACGGCGGATTTCCCCATACCGCTCTGGCCCGTCGGCAAATACGCCAAGAAGTATCCGCATCCGCCGAAGGCCTTCGCCGGCGCCAAACACGTGATCACCGCACGCGAGGCCACTGACAAGGAAGTCGGAGCCTATCGCAATCTGGCGGTCAACCCGATGGACCCGCGCGGCAAATCTGCGGCGTATCCGCATGCGAGTTCCAACAGCGAATGGGGCGAAGCTGCGGTCTTTTCGGCCAAGACCGCGATCGACGGATTCGTCGAAGCCACAGGCGATCATCACAGTTGGCCTCGCCAGAGCTGGGGTCCGTATCTGCCCGGCGGAAAGCATCCGGCGCCGGAACTTGCCGTCGACTTCGGCCGAGAGGTCGAGATCGACAAGATCGTAATCGTCGGGCGTTTCAACAAACGCCAGGGCGGTTACTGGAAAGAAGCCACCGTCGAATTCTCCGACGGCTCGAAGGAGACGATCAAGCCGGAATACAACGGCGATCGCCAGGAGTTCAAGATCAAGAAACGCGTGGTCACTTCCCTTAAGTTCACGACTCTGGTCCCCAACAAGGCCAGGAAATACGCAGCGTTTGTCGAAGTTGAAGCCTGGGGCAAGATCGTTGTGAAACCCAAGAAGAAGTAGATACGGCCTCTTTGAGTCTATGGAAGAATTGATTCTGGCGTACTTTAGCCTGCGTTTGCCGGGCAATTACGTATATGGCGACGATGCGGGAAAACGGCGGATAAATGTTTTCTGTTTTTTTGGGTTACCGAGCCGATATTGGGCGCACTAAACCTTTGTTGGGTTGTAATTTTACCACTATGACATACGGCTTTATATAATCCATAACTCGAAAGGAACCATCGAATGAAGAAGATTATCGCAGCAATTGGACTGCTGGTGTTGTTTGGAGCCGTCGCTCCGGTCGGGGCGGCCGACAAAGCCGACGTGGATCTGTGCAAGAACGCAGTAGATCCGTACGAGCCGATGGGGCAGAAGACGCTTTTCTTCACGGCCGCCGGCAAGGACAACGAACTGAGCGAAGAAGAATTCAACGCCGACAAGACCAAAGGTAAGGGATTCGTAAGGTCATTCGAGAAATGGTCCACTATTGTCGCATTCGACAAAGACGGCAAGAAGCAGATCGACTGGCTTGAGGCCGATGCGTACCGGCGCGATCTGCGCAAACGCGTGCTGGCCGCATTTGACGCCAGCAAAGACGGCAAACTCGCCGGCGACGAACGCACCGCAGCGAATAAGGCGCTGGCCGCCGGTAAGTTCGCCTCGGTTCGACGACGCAGCAGTCGCGATTCGTCGAGGGGTTCATACTGGGACCGCCCCGAATCGATCAAACAGCACGACACCGACAAAGACGGCAAGCTGAGCGAGGCCGAAAAAGACGCGGCCAGGAAGGCCTACCAGGCGCGCCGCGAACTCCAGTATTACGACAAGAACAAAGACGGCAAGCTCGACGAAGCCGAAACCGCCGCCCGCGACAAGGCGCGCGCCGACAGGGAAAAACGCCGCAAAGCGTTCTACGATAACTACGACAAGAACAAGAACGGCAAGATCGACGAAGACGAACGCGCTGCAGTAAGTGAGTATTACCGTAACCGCAGGTATGACACCAACAGAGACGGCAAGCTCGACGAGAAGGAAATCGCCGCCCGCGACAAACGCCGCAAAGAGTTCTACGACAGATTCGACAAGAACAAGAACGGCAAGATCGACGAGGACGAACGCGGCCCGATAGGCGAATACTACCGCCAGCGAGAGACGCTGCGCCGCTACGACAAGAACAAGGACGGCAAACTCGACGACACCGAGACCGCCGTACGCGACAAAGACAACGCCGAAAGAGAAAAACGTCGCGCCGAGTACCGTAAACGGTTCGACAAGGACGGCGACGGCAAACTCAATGAAGAAGAAGAACGCGCCTATCGCGGGTCCTTCCGCAGACGAGGACGCGGCAGACGCTAGGCCGCGCACATAGTCAATTTGCCGACAGGTCTATAAAGAAACTCCCCGCGAATCTCGCGGGGAGTTTTCTATACTGAGATCAAGCATCCGGGTGACGCTCGACGGATTACTTCTTCGACACGTCGATGCACTTCATCTGCGACTGGTCCCGGATGATCAGCAGGCCGTTGCTCAGGGCCATCGGAGCCCAGATTTCCTTACCGCCGAGCAGCTTTGCGCTTGCCAGTTCGTTAAAGCCCTTCGGCGAGGCTTCGATCATGTGCAGCACGCCACTGGAACCGCCGAGTACGAAGAGCAGATCGTCGGCGATGATCAGGCTTCCCAGCGAAAGGCTCAGCTTCCGGCCGGTTTTCCACTTGATCTCGCCGTCGACTGACATGCACTGCAATGAGTCGCCTATCTCGGTGTTGGAGTAGATGTGTCCATCATAAAGTATCGCCGGGGGCACCTTCGCGCCGCTGCGTTTGTCTTTGAAGAGTTCCTTGGCCGACAGCTTGCCGCCGGACTTGGAGACTTTGATCATTGCGCATCCGTAGCCGTATCCGCTGGTCAGGAATATCTTCCCGTCAGGCATTACGACGGGGTTCGGGATCGGTCTCTTGCCCCTGTATCCGGCGTATTGCCACAGCAGCTTGCCGGTCTTGGGATCCACTCCTGCGACAACGCCTTTCTGGAACATCAGGATCTGCCTGACGCCGCAGATAGTCGTCAGCATCGGCGAGGTGTAGCAGTCGCTTTCGCCGATCGGCCAGGACTTCCAGGCGACTTTGCCGGTGAGTTTGTTGAACGCGGCCAGGCCGTTCTTGCCGCTCTGGATCGAGACGATCACCAGATCATCGACGACCAGCGGCGACTGGCCGAAGCCCCATCCGCCTTTCCTGGCGCCGAAGTCCTTTATCAGGTCCTTGTTCCAGGCGGCCTTTTGGGATTTGATGCTGAAGCAGTACAGTTGACCGAACGTTCCTACTGTGTAGACGTGTCCGTCTGATACGAACGGCGTCGATCGCGAACCGGGATGGCTTACCCGCCCCGGGGCGTCGTAGGATGCGGACCATTCCTGTTTGCCCGTTTTCAGATCGTAGGCCCGCAGGATGTCGGCTTTTCTCTTGATGCGGTCCAGCAGGTAGACCTTTCCGTCGGCGATTACCGGTCCGCCGTAACCCGGTCCGAGATCGGCTGTCCAGAGCACTTTGGGGCCGCCGGAAGGCCAGCTTCGCGCGAGATTGGCTTTAGTGACGGTGCCGTCTCCGTTTGGTCCCATGAACCCGGGCCAGTCTTCAGCCTGTGCCGATCCGCACGCGGTTACGATTGCGGCCAGTGACAGAGTCAGAATTGCCAACAGTTTTGCTGCATTCATTGGATATCTCCTTATCGGGTCAAGTGTCTAATGTGGTAAACGTTGCGTTCGTATCGGTCTTGCATGGAGTCTGCGGCTATGGTTTGGCTCCTTTCAGCAGATCGCTCAGGGGTATTCGCTGGAAGACCATGTGCGCCGTTCCGCCTTCGTAGAGTATCCCGATCGTCTTCTTGTCGATCATCGTCAGGCAGGAGTAACCGGCGCCGGGGTGTGCGTCCAGGAGCAGGTGATGTTTGGCCGGCCAGGTCAGCCCCGAGTCGGTGCTGAGTTTGATAGTCATGCGGCGCCGGCGGCCTGACGATACGTTCGGGTTGGAGAAGATCAGTAATGGCCGCTTGCTCGCGCCGAGAGGATTCGGACACGTGATCAGCGAGGCCATGCATGCGCGTGGTTCGACGAGAGCTTTTCGGCTTGTGGGGTGCTGGGTCCAGGTCTTGCCGAGGTCTTTAGTGGTCATCACCACGCGCGCGGGGGCCCGGTTGTATCGGCAGTTGAGCATCAGCACGCCGCCGCTAATCTCGGCAATCGCCGACTCTGTGGTGTCATCGAACGCTCCGCTCGCGATTTTCCAGCTCTTTCCCCGATCGCGAGAGTAGATGAATGTTGAGTGCGGTCGGCGTTTCTTGTCCGGCGGGTCCTGGTACTGGGCCGGGATAACGATCGTCCCGTCGGTCATGGTAATCCCTCGTCCGGGACCGGGGAGCACGAAACACCATTTGGGGTCCTTGATCTGTTTGGTGATATTGATCGGTTTGGACCATGTCTTGCCATCGTCGGTGGATTTTACCAGAATGAACTGGCCCGTCTCCTCCGGCGCCAGGCCGGGTCCTGAACCGTTCCACGATCGATTGCCGTGGGACCAGGTGGCCGCGACCCATATTGTGTTGGTGGCGGTGTCGACGGTGATCGAAGGATCGCCTATCCCGTCGTAACGCCACTTTTTGTCGGAGCCCATGTCCATGATGACCTTCATCTTTTCCCAGGTTCTTCCGCCGTCAGTCGAGCGGCTCATGCCGACGTCTATGTTGCCCGGCAGATCACCCCAGCCGCCGTACCGAACGTCGTACACCCCGATGAGAGTGCCCTTGTTCGTTGTGGCCAGTCCGGGGATTCTGAAGACTCTGACTCCGTCGTCACCGGCTTTGCGAACCGCTACGCCGAGGCGCTGGCGGGCGGGAGGGTTGCTTGTCGCCGGATGGTGCACTCTGGCGCCGCTGTTTCCCTTGACGACAACCGCCAGACATCCGGCGTCGACAAAATGATCGATGTTCGCCCCGGGTTTCAGTTTCATCGAGACCCAGAGGCGATTGACCCCGGGAAGCAACGGGACATCGCCGACGAAAGTCATCTCCGCCGCCGGTTTCCTGGCCGCACCCAGAGTCGCCGCTTTCGGCCGCCACGTTTCGGCGCTGCGCCAATCTGCGGTTTCCCTGGCGCCTGTCGAGATCACTTCGATCGAGTCTATGTCGTTCAGGTCATCGGAGCCCTTCGTGGTTATCTGCATTTGCGCTACCGATAGCGAGCCTGTGTTGCCTTCGACTTTGACCTGAACACTCAGCACGGGGTTGCAGGCGTTGCCCACGAGCACCGGGGTAGTGTCCTGCGTGACGGTCACCGACGCGACTCGCATAGGCGACGCTGGGATGATCTGCAGATCGTCGATCAGTATTCCCGATCCTTTAGGTGAACTGCAGACCATGCGATACTTCTCTGCGGGCTTGTCGCCGAGATCGACTGAGACTCGCACGTGGAAATCGCCCACGCGGATGGTCTTGTCGCCATTGTACAGCAATGTCCACTTGCCCTTTCGAAAACGATCGATTCGAAAGCCGAACGGACCGCGGCGGGTCCATCGCTCGGCCCAGAAACTGAGAACGCGGTGTTTGGTCTTGTCGCCGGACGGCATGAATTCGACAGTGCGATCCTTTCCGCCGAAGATACGCAAGGCCTGGGAACCGGTCCTGGCGGTGTGACGCGTGATCTCGCAATGACCTGACTCCGCTTGCCACGAGCCGAGCTTAGTGGTGAGTTTTGTAAGCGGACCGGCCGGGGCGGCCTCGAATGATTCGCACGGAGATTTGGCTGGTGCGGCGTTCTGTCCGCTTGCGATCGAGGCGATTGAAACGGCCAATACGACAACGCTCAGCGTCTTGAGATTCATAATGCCAATGCCTCCATGGGGCGCGTCAGTTGCGGGTGTTCTTTAATAGTAACTCC
Organism: uncultured Planctomycetaceae bacterium; assembly: GCA_964392945.1. Lineage (GTDB taxonomy): Bacteria > Planctomycetota > Phycisphaerae > SM23-33 > SM23-33 > BS750m-G57. Next base: position 1,995 of record CAYMSH010000191.1, on the reverse strand, counting down.
CGCTCGGTGTGTTGCAAGAAATGTCTTTGGCCTGCGGCGGCTGGGGCTGTAGTATCATAACCGGTATTATCTTGAGAGTTCCACTTACAACACGACTTCTGGCCGCCGCGGTGTTCTGCGCAGCGATTGGGTCCGTCGCCTTCGCCGGCGAGGGACGCTACCTGGCTGTTTTCGCCGACGGGCGCCGGATCTCCGGCGACGATCTGTCCGGCTGGGGTCAGAGTCCGCCTGTCCCGCGCCTTGGAGGGGCGAACCTTGCCGATCCGAAGCGTCCCTTGAAGTGGTTCATGGACAAGAATCCAGGGCTCTGGAAGGCCTCTTCGTGCAGCACCGGATACGTTGAGTTTATCGGCGGAGACCGCTTCATCGGCCAGGTCGCCAGCGCCGAGACCGCGCAGAGCGGCGGGGTTGATCCCAATGCCGTTTTCCTGGGCGTTGTCCCGAGCTACGATCGAGAAATGCCCGCCCCGATGGTTCGCAGGGTAGTGCGGGTCTCGCAGAAGTTCGTGCGAAGGATTGTCTGGGGCCGTCAGTCGCATCGTGCGTTCAGTCCGTCAACGGCTTTTCTCCAGGACGGAGGGCGCGTGAAATACGCGTCGATCCGCTGGTTCTCAGAAGGCGTTACGCTGCTGCTGGAAAACGGCGTTCGGCGCGTTCGCTTTTCCGAGATCGCCGAACTGCACCTGGCCGGGGCCGACTCCTGGCAATCGTATCTAAGAGAGCTCGCGATTCTCAACCCGGGCGCCGAGCGTGCGTTGTTCCGCATAGAGACATCCCACGGGCTGATCCTCACCAGTTCTTCGGGTCGCTTCAAAGCATCGGCCGTGCGCGACCGCAAACTCCGCAAGAAAGGCGCCCCCGAGAGTTTGCCGGAATGCTGGTATCACCTGGTCCAGCCGGCCTGGAGCGCCGATGCGATATGGGTCCCGTTTGACACGATCTCGATGCGGAGGCGTTTCCGGATCGATCGCCTGCCGCTTTCGAGGCTCACTCCGGGGCGCATCGTGCAGAAGTCGTTGACCGGCTTTGCCTGGCGATGGCGGCGGGACAGGAGCGTTCAGGGCGATCGCATGATGGTCGCCGGTCGCACCGTCTCAGGCGGGCTCGGCGTGCACGCCAACAACGAACTTGTCTACACTTTGCCCGATGCGGCCCGCTCGTTTCGAACGCGAGTTGCGATTGACGCCTCGTCAGGATCGGGAGGCTGCGTGCGCGGGGCTGTCCATCTTGATTCGACCAGCAGCAAACCGCTGTATCGCAGCGACCTGATCGTGGGGTCCGGCAAGATTCTCGACAGCGGCGCGTTGAAGCTTCCGGAGCCGGGTTCGCGTCCCCGGCGGCTGGTCCTGCTGGCCGACGCGGCCCACGAAGACCGGCCCAAAGGAGCCGATCCTCTGGATATTCGTGACAGCCTGAACTGGATCGATCCGGTTATCGAGCTTGACGCCGATCGGCTCACCCGGGCCGTCGGCGGGGCGATGTCGACGTTTGTTTCGGCGTGGAAAGACTGGACTGTCTCGGTGTCCGGGAAGAACGATATGCCGTTCTATTCACAGTGGGACGAAACGATTCCGACCCGGGCCAGCAACGTTCACGCACTGGGCTGCGGCGGACTCCGACTGACGCTGTCGACCCGCAGGAAAATAGGCCCCAAGCAGCGATGGCTGAGAATCCGCGTTCGCCAGGTAGGAGCCCCAGTCAACGCCGGGCGCATCGAAGTACGCATAAACAATCGCCTCGCGGCGTATCTGCCGGTCTGCCGCAAGGGCTACGATTCGCCGTATCTGTTTTGTCTTGACGCGTATCAGGGCAAGGAGATCGATCTGCGGGTTGTCTACCGGCCCGGGCTGGCCGAGGAACTGATCGAGACGATTCCGTGCGCCGAGATGGTCCGCTATGCCAAGTCCGGTGGCGAGGCGTGCGCGATTGCCGTGCGGATCGCCCGGGGCACCACGGGCCGGGATAAGATTCTCTTCTGCGGCTATCACGGTTGGC
>CAYMSH010000190.1:0-12041 GCA_964392945.1 uncultured Planctomycetaceae bacterium | reverse complement strand
GGGTCGGGTGGTGGGTTGTTGGTATATGTGCAGGTGCTGCTTTGTGAGCTTGCCTCCATCGACGCCCAGCGAGACGGCTTTGACCAGCCGCCGGGCTTCGTCGATCGACAGGCGCCGCGCGGTGATACCGTGTTCAGTGAGGATCTTCGCGGCGCCGGGCAGCGTGTCGAGCGATCGTTTGAGTCGCGCCGATTCGGCGTCCAGGCGGGCGGCGAGATCGCCATTGAGCGAGCGGGCCTTATCGCCCATTTTTGCTGACGCGACCAGGGCGGCCGCTCTGCGGCGCATGTCCCGCAATTCCAGATTCTCGGCCTGTCGCAGCGTTTTCCGCACCGCGTCGATCTCCGCCGCGGCGCGCTGCTTGGCGGCGGCGGCCGGGTCGAGCTTCTCCAACGCGGCAAGGAGTTCTTGTGCGGTCCGGTTGTCGCCGGCCTGGGCGAAGAAGTTGACGGCCTTGGTCAGCGACTTGGCGTTCTTGAAGTCGATCTCCTTGAAGATCAGGCTCTTCCAACGCCAGCTGGGAAACGCGCATGGGAACCCGAGTTTCCAGTCGTACTCGACGCCTTGAAACTCGTAAGTCTGCGGGGTCAGCCGAGTGACGACTACGGCGAACGACACCCTCCCGAGCTTGGGATCACGTAGCGACACCGAGCCGCTGCCGTTCTGGGCGAATCCCGTCAGCCTGGTCTCGGTGACGACCATCGCGATCTTCCCCTTTTTCGGCGTGGAGTCCACCCGCTTGAGATTCGCCTTTAGGGTGTATGTCGGAACCGTCTGGGCGGCGGCTTGGTCAATGCTCTTGACGATGTGTGAACTGAGATACACGTCTCGCACGCCGGTGCGGACAATCAGCGTCGCGGCGGTCCGCGCCGAAAGAAGCTCGCCGGTGATGACCCGAGAGTCGTTCGTGGTAATGCGAACGTTCTCGGCGGCCCCGGCCGAAAGACAGCAGGCTATCAGGACGCTCGCCGCGGCCCGGATCGGGATCGTAACCCTGGATAGTGTCATCTTCGGACTCCTTGGTGCTGGATACCAGCCTGCGGCGGGCAGGTTCCGTGTTTTTCTATTCCCGATGTACATCGGAATTCGCCTCTAGCCGTTCGGGTTCATGGACGTTGCGCCCGGAGCACTTTGCCTTTGATTTTGACATTGGCTCGATCGGCTTTGTTCATCAGCATCACTCGCTTGCCGCGGGCCATGTTCTGGGTCCATCTGCCGGACCACTTGCCGACCCCCATGGCCACTGCGCCGCGGTTGACCATGTTCTTGTGATGGCCCGGGCTCCCGAACCACATCCAGAATACGCCTGTCCCGGTTCTTGATCCGATGGCTATGTTCTCGCCGGCGGGGCTGGGGTGACCGGCGTTGCGGACGCGATTGCCGAACGATTTGTTGGCGGTTGTCGGCGAGGTGTGGCTGAAGTAGTTCAGGTCCGTCATTTCCTTGCTGTGGCGCCGTGCGCTTTGGATCAGTCGCGGGTCGATCTCGTATCGCAACGCGCCCAGAGCCTCGCGGTAGTCGTTGACCAGGCGCATGTTCTCGGCCTCGCCGGATGACATGTGCCTCCACAAGCCCGCATTATATTTCGCGATCCGCCTACAGGCGCTGAAGTGCCATATGGCCCTGGCCGTCTGGTCCGTCGGGCCCTTGGAGCCCTTGAACGGTCCGATTTTGGCGGCCTGTTCCAAGGTCATGCCCAGGGCTCGGGCCGCCAGTTCGGCCAGCTTCTTCTCTGACTGGGGCGTGTAGAGTTTGGCCGTCTGGCCGCCGGCGTCGCGACAGATCGAAACCAACTCGGCTCGCATGGCCATCGCGCCGACCACCGCGGTTCGATGTGCGTAGACAGGCGCCAGGGCCTTGTGCATCTCGATGAGCTTGGTGTAGTTCTCTTTGGCGATCTGTATTGTCTGGCCCTTGTCAAGCTTGCCGATGTTCTCCCAGGCACTGGTGCGGAGTTCGGCGATCCTGCTCTCGGCGTTGCTGACCTTTTCGGGAAATCGGATCCTGCTCGCCGCTCGCATCACGATCAGTCGCTGCCGACGCAGGAGCCTGTTGGCCACTAGAAGCGTGTCCCGCCGGGCGACGTCGCCCATTTCCTGCAGCGCCGCTATAGCTTGCCTGGCGATTTGGATATCCGACCCCATCGCCTGGATGTGGAACTTCCTGATCTCCGCTCGCTGCTGCGGCGTCGGTGTGATAGGTTTAGGTCTGGACGCCGGGGCGCCCCAGCCGACCGCAACGGCGCCAAGGCACACGACAAAGACCATCGTTCTGAATGCATCCGCAGCGGTCACGCAATCTCCTCGTACTCGATATTCCCTGACTCTTGCGTCAATTCTATCCGATAAGCGGCCCAATGAAAAGCGGAGATGGTCCAAGACCCGCGGGCCGCAGAAGCCTTACCTGGTCTTGATGTCCCAGGCTGAGTTGGGAGTTGCGGTGAATCGTGATACTGGTTTGCTCTTGTTGTAGTCCTTTGTGATCAGGTGGGCTTCGTATCGGGCGCCGATGCCGGATGTGCGCTTGATCTGGTGGCCGGGTTTCAGCCGGGTGAATCCGATGAGGTGGCCCCGTGTGCTCAGGAGGAGCAGGTGAACTTCCTTGCCGCTGCTGTTGCGAACGGTGAACGAGCAGCGGGGGCTGTACGCCGCCGATGGGGTCCTGTGACAGGAATAGATCCTTATGTGGCGCATTTCGTTTCTCAGCCTGGCGTGGGCCTGCTTCGATATGCCGGAAGTCCTCGTCAGAGCCATGTACTGCAGGCGGGGCAGTTTCTTCAGCAGGGCCAGACCGTTATCGCCGCCTTTCCAGTCGCAGCCGATCAGGGCGTTTACGATATCCCCTCCGTCGGGCTGCTTGCTGTGGTCCATCTCGAACCATAGGGTCACCTGGCCCCTGTAGTTGACCTCGCCGCCGAGCCTGTGGATTTCCAGGGCGGTCTCCTTGAGTTGCTTGCTGGGGCGATCCGAGGCCAGCACCCCGGCCAGACCGGGGGTGACTGTAATGTCCTTCGTACCGAACTTCTCCAGCGCCGCGGCAAGGCGATACGAATCCGGAAGCCGGCGGGTCACGTCGATCCGGCGCCAGAAAATAGGCCTGCCGGCGCCGCGCCTCAGCTCGAAGGATATCTTTTTGCCGTTGTAGCCGGCGATCGGGAAGACCAGCGGGGGTCCGCGCCTCATCCATGGATATTTCACCGGCAGCTTCGTAGCCGGGATCGCCTGATCGCCGACGTGAAGCGTGACGCTGCCGATATGGATATCGCCGCCGCCGAGATAACCGCCGTCTACTACGATCCATTTGTCATCGGGCCCGACAGGGATCGTTTTCGAAAGGACCAGCGGCTGGTTTTGGGGCTGCACCGCCGTGATGAACCGCCCGCATACTCCGATCGTATCGTCGAACCGATTCGTCCATACGCAATTGGCGGGCTTGTCGAGTTTGGCGGTCCACCCTCGCCACGCCGCGATCCGGGCGGGGATCTGTTTGCGGACCTCGGCGCCGAGACCGTTTCGATCAAACGTGATTTGCGGATCGAGCCAGTCGAACTTGTCTCGAATATTCAGTGGATCGGCGCCGGCGGGATGATCGCGGACAACGGGATCGACCTGGAGGATCAGTCGCCGCGGCGAGTCGGGCCCGGTAGCCAGGGATACCGATCCGCTGTCTGCGGTTTTCTGCGAACCGATCATCAGCGGGCTCTGGTAACGCGGCTTGTCGCGAGTCGATCCGACGAATATCCGCGCCCGGGCGCATCCCCCGACATCAACGGAGTTGTCGAGTCCCACGCGGCAGCGAAACGACCTGGCGTGGGGCGGGAGTGCGAAACTCAGTTCGCTGGGTGCATGCACGCCGAAGCCCCAGCCGTATTGCAGCCGGCCGCTGCGGAGCAGTCCGCCGCTGGCGTTCCGATCGACACGCCACGGCTGCATGGCCGGGATGACAGCACTTACCGGGCGGACCCTCGACAGCGGGATCGTGTCGGGAGCGAACGAGCAGAGCATGCGAATGGAACTGAAGGGAATCCAGAGCGGATCGACGCTCCAGGCCGGATGAACAACATGCGTCCATGTGGTGGCGGCGCCCCGGTGCGGATCCGGTGTGCTCGCCCGATGCAGCCTGATCGTGTTGAGATGGTTGACGTGGTTGGTGTGATTGACGATATGCGAATCGAGTTGCTGTTTGAGTCTCGCAACTTCCGAGACCATCGAGCGGCGTGCATTGGCGAGCCTCTGTGGTTCGCTCCTGCTGAAATTGTCGATCTGGCTGGTCCTGTGCTGCTGCAGCCTGGCCCGCTCGGACGCTACTTGTTTCCTGTACGATTCGCGCGAGTGGGCGTTCCTGGCCCGCAGGTCCCTGATCTGTTTGTCCCGCTGGGCCGGCGGAGCCTTGGCCAGCCTCCTGGCCAGGTCGGCCTCGGACTTGCGGAGTTGTTCTTCGTGTTTGGCCAGCTTCCGGGCCAGCTTGGATTCTTCGGTTTTCCGCTGCTGATCCATTCGCAGTCTCAGCACGGCGATCGCCTTGTTGTAGGCCTGTCGGTCGGCGGCTTGAGCTCTCTGCAGTTCGTTCGTTTTGTCCGCGTGTTTCTTGCGGGCCAGATCGATCGTCTTGCTCATCTTGGCCAGGTTGGCCTGGGACTGTTCGATCTGGCGGTCATAATGCAGGAGCCTCGTCCAGGACGATCTCTCCTCGGTGACGGTCTTGAACGGCAGGGCCCTCATCCTGGTTTCGCTGGCGGTTGCGATCAGTCCGCCGGTTGTTTCGTATCGCACCAGGCGTGCGTCAAGCGACGGACTCAGGACCGCCAACTCCCGGTAATAGGCGCCCCACTGATCGACCCTCGGCATGTGTATCTCGGCGATATCCGAGAGCTTCACGTCGCAGGAGCCCTTGTTAAGCAGGAGTGTTACAGACTCGGCGCCCCAGCGAAGGCCCACGAAACGCAGTGTCCGCCCGTCGGTGCGGTAGAGATTGCCCGGGTTCAGCGGGCGTTTGGAAGGGCCTCTCCAGGCTATGCGCCGGATTCGGCGCGGCAGCACGGCGATGTGCGTCGGCGGCTGGTAGACCGGCGGAGAAAACGTCTCGATCGGTTTGACCAGCACATGGGTCGGAGCGTATCGGCCGTCGGTCAAACCGCCGGGTATTGCGCCCGTTACACGTCCGACTATCCGATCGCCGCCGATGAACTCGACGTAGCCGGGGCAGTTGTACCTGGGGCGCCATTGCCCCAGCGAGCGGTCCCGCATCCACAGCAGCGGGCGTTTCGGATCAGACAGCGCTACTCCGGCGATGTGCGCCGAACCGGGATGTGCATGCCAGCCGGAGATCGCATCGCCCGTGACGCGCCGCCCGTCAGCGAAGACAGCCAGGTAGCGTCCGGTGTTGGTGTCCCCGGCCGCCGGGAGAGCCGCTGAGGCGACAGTCGCCAGCAGCAAGACCCTAATGAAGATTACCTTTCTCATGATCGAACCCGAGTCTGTGGCGGTGTGCCGAGCTGATTGTATCCGATGCGGCCAGTTCTACAAACCGAAACGGCTTTTTTAAACGCGGAACTGCGGAAGATACGGGAAGTTAACAACAACGGCGTTGCGGTGTGGGCCATGCGACGCTGTCGCAAGGATCTTGTATTCGCCTGGTCGCGCAAGTAGCATAGACCCAGAGGTTCGCGGGTGTCCCGGGCGAAAATGTTTCCGGGAGTTGCGGGCCTGTTGAGGAACCAGGAGCGTATTGTGATGAAAAACGTAACAAGAATTACTCGCAGGAACTTCGTTAAGTCGACGGCCGCTATCGGAACGTTGAGCATATTGCCCTCGGGTCTGCTGGCCAATCCGCCCAGCGGCAAGTTGACATACGGTCTGGTCGGATGCGGCGGCAACGGCGGCGGCACGACTAAGTCCATGATGTCGCATAGCAAACTGCAGGTTGTGGCGTTGTGCGATCCCGACAAGCGCCAGATGACCAGGTGCGGCAAGAAACTCGGCGCCAAGGCAAAGAGCCCCGAACTCTTCCAGGACTACCGGGAGATGCTGGCCAAGATGGGCGACAAGCTTGACGCTATCGCCGTTTCAACGCCGGATCACAATCACCACCCGGTCACGCTGGACGCGATGAAGAAGGGCAAACACGTTTACACGCAAAAACCGCTGACCAACAAGATATCCCACGCTCGCGAACTGAAGAAAGTCGCCGACGAGACCGGCGTGGTCAACCGGATGGGCATCCAACTGCATTCGAGTGTCGGCAACAGATCCGTCGGCCACTATCTCAGGAGCGGCGTGATCGGGAAGATCAAGAAGGTCTACGTCTGGTCTCCGAAGAAGTGGGGCGACGACAGCGCCACGCGCAGCCCTGAAGCGCCCGTCCCCGAAGGCATGGACTGGGCCCTGTGGCTGGGCAACGCTCCCAAGCAACCTTACAGGAAGGGCATTCATCCCTCGAGATGGCGCTGCTACCTGGACTTCGGAGCCGGTACTCTTGGCGATATGGGCGTTCACATTTTTGACACGCCGTTCAAGGCCCTGGAACTTACGTATCCCAACTGGGTGAAGACCACGTGCCGCAAGTCAAACGGGTTCGGCCACCCGACGGCCAACACTGTTGAATACAGCTTCAGCGAAAGCAAATTCACCGCCAGGGATTTCAGGTTCACCTGGTTCGACGGCACGCACGCCAAGACCAAGAAGATCCCGGAACTCAAGCTCCCCAGCGGCGCCCGATTCCCCGGCCAGGGCGCGGTCTATGTCGGCGAAAAGGGCTGCATATTGCACCCGCACATGTCCGGCCCGATGTTCTTCCCCGACAGCATTAAACAGTCCGTAGCCAAGGCCGGAAAGCCTGACATCAAGCCGATGGATCACTACCACGACTGGATTGACGCATCCCTGGCCGGCAAGCCGTCAACCCACGCTGATTTCACCTACGCGGCCGCCCTTACCGAGACAGTGTTGCTCGGCGTTGTCGGCAATCGCTTCCCGGGCCAGAAGCTCGAGTGGGACAGCAAGAACATGAAGTGCCCCAACATACCGGAAGCCAATAAGCTGGTATAAGGCGCACGAGGGGGGCGCTGCGCTGCGCGAGATAGTAGAGGTGTAGAAAGTAGACAGTAGACAGGCAACGGCTAAGTCTGTCTGCCTCTCTGTTGTCGCCATCAGTGCTAATCTGTCTCTATCCGTCGTTGGCCGTCGCCGTCGCCGTACGCCGTGGCCGTAACTACATCCGTGCCATCCGTGGTGGCAGAGCCGTTGCCGTTGGTACATACAGTCGAAAACTGTTTTTTGCGTTACCCGACGCTGGGGAGAGTTATTATATTATGTGGGGTGGTGTTGCGGCGTCCGCCGCGAGGAAACGATTTGGCTTTTTAGGATATTTGATGATGAAACTGAAGCGTATTGAAATGTGTGTTGCGTGTTTCTTGCTGGCTCTGCTGGCCGGGACGCTCGTTGCTGAGGAAACTAAAGACGGCGATAAGCCTGAACCGCAGAGGCGGGGTCGTCGGCGACGCGGCCGGGGCGGGCGAAGACGCGGCGGGGCGGTCGGGCAAGTGAAAATCCCCGAAATTGGACTGAGCGACGCGCAGAAAGCGAAGATCAAGGAGATCAACGAAGCTGCGATCGCCAAGGCGAAGGCGAAACCCGAAGACCGCATGGCGATCATGATCAAGATGCGGAAGGATATCTACCAGGTATACACAAAGGAACAGCGCCAGAAGCTCCAGAAGATCCGCCAGGCCGCAGGGACGGGCTCAGGCGGCGGGGGCAAGCCGGTTGACATGCGTCTGGAAATGGTCACCTTCCCGCAAAACGTGCAGGCCGTCGATTCGAATATGAACAAGCAGGCCCTGCTGTACCACCCGCTGAAACAACCCGAGGGAAAGGTCCCGCTGATCGTGCTGCTTCACGGAGCCGGCGGAACCAAGAAGAGCGACGTCTCGTCTTTCAAGGGCAACAGGGACGTCAAGTGGGTCATGACCCCGGCAAACAGCAAATACGTAGCCAAGATCCTGGTCCCGCATTCCCGCAGTCATTGGAATCCCGAGGCGTTGAACAAGGCTGTCGACTACCTGATGAAAACTCACAAGGATCTCGATCCGGACCGCGTTTATTGCATCGGCTACAGTCTCGGCGGTCTGGGTACGTGGAACTGGGCCCGGCACTCGCCCGAGCGTCTGGCGGCGATCGTTCCGGTGGCTTTCATCGCCAATCCGGCCGACCTGAAGAAGATGGTGGACCTGCCGATATGGGCTATCGCCGGCACGGGAGATCGGCGGCGCGTCGGAAGTGTTATCGCGATGGGCAAAGCGATGAAGGAATTGGGCGCCAAATCGGTTCGGACGACCATTTTCGAGGGCGCCAATCACACCGCGACAGCCGGCAAGGCCTGGGCCCAGGAAGGGCTGCTGGAGTGGGTCTTCGCACACTCCCTGAAAAACAGAGGTAAGGCTACCGGCGCGAAACCCGCCGCGACGCCTGAGAAACAGCCCGGTAAGAAGCCCGAGACGAAAACTCCCGCCGCTACGGACAAATATCTGAAATCGGGCGAGCGTTTCATAACTCAAACATGGTCGCAGGAGACCGATTACAAGCGGCCGTACTATGTGAATGTTCCCGCCGGCCCCGGCAAGAAAGCGTTTCCCGTGTTCATATGTCTGCACGGTAACGGCGGAAACGCCAGGGGAATGCTGCGCGGCTACACCAGGCCCGGCAGCATGCTGGCCAAGAAGTATATCGTGATCGCCCCCAACGGCTACAAGGCCAGTTGGAACATCGTTTCGGAGCGTTCGAAGGCTGACGATCGCGGTTTCATCGAGGCGATCATCAAGGAAATATCCAAGTACCCCAACGTTCAGAAAGATAATGTAAGCATCCTGGGCAACTCCAACGGCGCGGCGCTGGTCAACCAGATCGCATGCGAGACCAAGCTGGCCTGCATCAGGAATTACATCTCGGCCGTCAGCCCGCTGAACGGCTACCAGCATGACGGCAAGAACTTCAAGGCCAAAGGCGCCGACAATAATTACAAAGAGATCGCCAGGCCGATGAGTGGAAAGAGGCTGATGAACATCTCCGGTACGAATGACGGTCTTGTCCCGTACAAAGGCGGACCGTCAAGAGCTATCCCCGCCAAAGACGGCAAGCTGCCGTTTGTCCACGCCGAAGAGTCCATCTTCCTCTGGGCAAAGCAGATGGGTTACAAAGGCAATAAGCTGACCTCGCCGACCAAGACCGATGGCAAGCTGGAGATATTCAGCTATCTTGACGGCGCCGTTATCCACTACAAAGTCGTCGGGGCCGGCCACGGAGCCGGGCGCGATGTCGGTGAAAAATTGATGCTGGAATTCCTGGAAGGAAAACAGCAAACTGCGGGGCCGTAAATTGACCGCAATAGCCCTAGAACCATGAAGGAGATATTATGTCAGATAAGATTCTTGATGCAGTTAAGCCCGGTGTTCTCTTCGGTGACGACGTCGCCAGAGTTTTCCAGATCGCCAAGGCCAACAGATTTGCACTGCCGGCGGTAAACGTTGTAGGCACCGATTCGATCAACGGTGTTCTCGAAGCGGCCGCGGCGGTTAACTCACCCGTAATCATCCAGTTCTCCAACGGCGGCGCATCATTCACCGCCGGCAAAGGCCTGAAAGAACGCGGCGCGATCCTTGGCGCAATTTCAGGCGCCCAGCACGTGCACGCGATGGCTGAAGCCTACGGCGTTGCCGTGATCCTGCACACCGATCACGCGGCCAAGAAGTTGCTGCCGTGGATCGACGCGCTGCTGGACGAAGGCGAAAAGTGGTTTGCAGAGAAGGGCCGTCCGCTCTTCTCATCCCACATGCTGGACCTGTCGGAAGAAACGCTCGAAGAGAACGTGGAAATTTCCTGCAAGTACCTCCAGCGCATGAGCAAGATCGGCATGACTCTCGAAATCGAACTTGGTTGCACCGGCGGCGAAGAAGACGGCGTCGACAACTCCGACATGGATGAGTCCAAGCTTTACACCCAGCCCGAAGACGTGGCGTACGCTTATGAGAAGATGAGCCCCATCAGCCCGAACTTCACCGTCGCGGCCTCGTTCGGCAACGTCCATGGCGTCTACAAGCCGGGTAACGTCAAGCTGACCCCGACGATCCTGCGCGACTCCCAGGCATACGTTTCGGAAAAATTCAACGTGGGGCCCCAGCCGCTGAACTTCGTGTTCCATGGCGGATCGGGCTCCTCGCCGGCGGAAATCGAAGAGTCGATCTCCTACGGCGTGATCAAGATGAACATCGACACCGATACGCAGTGGGCCACGTGGAAAGGCATCCTCGACTTCTACAAAGGCAACGAAGGCCACCTGCAGACACAGCTCGGAAACCCCGAAGGTCCGGACATGCCGAACAAGAAATTCTACGATCCGCGCACATGGCTGCGCAAGGGTCAGCAGGGTCTCGTCGAACGCGTCAAGCAGGCGTATGCCGATTTGAACGCCGTTGGCGTCAACTGATCATACGTAGTCTGGCGGACCACAAACGCCCCCTCGGCTTATTCCGGCCGCGGGGGCGTTTTGCAGTTCTTGCCGATGAGTTCTATTATCGCTTTGGACAGTCCTTCGGCTTTGTGCGTGGGGCCCTGGAGTCGCGATGTGTTGGTCCGGCCGACGCAGTATCCTCTGGCCACAACACCCCCGGACGTCTTGTCGACAAGTTCGACAAGAGCGATGATCTCTTCGAACGGCCCGAACGCCTGGTCGAGAATGCCATCGGACGCTTCGTAGTACAGATACTGTCCGCGAACGATCAGGACTCGCGACGCCGCAGGGTCCAGCACGGCTTTCTTGGGCTTGAGATCGGCGAGTTCTTTGGCCAGCACGCCTCGCAGTATCCGGTTCATGTCCGCCGGCATCGTGGTGATGACGGTGTTCGAGAAATCCTGGAACTCGACTTTGGAATAGCTGTCTTGTTGCGTTCCGCTTTGTCCGGCGGCGGCGGTGAGCCCTTTCGGCGAGAGGAACACTTCCTTGGCCGCCCGTCCCAGGCAACCGCCGGCGGACGTCATCAACACCACCAGCAGCCCCAACAATGCGATTCGCTTCATGATATGTCTCCCGTGTTAACTGTTAGCGAGCGTCTTTCAATAATGTCATTCTATGCCGCCGCCGGCAAGATGCGCTAGTCGGCACAAGTTCTTGTAATATAAAATAGCGAGATTCGCCAGTTTCATTTGCGTGCTGTTTCAACACGCTTGCCCGGCGCCGGCCCGCGAAAACTCTGTTTTGTGTTACCGAACGCCCACCCGAGCCATTACAGTATCACAGTGATGTCGTGTCACCCGCCTGAGAGGAAACGATTTAACCGTTTAGGATAATTGCAGATGAACCGAAGCATATGCACATTGATCGTACTTGGCCTGTTCACATCGATCGCCCGCGGCGCCGATTGGCCCCAATGGCGGTGTGACGCCAGGCGGAGCGGGGCGTCTACTCAAGTTCTGCCTGACAAGCTGCATCTGCAATGGGTCTGTTCGTATCGGCGTCTCACCCCGGCGTTCTGGCAGGTCCGCCAGGGGAGGCTCCAGTTCGACGCCGGTTACGAGCCCGTAGTCGCCGGCAAGACTCTGTTTGTCGGTTCATCTCTAAGCGACAGCGTCACCGCGATCGACACCGACACCGGCCGGCAGCGATGGCGATTCTACGCCGACGGTCCGGTGCGCCTGGCTCCCAGCGTCGCCGGCGGCAAGGTCTACTTCGGCAGCGACGACGGGCGCGTTTACTGCCTGGCCGCGACAAGCGGAAAGCTCCTCTGGAAGCGTCGCGTCGCGCCGTCCGGCCGGAAGGTCCTGGGCAACGGTAGAATGATCTCCGTTTGGCCCGTGCGAGGCGGGATTGTCGTCGCTGGCGGACGGGTCTACTGCGCCGCGGGCGTCTGGCCGTTCGAGGGGATATTCGTTTGCGCGCTGGACGCGGCGACCGGGCGGCGGATATGGGTCAACGATCGCTGCGGATCGATGTATGTCATGCATCCGCACGGCGCGATGGCGTTTGGCGGTCCGTCTCCCCAGGGGTACCTC
>CAYMSH010000189.1:0-12070 GCA_964392945.1 uncultured Planctomycetaceae bacterium | reverse complement strand
ATAATAAATTTTTATTGCGATTATTCGTTGGGTGTTGACGCGGGGGGCGCCTCTCGCTGACAATGTCGCCAGCGTGGAACAGACAGAGCAACAACTTATCCCCCAGGCGCTGGCCGGCCGGGAGGACGCCTGCAGCCGGTTGTATGAAATGTACGCCGGCAGGATAGCGGCCTACTTCCGTCGCAGCGGGTTCGACAGATCGCTTACGGCCGACTTGACCCAGGAGACGTTCGTAAACGCGTTCGGCGCCCTGGGCGGTTTCGATTCGCAAAGAGGCCCCTTCGGCGCCTGGCTGTCTGCGATAGCCCACAACGTAGCCCGCAAGTACTGGCGGCGTCGCGCCAGGGAGAACTGTTTCGATCCGGAGATGGCCGACGCGATGTTTGCGATTCCAGATGAAGCGTCCGGCAGTCCTGAGCAGCGCGAAGAGAATGCGGCCGTCGCCGACTGCGTTTCGCAACTCGATCTGCAGGCCGGCGAACTGATCCGCATGAGATACGTGCTGGGAATGACCACGCGCGGGATCGCCGCCCAGGCCAATATGCCCGAATCGACGGTTCGCAGCCGCCTGGCCGAGGCCGTAGACCGTATCGCCAGGTGCTTGCAGGGAAAGGGGATAGTGCAATGAGCGGCGCCGAATCTCGAGATTTCTGCGCAAAACGCCGTTTGTTGAATACAGGTATATAGCGATGAACGATCAGAACGACACAACCCGCCGACGTGCTGACGATCTGCTGAGGCAGTGGGGCGCCGCCCAGGCCGCCGAGCAGGCGGCCAGGGATCTGTCGTCTCCAGCTTCGCATCGATCGGCTCCCAGCCCCCAGCCCGTCGCCAGGCGAGCCAGGCCGAGTCGTGTTCTGAGATGGGCCCCTGTAGGCATAGCCGCGGCGGTTCTGCTGGCGGCCGGGGTGCTGTTCCTTGAAAGTATCGAGGCCCCGAAATACGCCGACGTGCCGGCGGCGTATGAGCAGCAAGCCCGCGTCGCGCCGGAGAGTCGTCCCGTTGACCTGGCCGGCCAACTCGCAACGGCTCGCGCCGAGACCGCCGAAGCTCGCAACATGCTGTCCGAGGCCCTGGCCGCTACATTGGCCCAGAAGCACAATCACGATCTGGCGATAAAGGCGCTCCGTGACGAACTGACCAGGCAGGGCGATAAGTTCGCCGCCGATCGGGCCGAATGGAAAACCATGGAGTCCAAGCTGTCGTCGCAACTGGCCAAGAGCGAGAAATCCGCCGGTCTGGCCAACGAGCAACTGCTGGCGGCAAGGAAGGAACTGGCCGAAGCGAAAGCCGCCGGGGTCAAGACCCCAGCCGACGCCGATGAAGTCAGGAGACTCAAGACCCGCCTGGCCGTGGCCGTCGAAGAAATGCGCCGCCAGCGAATCACGTTCAGAACCGCCAACACCGATCGCGACAAGGTCAAACTCGCACTGGCCTCGCTCAAGGCGAGCAACAAAGCCGCACTGGACCAGATACGGCGCGTGTACCTGGCGGCCGCGGCTCCGAATCGCAAAGGGCTGATCGCGTTGCAGGAGGCGATCAAGAACAGATCGCTACTCAAGCGATGCGTCGCACTGCAGCGAGGAGCCCGCAACGACGCCGATCGAAAACTGCTGGGTCGCGCCGAAGTCGTGCTGACCCGACTGGGGCTGTTGAACCCCGCCGATCAAAGCGCAGTGCGAACCTACGTGGCGCAGCTGGGCAGGGGCGATCTGATAGCGTCGCTCGATGCGACCCTGGGCGCTGCGGCCACGGATGCGGCGACCCAGGACTGGCTGTTCGAGACCAAACTTATACTGACCGGAGCCCAACGTGTCATCTAGAGTCCCGACATTCCTGTTGGTGTTTCTCGTTGCGGCGTTTCTCGGCGGATGCTCAATGATGAGGGATCCGTTTCCCAAGCGTGACACCAGCAGCCAGCCATCGACGGCTCCGATTCAGCGCAGCACCGTCGGCGCCATGAAAGCCTACCGCA
This sequence comes from uncultured Planctomycetaceae bacterium, assembly GCA_964392945.1. Taxonomy (GTDB): domain Bacteria; phylum Planctomycetota; class Phycisphaerae; order SM23-33; family SM23-33; genus BS750m-G57. The sequence goes on along the minus strand of CAYMSH010000189.1, from coordinate 10,095 downwards.
CCGCCCTGAAGCTTATCGACGAGCTTGAATACGCCGCCGCGGAGATCAAGCTCCAGGCCGTTTCGGTTCAATTCGATAGAGCCGGAGACATCGAGCATACCGCCGAATCCACGTTCTGGCTGGGCTTCTGCCGCGAGAAACTCCAGCAAGACGATCTGGCCAGGCAGGCGTACGTAAGCGTAATCCAGCGTTTCCCGGACTCCAAGCCCGCAAAGCAAGCCCAGCAGAGACTCGACACGATGAACCAGACATAGCCGTGAGGCTCGGGGGAACCAGAACGTGGCGATGGCTTTTAGCCACGGATGAACACAGATGAACACGGGTGGAAAGGCGGCTACGGCAACGGCTTTTGGGGCCATGACGGATTGATCGGAAGTTCATGAACCACACGATGCCGTTGTGGGGCTCGCCGGTTGCCGTAACATTTCCTTCGCCGTTGCCGTATCCGTGTTGACCCGTGTTGATCCGTGGCAAAAAGCCATCGTCGCCTTTTGATGTCGCGCACGAAGAGGAGCCTAAACGTTCGAAAATCTTGACCGGGGGCGGTCTGTTCCATACCATGTGCAATTCGATGTCCTACCGCCGTCAGGGTTCCGTTATGAAGATTCGACCTTATAGACTTTCACAACTGCAGTACGATGATTTCTCCATCGCCGGCTACAGCGTCGCCGGCGAGGAAAGCGTTATAGTCGCGCCGGAATTCGACTGCGTTTTCGATATTGGAAAATGCCCTCGTGAGGCTCTTACCGTAAACCACGTTCTGCTGACCCACGGTCACGCCGATCATGTCGCGGGCATCCCTTACTACTTTGCCCAGCGCGACTTCCAGGGCATGTCGAACGGCAAGGCGCTCGTTCCGGCCAATCTGGTCCAGCCGCTCCAAGCACTGATGAGTGCCTGGGGCCGCGTCGAAGGCCACGTCCCGCCGTGCGAATTTGTCGGCATGCGCGACGGCGAGGACTACCAGCTCAGGCGGGACCTGCTGGTCAGGGCGTTCGCTTCGCGGCACATTCCAGGCTCACTGGGCTACTCGATTATCGAGGTCCGCCGTAAGCTCAAGCCTGAATTCCTCGGTCTGGAAGGTCCGCAGCTTGTCGAGCTGAAGGACAAGGGCGTTGAGATCACAACCCGTATCGAGATACCGCACGTGGCGTATCTCGGCGATACGGGCCTGGCCGACTACGCATCGCTGCCCCACGTCGCCGGCGCGAAGGTCCTGCTGGTCGAATGCACGTTTTTCGACATCGAACACACAACCCGCGCCAAAGAAGGCCGCCACATACACGTCGGCGATCTTCCGAAACTGCTTGACGGAATGCAGAACGAGCACATCGTAATAGTGCACGTCACCCGACGTACGAACATGTCCGAGGCCCGCAAACTGCTGAAGAAATCGCTGCCGAAAGACGTCGCCAAGCGCGTGACGTTCCTGATGAGCCGCAAGTATATCGAAGACGATTGACCATACGACTGACAAAAAAGGGGACAGGCTACTTTATTTGTATTCTAACTCCACATTGTAATGGCGGGGTCGTGTTCCATCGCTTCATCGCCTGTTTTTACGGAGTGGTTCACGATTGTGTTCCGGCAGAGCATCGGTCATTCCTTTATCGTGAATTTGAGGAGTTTTTTCCGCACAGGGGTAACCCTTACAAAACAACTGCCATATCGGGTAAGAAGATGAGTTATGACAGTAATATCGATGCTGCGGCCGTTGACAAGGCGGTCAAGCAGGTGCAGGCCGGAAAGACTTCGCCGTTCGAAGTGGTTGTGCGCCGGTATGAAAGGCCATTGCGTGGATGCGCCTCGGCCCCGGATGAGACTATCGCCGGACGCCGGGTCCAAAGCGGCCGATACGCGGTAAAACATTGACAATTGGCGGCCGCTTTGACATACTTACGACAAGCTGTCGTCAGGCCCGCTTGGGCTCTGGCCCACAGAAGTCGGTCCTGTCGCTGAAGACGTGAGCGGTTCGGTGCGGCGGATCGAAATCCGAACGGATAATTTCCTGTTGGATATCGGCTTGGCGTGTGAAATAGTGTGGATGAGGATTAACCGGAATCGACCCGCCTGACGTAAAATGGCGGCCGATATATGCGCAGAAGCGGTTTTACCGGAGATACGGATGTCACGTAATATTGGCTTGTTGATCGCCGCGCTGGCGATGTTGGGCTGCCTGGGCTCCGGATGCACTCCGGCGTGGTACGCCAAATGGGCCGATCGCGACGCCTACGGCGCCATTTCCGAGGGGCAGGCGTCGGCTCTGGGCAAAGGCTACCGGTTCGACATAGCATATAATCCCGTCGACTGCGACAGCTACCTCAAGAAAGCCAAAGACGAGACCGACAGCGACGTGGATGTGTTGTCTCTCGAAGATGCGCTGAAAGTGGCGTTCAAGAACAGCAGGGCGTTTCAAAGCAGGAAAGAGGCTCTATACAGTTCGGCACTGGCGCTGGCCAACGCCTCTCGCGGGTGGGAGACTGTTCTTCCGGCCGGCGAGGTGAATTCCACCGGCGAGATGATACGCACGAACAGGGGCGCCCCCGAGGGCGGAGCCGACAGCACCAACAGGTATATCAACGGTGACGGCAACTACTCCCTCACCCGCCGGCTGGTCGGAGGCGGACTCCTGACTCTCGGCGCCTCGCTGGACTTCGCGACGAACTTCCTGGGCCTCTCGGACTCACAAGCAGGTTCTCTCGTCGAAGGCGGGTTCACCCAGCCGTTGCTTCGAGGAGCCTGGAGGGATCTGGCGTTTGAACCGCAGCATCGTCTGGAGAGAGATTTCCTGATCGACGTCTACGAGTTCGATCGATTCAGGCAGACCTTCGCTGTGGACATTATGGAGAAGTACTATGGCGTTCTAACGCTCAAAGACCGACTCCAAAACAGTCGCACCAACATAGATCGACTCCGAACGGCGTATCTCGTGACCCAGGCTATGGTCAAAGGCGGTCAACTGACCAGGGCCCAGGAAGACCAGGCCGAGCAGGATCTTCTCAATGCGCAGATAGCTCTGGAGTTGACTATTCTGGCGTTCTCCAACGCACTGGACAACTTCAAGATCACCCTGGGGCTTCCTATTTCAGAGGATCTGACACTCGACTATCCCGGCGCCCTGAGGAGGCTTAACAGCAAAGGCCCCCAGCCGCTGCCCTTTGTCGAACGCACCGCCACGAGCACCTCTCTGGTCACCGACACCGCACTGTTGCGAGCCCGGGCCGCCAGTCGCGACGCCGACAAGGATGTCGAGATCGCGGCCGATAATTTCAATCCGCAGCTCGATCTGGAGCTCAAGGCTTCGGCGCCGGGTACGGATCGCGCCCAGCCGGGCCGGATACAAACGCACCATCACACCCGAAGCGCCAAGCTGGTGCTGAATTACAACCTCGACCAAACAGCCAATCGCGACGCCTACCGCAATGCGATAATCGCAAGAAGCCGATCGGAACGCAGTCTTGAAGAGGCCGAGGACACAGCGGCCCTGAACGTGAGAAACTCCTTCCGCTCGCTGACGCAGTCCGGTCGGAGTTTCAAACTGCAGGAGAAGAGCGTGGAGATCGCCAAACGCAGAACAACACTGATCGCGATACAGCGTAAACAGGGCCAGGCCACAACCCGAGACGTGCTGGAGGCCGAGGACGCCCTGAACAACTCGCTGAACGGTCTGACGAGTTCTCTGGTGAACTACACCATCACGAGGCTCCAGTTCCTGGCCAGTCTCGGCATGCTGAACGTCGACGCCGGCGGAAAACTCTCCGAACGGAAGACGCCTTTCGGATACGATCGACTCCAGAAACGTTACGGCTATTTGAAGTCCGGCGGAGACAAGAAGGACGAGTCGACAGCGAAGGATTCAAAGAAGACCGAAGAAGCGAAACCGGATCCGGAAAAAGAAGCCGCTAAAGAGAAGATCGATGAAAAATAAACTGCTCTTAATATTGATCGCATTTCTGCCCGCCGCCGGCGGATGCTCGGTTTTCGGCGGAGATGAAGGGAATTCGGCCAATCAGACCGCCGAAGCGATAAGGGAAACGCTGGTCATCACGGCTACCGAGGCCGGCACGGTGGAGGCCGAAGAGAAGGTTGTCATCGCCAACCAGCTCAAGTGGTCGGTGATCATAAAGAAGGTCGTCGAGGAAGGCACAGTCGTCAAGGAGGGGGACCTGATCATAGAGTTCGAGTCCAAGAAGCTCGAAGACGCCATCGACGCAAAGGAACTGGCGATCAATAACGCCGAACTTACGCTCGAGCAGGCCAACAAGCAGTTGGTCATGGCCGAGAAGGCCCAGGCGATAAGTCTGGAGCAGGCCAAGAACGCCGTGAAGGACGCCGAGGAGAACCTGGCGGTTTACGCCGACCAGTCCAAGACGCTGATCGCCTTGCAGAAAGATGTTCTGTTGCGAGCCCAAGAGACGCTAACGGGGTTAAACTCCAAGGGAGGCCAGAAGGAAAACGACCTGCGAGACGCCGAAATCGCAATCACGATGGGCGGCAAACAGGTCAAGATCGCAGAGGAGAAACTGAAGTTCAAGAAGGATGTCAACAAAGACCCCAAGTTGAAGAAGCCTTACAGCGAAAGCGAAATAGAATCGGACGAGCTGGCGTTGGAGACCCTTCGGAACAAGCTCGAAAAGGCGATCGCCACGAAGAAGCTCCTGGTGACGTACAACATTCCCCAACTGGTCAGACAGATGGAGGAGGACATAAAACAGGCCAAAGAGGACCTAAAGATCCTGGAGACTCACACAGTCGTACAGAAGATGCGGAAGAACGAAACAGCGCTCAAGGAAGCCAGGCTCAAGCTCGAACAGGCCCAACTCGCCCAGGAAGCCGAACTGAAGTGGAAAAAGCAGGAGATCAAGGGTTTCATTAAAGCCCTTGACGAGCACAAAGAGCAGATGGCCGAACTGCGCGAGGACGAGGATAAGCTCAAGGTCACCGCCGAGCGGGCCGGCCTGGTGCTATACGATCCCGGCTGGAAGGGCGAGGGCCAGAGGCTGCAGGTCAAGGAGGGTGAAGAGATTTATCCCCGTGGCAAATTGATGCAGATACCCGACATGACCACGCTCCGCGTTCAGACGATGGTCTTCGAGGCGCTCAGGGAGTACGTGACTGTCGAGCCGGACAAGACACCGGCGACTACGAAGATCGGAACGTATCTCGACAAGTCGGTCAGGAGCATCATGGTAAGGGCTCGGCTGAACAAATGGTCCAACGAGAAGATCGTCGCCAAGTACCTCAAAGTCAAGGACGAGGAGCTCATCCCCAGGATCACCAGAGCCGTGCGAATAGGGAAAATGACCAAGATCGAGGCCCAGGCCTTCTACAGCGGTATTGAAGAAAAAGAAGCCGAGATGGCTCGGGCAATGGAGACGGAGATCAAGCCTGTCAAGATTGAGTGGGCCCAGATTTCCGAAGCTCCGCCGAAGAAAGCCGCCAGCAGGCCCGGCGACACCGTAGGCACCCGGGCGATACTCGTACTCGATTCGTTCGCCAAGAAGAAGCAGATCGTCGGGCGCGTCGTCGAGTCGTCTCCCTTGCCGAAGAACACCGGTCCGCACTGGCTGAAGACCGGGACCAAGGCGTACGATCTTCACGTTGGAATTGACTGGGAGGCCCACGGCTTGACCCCGGGAGAGAACCTCAGGCCCGGAATGGGAGGCAAAGTCACCCTCGTGCTCGACGAAATCGAAAACGCCCTGACAATCCCGGTCCTTTCGGTATACAACAAGAAGGACAAGTACTTCTGCATGAAAGTCTACGGCGGCGCCGCGTTGGAGACCCAGGTAGAAATCGGCAAGATGAACGACTCCCGCGTCGAAATCCTTTCCGGGCTCGAAGAAGGCGACAAGGTCCTGCTTGTCGCCAAGTCCGACGAGACCGCCAACGGAGATGACGAAGACGAAGACAAGGCGCCTTCGGGAAACGGCCGGGCCGGGACGAGTAAATAGATGGAACCGGTTATTCATCTCGAATCAGTGACCAAGACCTACCATGTAGGCCTTGGCGTGACGGCCCTGGACGGCGTGAATCTGCTCGTCCCGAACGGTGAGTATATCGCCATTATGGGCTCCAGCGGTTCCGGCAAGAGCACAATGCTGAACCTCCTGGGCTGCCTGGACCGCCCCAGCGCAGGCAACTACTATCTCGGCGGCGACGATGTCTCGACGTTTTCGGACAATCAGCTTTCGGAAATCCGCAACACCCGCTTGGGCTTCGTCTTCCAGTCGTTCAATCTTATCTCCTGGATGAGCGTCACCCAGAACATCGAGATACCGCTGTTTTACAAGGGCGTTTCGCGATCCCAGCGTCACAGGAAGAGTTCGGAGCTGGCCGATCTGGTTGGGCTCGGCGATCGTCTGGACCATCGACCCAGCCAGTTGTCCGGCGGCCAGATGCAGCGAGTGGCGATCGCCAGGGCGCTGTCGAACGATCCGATGGTGCTCCTGGCCGACGAGCCTACGGGCAATCTCGACACCCATACCGGCGACGAGATCATGGAGCTTTTCGCCGAGTTGAACCGACGCGGGAGGACCATTTTGATGGTCACCCACGAACCCCACATCGCCGCGCACGCCGATCGCGTTATCACGCTCAGTGACGGGCGCATCGAGTCGGACGTCATAGGCTATCACAAGGTTGAATTAGTTCATGGGTAAACTGCTGGACATCATCCTGCTGGCGATGCACAGCCTCAGCGTGCACCTGGTCCGCTCCGGGCTGACAATGCTCGGGATCGTGTTCGGCGTATGCAGCGTCAGCGTGATGCTGGCGATACAGACCGGAGCCAGCAAAGAGGCCCAGGAGAAACTCAGCGTACTGGGCAGCAACAACGTGATCATGAACTCGATCGAGCCGGCCCGCGAGACCAGCGGCGGCGGGGGACCCAGCAAGGGCGTTGAGCTCAAGCATTTCGGAATTAAGCACGCCGACATCAAGTGCATTGTCGAGAATGTGCCCGGCGTGAAGGACTACGCTACGGTTAACAAGGTCAAACTCAGGTACTACTGCGTTTCTGATCGTAAGCGATACTCGCTGGTCATGGGAGTTACGCCGAACTACCAGGACATTCTGAACCTGCGGATATCGCAGGGCCGGTTCATAACCTCCGCGGACCTGCTCCACAAGCAGCCGTATTGCGTGATCACTCAAACTCTGGCCAGGAAAGCGTTCAGGTGCGAAAACCCCGTCGGCCGGACGATCCGCCTGAAGGGCCAGCCGTTCGATATCATCGGCGTGATAGACTACATTCCCTCCAAGCTCGGCATCAGCGAAGAAGACATACCGATATTCATCCCCAAGACCACGAAAGTCGCCAAGTTCGGCGAAATCAACGTTAACTGGCACGATCACCAGATGACCTCGGAAGATGTTGAAGTAGATCAGGTCATCCTTCGCATGGCCGACGAAAAGGCGGTGATGGAAGCCGGGCCGGTCATCAGGTCCATCATGGAAAAGAACCATGATAAGCTCGAATACGCGATCATGATCCCGCTGAAACTGATCCAGGCCAAGGCGGCCCAACAGCGAATCTGGGACATGATCTTCCTGGTCATCGCATCGATATCGCTGATCGTAGGCGGTATCGGGATCATGAACATAATGCTGGCCAGCGTAACTGAGCGGACCAGGGAGATCGGCGTTCGCCGAGCCCTGGGCGCCAAGAAGAGCGACATTATCATCCAGTTCCTTTTCGAGGCGATGGCGATGACGACGATCGGCGGACTGATCGGCGTGACGATCGGTTACTTCCTGCCGCCGATGCTCGAAGACACCTTCGACATCACCCCAATAACGTCAGTTCCCATGCTGATAGGCCCGTTCCTGATGGCCGTGGCCGTCGGTATCATCAGCGGGCTGTACCCCGCCAGGCGCGCCGCGGCGCTGGACCCGATAGAAGCACTCCGACACGAATAACCCCGCCGGCGGCGCCGAAGTTACTTCTGGAAGATCCCCGTTATCTCAAATGGGATTACCCGTACTTTTGAGTCGGTTACGACAGTGATCTCCAGATTGGCCGGTTCGTTCCTTCCACTCAGGGTGAAAAGCGAATTGACCTTTCCCTTTTCACTGAGCGGATCACCGCTGATGATTCTCGCCTTGCCGATGATCTTGCCGCTTGAGTCCAGAGCCGTGACGGCTTCTATGAACGGTCCCTTGGGGCCGGAGAAGCGCCGCACGCAACTGAATTCGATCGAAAGCTCCCGCCTGACGTTAATACGCATCGCCGAGACTCTGACCTTCAGGCCGGGGGCGAGATCTCGCGACGTCTGGGAGACAACGGCGGGAACGCTTTTGGTGGTCCGGGCCAACGCCGTAACGACGGCCAGTTGAGCTTCGATCTTGTCGATCCTGAACGGATTTGTCACAAGCGCCAGTTTGTCGATCTTCACCTCGGCGACTTTCAGGGTCTTCTTGAGCCAGAGTATCGGCGTGAACGTCCCGGCGCGGTACTTGGCCACGGTTCTGCCGCTTGTCACCCTGGCCGGTTTGCGTATGTCCCTCCCGCCGGCGGTCAGGGCCTTCTTGACCTTGAGGTGCTCTGTCATCAGGACCCCGTCTACATCGTCTGGTATCTTGCAGGAGCCCTTGATGTCCAGCGTGTAGGTCGAAGGTTTCTTGGCGCGAGTACCCAGGCTGACGTCGCACTTGGACTCGAGCCGGGTGAATTTCAGCTTGTAGCCCCAGGAGTCGAACACGACGCCTTTTGCGGCCACCGCCTGCATTACCGTCTTCTCGTCGGCCGGCAGCATCGCCGCTCCGATCGCCAGGGTCACAGCAACGAGTATCGCAATCCGTTTCATGGTCATGTGTCGACCTCCGCGGCGGTAAAGCCGCCGTTGGTTCTATGCGTCTTCCTGGGGCTCGTGGTGAACTTCGATTCGGCGTATCGATTCGGCGCGTCCGGTGTTGGGATCGACAGAGACTAAGACCGCCGAGATTCTCGTGTCTTCAGTGGCGACTTCAAAGCGAACGGGCATAGACGTAGTCAGCGCCGAAAGCACTCTGTCCTTCCGCCTGCCAAGCACGCTGTCGTACGGGCCGGTCATGCCCAGATCGCTCACGTGCGCCGTTCCCATAGGCAGGACGCGATAGTCCGCCGTCGGGATATGCGTGTGGGTTCCGAACACGATGCTGGCTCGCCCGTCGAGATGCCATCCCATCGCAATCTTCTCGCTTGACGCTTCGGCGTGGAAATCCACTACGCGAACCTTCACGTCCGCCGGCATTTCGGCCATCACGCGATCGGCGGCGTCCCACGGTGAATCGTTGGCGCCCATGTACATTTGCCCGAGGAAACAGGCCACGCCGACTTTGACGTCTCCTGATTTCGTGGGGACAACGGTCCATGTCTTGCCCGCGGCCCGCGCCGACAGATTCGCCGGCCGCACGATCCTGTCGGATGTGCGCAGCGTGGGAAGTATGTCGCTCTTGCGGAAAACGTGATCGCCCATCGTCATGACGTCCACGCCGTAGTTGCGGAGCTTTCCGAAAATTTGAGGGGTTAATCCGCTGCCGCCGGCCGCGTTCTCAGGATTGCAGACCACAAGGTCAATTTTGTGCTCTACGATCAGGTTGCCCAGATGATCGGCAAGCACGACTCGTCCCGGCTTGCCGACTACATCGCCTATGCAAAGTATCTTGATTGACATTCAGTGTCCATTTCCAGCCCCCGCGTGATCGCATTATATGGCATGCATATGATCGGGCGGTAGGCAAAAGATAATCTCCCATGATATAACGCAGCCCGGCGCCGCGGCATTGCATTTACGCCGCTTACGTTGGTAACATACATATAGTTAGCCCCAAAAGCTCCCGCCGAGCGGTCCGCCCCGGCGGCGATACAGGATTACGGAGTCAATGAAATGATACAATGCAGCCAGTGCGAGTTCTTTAAACGTAGCGAAAGCGGGGAAGTATCATTCCTGTGCGATCCGTTCGGGACCGTCAAGGAGCCCGAATGCCTCCAGAAGTGGCAACTGATCAAGATCAACCAGATGGTCTCCGGCTACCAGGCCACGCTGCAGTACTACCAGAAACTCGCTCCCATGCAGGAGAAGATGTTCGACTACATGGAGCAGGAGATGGACA
>CAYMSH010000188.1:0-12088 GCA_964392945.1 uncultured Planctomycetaceae bacterium | reverse complement strand
ATGTTGGCGTACCAGTGTCCGTCGTTGTAGGAACTACGATTGGCGAAGATTATGTCGCTGACGCCTTTCATGGGACCCTTCAACGCCTTTGCAAGCATCGGGCCGGGTTGTTTCGCCTCGGCGCTGCAGGCGATCGCCGCCAGGGCCGCAAGGAGCAGTGCTGCAGAATATCTCTTCATCGATGGCATTCCTTTGTCGTTCGCCGGGTGGGGAGCCTCCAGGGAGCCTCTGAGTCAGGTCATATAATAGTAAGAACGCCTGCGAGGTGAAAGGCTTGCGTTTGTCCGGATTTGACAGGGGCCTCGGAAATGTGGTATTCTTGCTCTCAGGCATGGACGCACCCGGACCCGGACCGAAAGGCTCTAGATGGCAAGTTACGGTTACGATAGCGAGTATACCGGGATCAGGAAGCTGCTGAATCCCCAAGACCCAATAATTCGAATCGGCGTTGTGGTTCTGCTGGCCGCAGCAGGGGCCTATCTGCTCTGGAGCCTTATAGGCGTTTTCTTCTTCTCGTCCGGCGGCGCGGCGGTCGTGATGAGCGATGACTGGCCCGTAACATGCGTCAAATGCAAGGCCGAATCGGTCATCTCCCGCAGCGATTTCGCTGAACTGGCCCGAACCGGCCCGCCGGCGCAATATCCCGATTGCCCAAAGTGTAACCAGACCGTCAGTTGCGTCGAGACGACAGTCTGTCCCGAATGCAATCACAGATTCGCCAGCGAGGCGTCGAAAGCTCTCCTCCAGGCCGCAGTAGACGGCAAAATTATAGACCAGCATGCGATTGACATTGTCTGCCCGGAGTGCAAACACGATCTGAAAGGCTCGACTTCCCATGAATGATTCCGCCCTGATTCAGAGAAAATCGAACGTGATCGATCGGCGCCGCGGCGGGTTTACGCTCGTTGAACTGCTGGTCGTTATCGTTGTCATTCTGCTGCTGGCTACGATTGTGGCCCCGTTTACGAATGTCGCCGGCGAGCGTGCTCGACAGGGCAAGTGCCGCAGCAGGCTTATCGGGATCCACAAAGCGGCCGTCACGTACGGCGGAGAGCACCGCAATCGCGTTCCGCTGGTCAACGAAGCGACTAGTTACGCCACAATCGGTAAGCTTCTCCCCAGCGGCGGTCGATTCGCCGAAGGCTACCTCAAGCAGTCCTGGAGCCTCTCGGGAGGCGTTGCGAGAATGAGGCAGGAGGACCATGTCTTCCAGTGCCCCTCGTCGATGGGAAATATCGAAACGTTCGACAAGGATATCTCCACGAACTACCAGTTGTCGGGTTTTGGGCTCGACACCGGCGCCAGCGCCGCGGGCGCATTGCATCCCAACATGCTGACAATCATGGGAAACGTGCAGAAAGTCGCCAGTGCTGACACCGCTTTCAAGACTCACCCCGCCGGCCAGGTCGTCATGGCGATGGACTGGCTATGGTCCCGCAATGGCGAAGGGCTCAGCGGTTTCTCGAGCGGAGCGTCGCTCGCCAACCATCGCAACGGGGCCAACGTGCTTTATGGGTCAGGCGCCGCCGAGTGGGTGAGCTATGAAAAGATGCTCAAGGTGCCCAGCGTGCCGGGTTTCCGCAGACCGCCGGGAACTTACGGGTTCATCAAGAACGGATCAAGCGGAACGCATATCTTCGCCCCGTGCGGAGAGGTCATAAAAACCGGAGCCGCCGGAGACAGGAAAGCAGGGTCTGGAGTAATGTGGTAGGGCCTGAAGCATCGAGCAGCGGGGGGAGTCGAATGACGATTTGTAGCGATCCGATCGCTTCGAATAGAGGCGCCAATGTGGTATAGTATCAAAAAAAGATGTTATGTAACGTATTTTTGCTATTGACCGTTCGGATTATTAAGACTATACTTCTATAGCTGTTTAATAGTCATTACTTGGGACAGCCCTTGGGCTGTATGACTATGGCCGACATGTTCGGATTATTGGACCGAACATGAAGTTTGGAGAATTCGTTCCTACCTTACAGGGTTCCGCAGGGGTACTTGGAAACCTCGGAGTTTTTGCCTCTCGGTGTGCGGTTTTGCTCACACGCCGGTGTGAATAAGTATGAGTTCGCAAGATACAAACTCGAAGGTTAATCCGCCGGAAGTCTCTCATCACGAGGCTGTTAAGACCGCGCATGCTGTGCGCAAGTGGGTGATTGTGCTCGCCGGGACGGTTGTCGTTTCGTGGGTGATTATCGGCGTGGTGTTTTTTAAACATCGCGATTCAATCACCGCCAACGGCGACACCGGCGCCGCTGCGGCGACAAGACCGGGCCCTGGGCAGGGACGCTGGGGCAAGCTTGAGTATACGCCGATCGTGATATCGGCTCCTTCTGAATATGTCTCCGATGCTGCGATCAACTATACCGGTCCCGTTGTGTGGCGCATTCCCGGCGCCGGGTCCAGGGAACTGGCCCGGTTCATCGATTCCTGCGCTCTTGATCCGGCGATCGCCGCCGAATTGGAGAAAATGGCCCAGATCGACCTGTCGATCCAGGGCATGAGCATGCATCCGTCCAGGGAATTTGTATTGGGCCTGAAACCCGCCGATCGGGCCAAGTTGTACATGGCGTTGTCCGGCTACCAGGAGAACACCGACATACGCCGCCAGTTCGTGTTTTGCGGTAAATCGCCGGACGATTGGTTCTCCGGGTCGGAGGTTTCTCTCGAGACAAGGAAGCTTGTCGAGCCGCTGATATATCGTCATGGAAACTTCATGTACTTCGCCGACATCAGGACGATATACTCCGAGATATCGTCGCGTAGCCAGCAGGTTGCATTACTCAAAGCGCTAAGGAGCGAGTCTACTTTCCTGGCCATGCTGGAAGTGTCGAGCAAATCGAATATCGAGGAACTGGTCAACTACTGGGGTCGAGGCGGACGCGTGCAGGATGTCAGGCCGATCCTTGAATCGCTCATTCGGCGCCCCGGGACGAACAAGATAAACATCACCCACCTGCTTCCGTCGCTGGCCAGGAGAAGATTGTACACCTATCCGGCCAGGTCGACTGCGGATTTGCTCGTCATGCGCGACTGCCACTGGACATCTCTGAACTTCTTCAACGAAACACCTGATGATAAGTTCATCGACATTGACACCTGTATTGCCGAGCTCCAAGAGAGTTACTATTTGATTCACGGCCATCTGCAGTTGGGCGACATTGCGATCGTATTGGATAAGCAAGGCATGGCGATTCATTCGGCGACACACATCGCCGACGGCGTTTTCTTCCACCGGTGCGGGTCGAACTCTTCGGCCCCCTGGTCGCTCATAAGAGCCGAGAATCTAATGGGCGTCTACCTTCGCGGCCGCGGGGTGCGACTGATGTACTACCGCCGCAAGAACATGTAGTAGCCGCCTCGGGCGTCCGCCCCGGCAGATTCGTCTTGCCCAATCGATGCGCCTCGGCTAGCATCATCCGCAACTCAGTCGGATCGACTCGATCTCAAGGAGATTGCAAATGGCACATCGACGGTTCTTTGCGTGGGCGGTTTCAGCTATTCTACTTGTATCTATGGGCCCTGCGGGATCTCGGGCCTGCGATACGTGGGTGGCGATGGGGGACCAGACCCTCTGCGGATATACGATTCACGCCAAGAACAGCGACAGGCCCATATTCGGATGCCAGCCGCTGGTCTACAACGCCGCCAAGCAATGGCCCGCCGGGGCGGAGATTGACCTGGTGCGAACGAAGATTCCGCAAACCCGGCTGACCTACGCCACGCTGGGTTCGAGCCCGTACTGGTCCTGGGGCTACGAAGAGGGGATCAACGAGCACAGTGTGGCGATAGGCAATGAAGCGATATGGACCAAACCGCTGGCCGAAGACGCCGCGGCTTACAGAGCTGGAAAGGCCCCGAAGTTCGGTCCCAACGGGATGGACCTGGTCAGGCTCGGGCTCGAACGCGGCAAGACCGCCCGCGAGTCGCTGGAGGCGATAGCTCGTGTGGTGGAGAAGCATGGCCAGTTCGGCTCGGCCAGTCCCACTCGCGGAGTCTCCGGCGGATACCACAACTCGTTTATTATCGCCGACCCGAAAGAGGCCTGGATCCTCGAAACCGCCGGGCGCCGCTGGGTCGCCAAACGAATCAAAAAGGGCGCCACGTCGATTTCAAACGGCGTCTCGCTGGGTACGGACATCGACCTGAAGTCCGCCGACGTCGTGTCATACGCGATTTCCAAAGACTGGTGGCCCGCTGACAAAGCCGCCGACTTCCATTTCCAGCACGCCTATTCGCCTCGGACTAAAAAGGATGATCCGGTGCGCTTGCGAGTACACGGCCGGGCCGCGTGCTCCAGAAGAATGCTCGCCGAGAAGCCCGGTAAGATCGACGTGCGTTGGATGATGAACATCGCACGGTGCAAGCAGATCGGGCTCAATATAACCGCGAGTTCGGCGATATCAGTACTGCCGAACACCGACGACAAACTACCGGTCTACTGGTGGTGCCCGTCAACGCCGATGGCAAGCTGCTACGTTCCGTTCTTCATTCACGGATCCGGCGTACCGGAGATCGTATCGAACGCCGGGACGCGCGGCAGCGCCGTGGAAATGCCGAGCAAGACCAAACGCGACACATTCTCCGACAAGTCGTACTGGTGGCTGGTTCGCGATCTGGCCGACAAGATCCGCGCCGATTCCAAGACCCGCGGCCCGATCGTAAGGCGGGCGTTTGACACGTTGGAAAGAGAATTCCAGGCCGGCCTGGGCGAAGTGGTCCAGACCGCGGCAAAACTTCGCAAGAGCGGAAAGCCCGACGCCGCGGCGAAGATCCTGGATGCTTACACCAATAGTTGCGTTTCGAAAGTCATCGCCAAGGTCAACGCGTTTCGCGGCCAGTTCTCCGGCAAGCCCGGCCCAAAGGCCTCTGGCAAGGGATTCGACGATGTAGTCGTGCCGAAAAAGTAGGGGGGTTGGAACTTTTCGGCGTCGGTTGGTATGGTATGAGCCATGGATCGACTGAAGATCATAGTGACAGCCGGGCCGACGCGGGAATATATCGACAGTGTAAGATTTATCTCGAACGGCTCCAGCGGGCTGATGGGCTGCCAGGTAGCCGCCGCGGCCGCCGGCGAACATGACGTTACGCTGCTTATCGGAGCCGCCGGTCCGCCGGCCTCTGTCGCAGCGAGGCTTGAGGGCGTTAAGATTGTCTCGTTCACCAGCGTCAGCGATCTGAAGGACAAACTCACCTCGCGATTCGCCGACTGCGACGTGCTTGTTATGACCGCTGCGGTGGGGGACTTCCGCCCGGCCGAGCCGATAGCCGGCAAGATCCCTCGCGCCGGCGGAGCCATTACGCTGCGGCTTGAGCCTACCGAAGATATTCTCGGTTCTCTGGCCGGATCGAAACGCAGCGATCAACTCGTCGTAGCGTTTGCCGTTGAGGACGGTCCTCGGTATCAAATCGAGGCCAAGGCGCTGGGCGAAATGCACGCCAAGGGCGCCGATTGCGTGGTTGTAAACACCCCCGCAGCAATGGGTAAGGGTGATTCAGAGGCGTGCATGCTGTCGGATCGCGGCATGTTGGCGCCGTGGGAGATGCGTCCCAAGGAGACCCTTGCCGGGCTCATAGTCGATATCCTGGGCCGGCTGGGGTCGGACCAGATCGCATAACGGGGCGGAAAACCTGAACATCTGGACGTTAAACCGGCGTTTGGTATGGAGAGAAAAGTATGAGCAGTCCGATAACAATACAAATACGCCGCAAGGACGGATGTGAAGATATATCACTTCCGAAGTACATGAGCGCCCACGCCGCGGGCATGGACGTTTGTGCGGCGTGCGACGGAGATGTCATAATCGCTCCGGGAGACGTGAAGCTGGTGCATGCCGGTTTCTATATGGCCGTTCCGATCGGTTACGAGGCCCAGATGCGGCCTCGCAGCGGACTGGCTTTAAAACATGGTATCGTTCTGCCTAACTCACCGGGCACTATCGACGCGGACTATCGCGGAGAAGTGTGCGTAATACTGGGCAATGTCGGACGCGACGAATTTGTCGTCACGCGCGGCATGCGGATAGCCCAGATGGTCATAGCGCCGGTGACGCAGGCCGAGGTAATCGAGGTCGAATCGCTCCACGAGACCGCCAGAGGATCCGGCGGGTTCGGTCATACGGGCGTTTGACCGCACGGAAGCAAACAGAACAAGACGGACGCTACGGATGGCAAAAAAGAGAGCATCGTCAACTAAGAAGAAACCGCGGGCCGGTCGAAAGACCGCTGTGGTTCCCGAAGAACCCCAGAAGTTTTCAGGGTGGAAATTCGTCAGATACTGCCTGGTGCTGTTGCTGATAGGCGCGGTGGCACTGGCGTGGCTGAGCCTCCTGACGTACAACTCGACAGATCCGCCGGCGACTCTGCTGTCGCCTGCGAAGGACCCGGTGTCAAACGCGGCGGGAACTGTCGGTGCGTATGTGGCCTTTACGCTGAGACACTACCTTGGCGGCGGAGCCTACATGGGCCTGCTGTTCGCCAGTGTCGCAGCCGTCGTTATGATTTTCGGCAGCACCGTCAGGGACATGCCGTGGCGTCTGGCGGGGGTTGTACTGCTGATCACCGTGACCAGCGCCGCGATGTACCTGATGGACCCCAACTATGTAAGCGACGACTACGCCAGCAGTCCGTCGGGGGTCATAGGTCACGCCGCCGGACGATTCCTGCTGGATCGGTTCGCCCCCGTCGGTTCCTGGGTCACGCTCCTGATCGCATTTTCAATCGGCCTGATGCTGACGGCCGACAACTTCGTGCTGCGCCTGCCGCACTACGGCAAGAAGGCCCTGGCGCGTGGGGGCGAGATCACCCAGGCGGTGGCCGCACTGAAAACCGCCGTGCCGGTTCGCGCGGCGGCTAATCTCCCGGTCTCGCCTCGCTCGGCGGCCGCGATTCCAGCCGCTCCGTCTCGAGGCAAACCGCGACTTACCGCAACGATACCGCCGAAGGAAGATACCGGCGAATCCCTGCCCAGCAAGGCCAGGAAAGTTATCGCCAGGCTGCTGCCCAAACCGTCGTCTCGCACGGAAGCTCCCAAGAACGAGCCGATCGACGAGGCTCCAGCGAGCGCTGCTCCTGCGGCGTCTGTGGCTCCTGCGGCTCCGAGACCTATCCCGGCTCCGGCTCCCAGGCCGATTCCCGCCCCGGCGCCGAAGCAGGCTCCCAAACCCGCGCCCAAGCCGCCAGGCGGCGGCGCGCAGTCCGACGACGGCGATACGCCTCAGGGTTTTACGCTTCCGTCTACCGATTTACTGGTCGAGCCGCAGAACGGGTACATCGAATCCCAGCAGGCCTACGCCTCTCAGCAGCGCGACACGCTGCAGCGAACGCTGGACGATTTCCGCGTCGAAGCGACTGTCGTTGGGTTCATGACCGGTCCGGTTATTACGATGTTCGAACTGTCGCTGTCTCCGGGCGTAAAGGTTCGCCAGATAGCGAACCTCAGCAACGACCTGGCCCGCTCGCTTGCAGTTCCCGGCGTGCGAATCGTATCGCCGATTCCGGGCAAGGACACCATCGGTATTGAAGTTCCGAATCTCGAGAAGGAGATCGTTCGGATCAAGGAGTTGATGGCCCTGGCGCCCGGCTCCGACGAAAAGATGATGCTGCCGCTTTATCTCGGCAAGGACGCCAGCGGCGGACCGATCGTCTCGGACCTGGCCGGCATGCCGCACATGCTGATCGCCGGAACAACCGGCTCTGGTAAGAGTGTCTGCATCAACGCGATTATCATGTCGATGCTCATGCTCAGGACGCCGGAAGAAGTGCGGCTGATCCTGATCGACCCGAAGATGGTCGAAATGGCCGCCTTTGAGAATATCCCGCACCTGCTGTGTCCCATCGTAAACGATATGCGACGGGCCGAAAACATCCTCGAGTGGGCCGCGACGAAGATGGACGAACGCTACGAGCTTCTCAAGGAAGCCGGCGTGAAGAACCTCAAGTCGTACAACGAACTCGGCGAGAAGGAGATTTACGAACGCTTCCACGCCGAGACCGACGCCGACAAGGCCTCTGTCCCGACGAACCTGCCGTACTACGTGATTATCGTTGACGAACTGGCCGACTTGATGATGACCTCCGGCAAGGAAGTCGAAGGCTACATCATCCGAATCGCACAGAAGGCTCGAGCCGTCGGCATTCACCTGGTGCTGGCGACACAGAGGCCGAGTGTTAATGTTGTTACCGGCCTGATCAAGTCGAACATGCCGTGCCGCACGAGTTTCCGCGTCGCGTCGCGACAGGAAAGCCGGATTGTCCTGGACCAGAACGGAGCCGAAGTTCTCCTGGGCCACGGCGATATGTTGTTCCTGGAGCCCGGGACCTCGAACCTGAAGCGAGCCCAGGGCGCTTTTGTCGCCGAGAAGGAAATCCAGACTGTCGTCAAGACGATCTCCAAGGGGCGAAAAGTCGAGTACAACGCCGAGCTTAACCGCATTAACTCATCGCCGGTCGGCGAAATCAGCGCCGATCGAGATCCGCTGTTCGACAAGGCCGTCGGCGTGATACTGCAGTCCAGGCGCGGAAGCGTTTCTCTGCTCCAGAGGCGCCTGCAGATCGGCTACAGCCGTTCGAGCCGTATAATAGATCAGATGGCCGAGTGCGGAATCCTCGGCGAGTACAAGGGCAGCCAGGCCCGTGAAGTACTGATGAGCCAGGAAGACTGGGACGTTCTCCAGGCGTCGATCGCCGCCGATCAGTCCGGCGCGTCGGCCTATGACGGAACGCCGACCAGTTCGTGAGTTTAAATCATGGCCGAAATGCTCGACAACTCGACCGCGACGGTTGAGGGGACCCGTCGAGGCGCTGTTCCGTTGCGTGCGGCGTGGGTTATGTCCGACCAGACTCCGCCGCCTCGAGGGGCGCTGCTGGATGAACTGGCGGCCAGGGGCGTCCAGCCGGTTTGCATCTGCAGCCCGACGGGGCTCGATGCGGGTCTGGGCCTCAGTCGTATCGACGTGATCCCAACTGCAATACGACGCTGGTTCAGGCCCGGAAAGGCCCTGGCGTCGCTGGCCGAGAAGCTGCGAAAAAAGGGCGTTCAGCTCCTCCATGCTCTCGACTGCCAGGCCGGACAAACCAGCGCTCTGCTGGCGGCGGAACTCGGATGTCCGCACGTGGTCAATTCCAATCGCCTCGGAGACTCTCGGCTCATCGCACGCATGAGCGTCAAGCCGGCGATGGTCCTGGCCGCCGGGATGGCGGTAAAACTCGACCTGGTCGAAAGCCGCTGCATCAGCCCCGATCGAGTTGCGATAGTGCCGCCGGCTGTCAGCCATGTTGATAATGCCGATTGCCTGGCGATTCGGGGCCAGTGCCGATCGGTGGTCACCAGCGATGTCTTTGACGATTATGGGTCGACCGCGGCGGTCATAGACGCCTTCTCGCGGCTTGACGAATCACAGAATGACTGCCTCCTGTTCGCCGTGGGCAACGGGCCGGCCGAGCACATGCTCAGAAGACACGCCGAGGAACTCGATCTGTGCAGCCGGCTGACCTTCGTCGATCGCCTGGACAGCAGGCAACTGGCCGGCGTCTTCCAGGCCGCCGATATCTATATCTCGCCGCGAGGCGCCAGCAGCATCAATTTCGACGCTCTCCTGGCGATGGCCTCTGGAGCGGCGGTGATGGCGCCGGAAGATCACGTTTCGGATTTCCTGATTGACGGGCGAACCGCATCGATGTTCAGGTCCAGAGACGCATGTGATATCGCCGAACACCTCACGGAAATGCTGAACGATCGCCGCAAGACCGCGTCGCTGGCCGCAGGGGCGCTGGAGCACCTCGATATGAACCACAGGCCGGACCGGATCGCCGTGAAGATCGCCAGGGCCTGCCGCTCGGCAATGAGCCCCAAAGTCAGTCACGTGCCGATTTCGGCGTGAGGCGTCAGACGTTCAAGTCCAGATCGTAACCGGCCAGCAACTCGGCCAGATCTCCCCGACATCCCTCGCTCAGCGGGCACATCGGCAGGCGGAGTTCATTGCTTATCATTCCGGCCATGGCCAGGGCGGCCTTTATCGGGATGGGATTGGTCTCGACGAACATGCCCTTGAACAGCTTGAACAGTTTCTTGTGCATCGCCAGCGCCGCGGCGAAATCGTCTGCTGCGATCGCGTCGCACAGGCTGCGGACCTGGGCCGGGAGAATGTTGGCCAGAACGCTGATTACGCCAGTGGCTCCGACAGCCGCCAGGGGCAGCGTGAGTGAATCGTCGCCGGAAAGGATCGTTATGTCACAGGCGGCGGCTATTTCGCTGGCCATGTCCAGCTTGCCGGTGGCTTCTTTGACGGCGACGACCATTTCTATCTCGTTGTACATCCGCACAATGGTCTCAGGCGTCATCTCGATGCTGGTGCGCCCGGGTATGTTGTACAGGACTATCGGCAGCTCGATCTGGCCGAGGCGTTTGATATGCTCAAACATTCCCTGCTGGGTGGGCTTGTTGTAGTAGGGGTTTACGATCAGGCAGGCGTCGGCCCCGACGTCTTTGGCCCGCTGGGTCAGGCGTGCGGCTTCTTCAGTGGAGTTCGAGCCTGTGCCTGCGATAACGGGGATGCGTCCGGCGACCTGCTTGACGGTGAACTCGATCACTTCGCCGTGTTCAGCGTGGCTGAGCGTGGGCGATTCGCCAGTGGTTCCGCACGGTACGATTCCCTGTGTGCCGCCTTGGATCTGGTATTCGATGAGCTTGGCCATCGTATCGTAGTCGACCTGTCCGTCGGCAAACGGGGTTACGATGGCGACCATGGAGCCTTGTAGTTTTGGTGTGTCAGTCATTGGAGAATTCTCGCGTCAGTTTGATATATCGATTCCTGTGAGGCATGCTACACCGAGACGACGCTCAATGCAACGGATAAGCCTGCAAGTAGAGGCCAACGTGCGGGGCGCAGATATGTTGCGTCGGGTCTTTTGCCACGACAAAAGAGCCTTCGCCGTCGGTCTCTGATTTAGCCGACCAGGCGTTTCATTTCGGTTACTGCGTTTCTCAGGCCGCAGAATATCGCGCGTGCTATTATGGAGTGGCCGATGTTGAATTCGCAGAATCCCTGCATGTTCACGATCGGGGCGATATTGTCGTACGTAAGCCCGTGTCCGGCGTGGACGATCAGTCCGGCGTCCAGACCGGCCTGGAGCCCGATTTGAATCTCTGCGAGGGTCGATTCGATCATCGCCGGGTCTGGGTTCGAGCCTTCTTCGCCCAAGCATGCGTTGGCGTAAGTGCCTGTGTGGATCTCCATGGCGTGGCATCCGGCTTGCCTGGCGGCGTGTATCTGCTCGGGGTCCGGGTCGATAAACGCACTTACCATGACTCCTGCGGCCGTCAGGGCGGCGGTGACTTCCGCGACACGATCGGCATGTGCGATTATGTCAAGTCCGCCTTCGGTGGTGATCTCCTGGCGATTCTCCGGCACGAGCGTGGCCTGGGTGGGGGCCAGGGCTACGGCGATGTCTACGATTTCCGGATCGAGCGACATCTCCATGTTGAGTGTGCAGGTCACGGTCTCCTTGAGGATTCGCGCATCGCGATCGATTATGTGCCTTCGATCCTTCCGCAGGTGGAACGTGATGCAGTCGGCGCCGCCGAGTTGTGCTTCAGCGGCCGCCCAGATCGGATCGGGCTCAACGGTCATGCGCGCCTGGCGCACTGTTGCTACGTGATCGATATTTACGCCTAAACCGGCCATGTTGACAATCTCCCGTCAGGTCGAGTTAATTCAGGAATCCGACGCGACAATTGTCAACGGCTTGCCGGTGGGGGTCAAGAAGCGAGTTTGAGTTGGGCGCAAAAAAAATGGACGAGGCGTAAGTTGCTCAGACCTACGCCATCGCCCTTTGCCGATGATGGTATCACTTACCCGCTAAGATAAGGCCGTCATGATGGGAGGCTTCAAAGGAGGAGAGAAGAAGCTGTCCAGCAGGCGCTCAACTCCGCTGGCCCGATTCGATGACGGAAAACCACCACGCTAGGAAGCCTCAAATACGTATGCAGGCCAGGAAGGAGGAAAAGGGCCAACGCACACTCTAAAGACTCCCATATCGTAACCGTTCAGGCGAAGCCTCCGACGTTCAGATGACCTCGCCACTGTGCCGA
>CAYMSH010000187.1:11094-12122 GCA_964392945.1 uncultured Planctomycetaceae bacterium | reverse complement strand
GCCGACGTGCAGAAGCATATAGAACAGGCAACGTGCATGAAGATGAAAGTAACTGTAACGTTATCCGACGGCGCCGTTTCACATGGACGACAAGTGATGGCGACCGGGGGCCGCATGCGTCAGGAGATCTCCGTGAAGACCGATCAGCAGACGATCGATATGGTTATGATAATGAACTACGACAAGGGGGTCGGCCTGAACCTCATAGAGGCCCAGAAACTGGCGATTCTGGTGAAATTCACGGACATGCCAAAGTCCATGAGGGACCAGATGGTAAAGGAGAAAGACCATCTTGCTCAACTCAAGCGAATGGTCCGGAATTCAGAGAAGGAACTTGGCGACAAAACAATCGACGGAATAAAGGCCAAGGGATTCCAGGTGAAAGAGGACCAGATGGTGGTGGACATCTGGGTTGACGCCAAGACCGCCCTGCCGATCAGAATAGAAGGCGAGATGACAGTTTCGAAGACAAAGGTTGTTCTGTCAGACATCGAATTCGTCGAGAAGATCGACCCCGAACTTTTCAGCCTCACGCCTCCTGAAGGCTATACGGTCCAACCTCAGCAGACCGTCTCAATGGCCCCTGGCGGCGTCAAGGATCTTACCGAGTTCTTGAAGATGTGGACCGCGATCAGAGACGGCGCCTTTCCCGACGCCATCGACATGCAGCTGTTCGCCGCGGACATTAAGATCTACACGAAAAAGGTGACGGCGCCAGGCGCCCGGTCCAAGAAGAGCGCGGCGCCGTTGTGGCCGGTGGGCAGTGCTTATTCGAATCAGTTGGTAAGCGTCTTGATATTGATGCAGAGCAACAAGACGTTCCACTACCAGGGCAAGGGCGTCAAATTCGGTGACAAGGACACCGCCGTTCTGTGGTACAAGCCCGAAGGTAAGGATCAATACGTGGTTATATTCGGCGACCTGAGTGTTAAACGAATGCTCAAAAAGGACCTGCCGCAAAGTTCAGCGGAAAAGACCAACTAGTCTCGCCCCGCAATACATCATCCGTCAAGAGAATGCGGCCGTGT
>CAYMSH010000187.1:0-11084 GCA_964392945.1 uncultured Planctomycetaceae bacterium | reverse complement strand
CCCCTTCTTGGGGCCCCCCGCAAACCACCACCCGCCAACAAAGGCGGGCGGGGTTTACCGCCGAACCACACGGCCGCATGTTTATCTCTAATTCACTTGTGCAGCTACCCTTGCGCGCTCACAAGCGTCTTTTTTCAGAAAAAACGCCATTTCCGCGTTCGCTTTTCTCTGCGCACCCGCTGAAGAGTGTAGATCACACGAAACCACGAAACACCAGAGCAAAGGAAAGAACAATGAACGCAACGCAAAGCAAACCCAATGAACGACGCAATCGAACAAACCCCCAGACGCAAAGGAACACGGAAATGGACACCAATCACAACAATCAGACATCCAGACGCATCACTATCGTCCGCAGACTTACGGTTATCGCCCTGCTGGGCCTGGTTCTGGGCTCTGCGGCCCAGGCCAGCGCCATGGGCGGAATCATGACCAGCGGAACCGCCGTCTTTGGCGGCAATCGACACACCTATGCGGTGGTCTTCGACCCTTCCAGTCCGCAGGGTTACTACATTCGCGTCTGGCTCGGCGGAAACCGCGTAATGCAGCTCTGGGCCGGCGAGATGCGAAACGGCTTGTTCATGATGAACTACCACGTTTACCGCACAATGGGCCAGCACTGGACGCTGCGAGGCGGAGCCGATCGAACGAAATTCTGGCGACCGGACACCGCCGGCGAACTGGCGATGAACCCGGCGAGCATTCCGGCCAACACGACGGGCATAGTAAGCGGGTTCATGTCCGGCCGCGGTCGACAGACCTACAAAGCCTGGAGCGCAACAGGCAACTGGAAGCGGGTTAGAGCCAACTGGTGGAACGTCCAGTTCTACCCCGGAAACGTCAACCGGCAACTGATGGCCCAGTGGCAGCAGTGGCTGGCCAACCAAGGCGGCGGACGCCGACCCAACCCGCCGAAACCTCCCAAGCCCTTGAAGAACATCACTGTTAACCGTCACCAGGTAATCGTAAAGATGTGGGACCACGCCAAGCAGGACGGCGACATTGTGGACCTGTACCTCAACGGCAAGTACCTGCGTCGGATCAGCCTGACTAACAAGGGCTCCTCGATCACGCTGAACCTGGCCAACGGCAACCACAGGTTCCAGGTGCGAGCACTGAACGAAGGGACCGACAAGCCCAACACCGCATCGATCAGCGTGACCGGCGTAGTGAAGGGTCAGCCCAGGCAGAGCTGGAGCCTCAAGACCGGTCAGACCACCGGGATGATGATCACAGTCCAAGCCCGCTAGAGCGGTCTGTAGAAGACTCGCCCGCCGGTTGTCACGCGACGACCGGCGGGCTTTGTCGCAGCAACATCCAAACACCGGACCCACAGTCGCCGCGCCGAGAGACTTGACAGACCCGCGCTCGGCGACGACTATGGTCCTCAACGGGAAAGGAAGTACCGTGAATGATTCAAACGACATCTCAGTAGACGATCTGCTGGCCGGTTTAGTCGCCGATCAACTCGCCGGACGCGAACCTGATCTAGAGACGCTGCTGGAGGCCCACCCCGATCGGGCCGACGAGATCCGATCGCGATACCGCGATCTGGAACGCCTGAGCGTATTGTGGCGTGAAGGACCGGTAGCCGCCGGGCCACAGGGATTCCAAACCGGGGCGCAGGTCGGAGAATATGAAATCCAGCGCGAGATCGGACGCGGCGGGATGGGAGTCGTCTACCTGGCCCACCAGAAGGACCTGGACCGACAAGTCGCACTGAAGGTGATCCCGCCCACCACGCTGTCGGCGATCACACGGCAGCGATTCCTCCGCGAGGCCAAAGCCCTGGCCAGCCTGTCGCATCCGAATATCGTTCCGGTGTTCACCGCCGGCGAGCAATCCGGATCGCTGTTCATCGCGATGGAATATGTCGATGGGGTTCCGCTGTCAACGCTGATCCGAGCGGTGCGGAATCGACCAGTCGGGAAGAAGGCCTCCGAAGCCTGGGCCGAATGCCTGGCCTCGGGCCACGCGCCTGACGACGAGCCCCAAGTCGATCGAACGAAGGAGACGGCGGCTCTCGATTCGGTATACCTGCACACCTGCCTGTCAGTCGCCGGCCAGATCGCCAGCGCACTGGCCCAGGCGCACGCCGGCGGAGTGATCCATCGCGATATTAAACCGGCCAACATCATCATCGCCCACGACGGGAGGGCCAGGCTGCTTGACTTCGGCCTGGCCGCGGTGCACACCGAACCGCACGTAACTATCAGCGGCGAGTTTTTCGGAACGCCCCACTACGTTTCGCCGGAACAGGCGGCTGGCAAGTCGGCGCTTGTCGGACCGGCCAGCGATCAGTACTCCCTCGGCGCTATGCTGTTTGAATGTCTGGTGTTGCGCCCGCCGTTCGACGGCGATTCGATTTCCGTTGTGCTCAGCAACGTGCTGAACAACGAACCGCGCCGCGCCCGCCAGGTCAACCCGACCCTGCCGAAGGATATCGAAACGATCCTGGCCAAGACGCTGTCGAAACGACCCGAAGAGCGGTACGACTCGATGGACGATTTCGCCGAGGACCTGGAGCGATTCGCATCCGGCAGACCGATCCTGGCCAGGCCGGCGAACCTGCTCCAACGCCTCTCAAAATGGTCCCGCAGGCGCCCCGTGGTTGCGATTCTCCTGGTGCTGCTGATTACGCTGGCGGTAGGAGGAACGGCGGTCTGGTCATACCAGGAGCGACAGAGACGCCGGATAGAAGACGTCGCAAACCAATCGCAAGTACAGGCCAAGAAGGACCGAGCCGAACGCGAGGTCCAGGCCGCCAGCGCCGAACAGTGGCGATACGCACGCCTGATGGCCGAGGCCGACGCGCAATGGCGAAAAGGCGACGTGCCGGAGACCAGGCGACTGCTGGAACAAACTCCCGACAAGCGGCGGGGTTGGGAGTGGAAGTACCTCAAGTGGAAATGCAACTCCGAGATAATGTCGTTTCCGCGCGGCAGCGCCGGGATGTTTCTGGAGTGGCGGCCTGACGGCAAGGCTGTGGCGATTTCCTCCAACAGCGGCGTAATCGAGGTCCTTGACACGATCTCGGGCAAATCGGCGTGGAGACTTTTCCCCGCCGTCGGATACACCGGCGGCGTGGCCTGGCTGGACGGCGGCAAGCGAGTGGCGATGGCCTGCGGCGACGGGAATATCCGAATATGGGATTCTTCAGGCAAGTACCTCCGCGGATTCCAGGCTCGCCCTCCCGGGATACCCGACACCGGTAGAGTCCTGACTGAATTCGCGGTCAGTCCCGACGAGAAACAAGTCCTGGCGGTCGGCGACATGGACGTTAAAGGCTGGGTGCGCCTGATGGATCTGGCTACGGGCAAACTGCTGAAATCCTGGATCGGGCACACATCAGCAATCCAGGCCGTCGCCTTCACGCCGGACGGAAAGGGTTTCGCAACCGTAGGCCGCGACGGCATGGGCTATCTCTGGCGAATAGACCAGGACAAGCCCGTCATGTCCATGCGCGGACACGGTCCGGGACACGTATACGTGTATGATGTCACGTTCACGCCCGATGGCAAGCACCTGGCCACTTCCGGACAAGACGGACTAGTGCATCTCTGGAACGCCGAAACCGCCAAGATGGTGCGAACATTCAAGTCGACTGGCTCTGACGTGCGAACGGTGGCGATCTCTCCAAACCAAACCGCCCTGGCGGGAGTAGCCGTCGACGGGGCGGCGACTGTTTGGGACATAGCCACAGGCAAGGTGATCGCGCTGTTCCGCGGACACGGTACGCTTCCTCTCAGCATCGGTTTCTCACCCGACGGCAAACGGCTGGCCACAGGCGGGCAGCGAACCACAAGAATCTGGGACCTGAGCACTCGGCAGGAAGGCGTGCGGTTCGGTCGAGCGAATTCAGAGCCGACATTCACGAGCGACGGAACGAAGATAGCCGCCGTCGGATGGCGTTACGAGGGCTTGACCATATGGTCTTCAGACGGCCGCAAACTCATAGCCGACGCGGCCACCCTCGGTGACGGAGTTGCGCAGGTCGCATCCTGTCGGACTGACCCGAATCTCCTGGCCGTGCTTATGGACGAGCGCAAACTGATCCTGTGGGACATCGCCGGGAACACGCCCCTGTGGACCACCAATCAGGACAGCACGGATAAACGACACAGAAACGGACTGGCGTTTTCACCGGACGGGCGCTTCATTGCGGCGGGAATCTATCGCTCGCATCTTTCCGGAGACAATGTGGCCGGAGGGGTTGACCTGTATGATGCAGCATCCGGGAAGATGGTCAAACGTCTCCTGTTCCCGCACTGCGGAACGATAGAGTCAGTAGCGTTTTCACCCGATTCAAAACATGTGGCGGCCGCCAGCCCGTACATACATCCCGGAAACGAGCAGATTCCCGGAGGGTTGGCGATCTGGAGCCTGCCCGACGGAAAACACGTCCGCACACTGCACATGCAAGACAGGGGACTATACTCCTTTGCGTTCAGCCCTGACGGAAAACGAATAGCAACAGGCCACAACAACAATGTCATAAGAATCATAGACGCACAAACCGGTTCGAGCCTGAGCGAACTGCACGGCCACAAGTCGCGAGTAAGTTCAGTGGCGTTCAGCCCCGACGGATTGCGGCTGGCTTCAGCCGGGCGGGAAGTCCTGCTGTGGGATCTGTTCACCGCACAACCTGTCCTGACGCTGTTGAACGACAAGGGAGGATACGACAAGGAGTTCAACTCGGTCCGCTTCAGCCCCGACGGCAAGTCGATAGCCGCCGGCGGTCGCGGACGCAAAGTTCATCTCTGGTCACTGCCGCCGGACAAACCCAAAAATGACAAGCCTGCCTCACGCCCCGCCGGCGCCCATTGATTTGCTCAATGCCACGATCGCCCGGGCCACGAGCATTCGCGTTGCGTCCGGGGTCAGCTCCAGTTCTCCGCCGGCCTGTTCGTACGTCATCCCCTCGTATCGCACCAGTAGCAGAGCTTCGCGCTGATTGTCCGGCAGCGCGTCGATCGCCGCCTCCAACTGCTTGATCTCCTCGATACGAACGATCTTGCTGGCCGGCGACAGCGTGTTGCGCGCCAACTCCTTCAGCGGACCGAACACCGAATCGCCTGACGGTCCGGCGGCCTCCATTGGCTTTTCCCTGGCGACATCGCGCTTGGCGGCGCGCATGTGATCGGCCTGATCGCGAATGCGGTTCTCGATAATCTTGCACATCCAGTGGAAGAAGTCGCCCTCGTTGTTGCACGAGACGTTGTCCAGCCCTCGCAGGGACGCGAGAAATGCGTCCTGGACGATATCGATCGACTCGACCTTGGCTCGCATGGCCTTTCCAAGCCGCATGCGTACGACCGCGTGAGCCCGATCGAAGTACCTGTCGTACAGCGCGTCGATGGCCTGGCGATCGCCGTCTCGATATTGCCCCAGCAGATGCACCGTCGCGTCAAAGTCGTTGCGTGCCTTCACTATGACGTCCTTTCTCTCAGATTTGAAGCTTGTCCATATGTTAGCGGATTATTTGCGAAATGGCGGAAGTTTTCTCAGATTCCGCGTTCGCTTCGAGCCCAAACCCCGCTGACAACAGTGAAACACAAAGGAAACTCAAAATGAACGTAACACTGAGACAACACGCGATGCAAGACGACGACGTGTTCCACTTTGTCGGCTCGCATCAGTCAACAAATGACCGTCGCGGATGCACAAGAATGCGTGAGTTGGCCCGTCTCTGGTGGAAAATACATTCCTCAACAAACACCGTAATGTCTTCCACCACAGATGCTTACTCACCAACAGAACAGTTTGCGGCATGAATTTTCGATTTTTTTGGCGTTCGGATTCAGCGAGCTTACCGCTCAGTACAGTGAAAGGACAAGATCATGAAAACAAACAACAACACAGCACGGAACGAAACAAACACTAACGCAGCTTCATCAACCACTAGACGCAAGGAGACTACCATGAAACGCATCGGCTACATTATCTCAATCGTACTGTTGTGCGGCCTGGCCGCAGAGAAAGCGTCGGCCCTGACCTACGTAATGACCCCCGAGGCCCGCAGAAGACTCCAAGCCGAGTATCGCACGCTTGTCGAACAGAAGCGTCAGGCCGAATCGGACATCAACAGACTGTGCGGCGTTCTGCGCAGCAGTCAGAAGATGTTCGTCTACGGCCTGCACGGCTCGAAGCGATGGGAATACTGGACGACAAACCAGGTCGCCGCCCGTCTTCGTCAGCTCTACGGAAACCAGGCTACGTATCGCGCCTGGTGGAAGTACCTTGCCGGTCAGCACATGAACTACAGCCGCTACGCTCGCAACCAACTGCTGCCCAGCCTTCAGGACAAGCTTCGCAAGATCAACAGTCGTCTGGAATACGTCAGGACCACTCTGGCCAATACCGACACGCCTGACGGCGCCAAGACCGGATTGAGCAATGTCACCGTCAACACCAGTCCGATCTACGTGAAGGTGTGGGACCACAGCAAACAGGACGGCGACATCGTCCAGATATTCATCAACGGGCGATTCCTCAGGCAGGTCAGCCTCGTCAAAGGCGGAACGACGATCACCCTTCCGCTGGCGTACGGACAACACCGCCTGGAAGTGCTGGCGATGAACCAGGGCTCCGAAGGTCCCAACACCGCCTCGCTTAGCATCACCGGCGTGGTCAAGGGCAAGCCCAAACAGTCCTGGAGACTGAAGACCGGACAGCGAGCCGGCATGTGGATCACCGTAGGACGCTAACGCCGCAGTCACCCCCGTCGAACAAGAAAAGCCCTCGCACGATTGTGCGAGGGCTTTGTTCTTGCGCGTGTTGCAGCTTGGCTACTTCATGTAGCTCACGCTTCCGTCGTCGAACGATGCTACGATCTTGCCGCCGTCGACCGCCAGACCGTTAAACGCCAGCTTGCTGGGGAACGTCTTGTCCCAGATCGGCTTTCCGGTCTCGATTCCGATCGCCTGGACGAAGCCCTGGGGCTTGGCGGCTTTGTCGGTGATCGCCCCGCCGATAACTACGGCGTTGTTGCAGATGATCAGCGTTGTAACCTGGCGGTCCCTAGCGATCGGCAGGGACCATTTCTTGCGTTTGGGCTGGCCGTTTTCGACGGCGGTCAAACTCAGGTTATTTCGCATGTCGCAGGCGGCGGCGTACTTGCCGCTCCAGCTTACGGTGTCGCCCTTGGCTCCGGCGCGTCCGGCGCCGTAGCCGATGTTGCCGAACTTGCGATGTCCCACTCGGGTCCAGTTCCAACTGTAAACGCCTTCGAGGCCCATCGTCAGCCCGGCGCCAGTTGCCTTTGCTGTCTCGCCTTTTTCCAGATCGAGACTCAGGCCCATGGACTTGACCGCGTCGCCCTGCAGCGCCAATGCGTCGTTTCGCCGCGCGCCGCGATCGTTTTTGCCCAGCGCCTTGGACCAGAGCACTTTGCCGGTTTCCGGCGTAAAGGCTCTAACCAGCAGTCCGCCGTCTGAGCCCTGGGTGCGGCCGGCCGAGGCGTAGGCCTTGCCCTTGGCGACCATCACGCCGCCAATCACGGGCCAGACCGATTCGACTTTGCCGTACGAGACCATTCGCTTTTCCTGCGGGGCGATGCGCAGCTTGTAGATCAGCTCGCCGGTCTTGGCCTTGATCGCGTAGACGTATCCGGTGCGATCGCCGGCCAGGCAGATGCCCTTGTAGACAGTCGGGGCGGTGTCCATGCGTCCGCCGGTCATGAAGCGCCATTTCACGTTCCCAGTCGACGCCTCTGCGGCAATCAGTTCATTATGATCGATATCCGCGACGATCACCAGATCGCCGACGGTGATCGGGGCCGTCAGCCTGGTGTTCAGGAACGAATTCCAATCGCGCTGGACCGTTCCATCGATCTTCCTGGAGGTGAGCTTTTTGGACCAAACTACCTCCGGCTTCTCGGGAATGTCGCATCCGACGCTGCTGGACCGCTCGGCGTTTCCGCGGAACGAACTCCAGCCCGACGGGCTTGCGATATTGTCTGTCGCTTCGTTGTACGATGAGTTTTCGACCGGGAGGGTCGCCACTTCCATCTCTTCGGTCGTCGGGATCTTGCCGATCGACGCGATCGCCAGCAGACCGGGGATCTGTGCAGGCGAGCAGCGGCACCAGTTCTGGCTGATGTAACCGGCTCCATAACCGGGAACGGTTCCTGTCAGGCAGCCACCTCGAGCGCCGCCGAACTGCTGCCTTTCTTTGCCCTTGGTGATCGACCCGCCGCGATTGTTCAGTTGGATATCGCCGACTCGCATGACCGGCGTGCAGATGTGCCCGCGGAATCGGAAGAATTTTTTCGAGGCGGCCGCCGCTTTTTCGCCCTCGAGCACCTTACCGTCATCGGCTGACAGGAGCGCCACGGTATTGCGATTTCCGTGCGCCACGGCCACTGCGCCGAACCCCGCTGCTTCGAGGTTAACGGTCTGCCCCTTGCCCTTGAACGACTCGTCAGCAACTTCCCAGAGGACCTTTCCGCTGGTCAGATTCATGGCGATCACTTTCTGGGCCGGACGACTGTCCTTGCTGTTCTTGTTGCGTCTGTTGTGCTTCTCTTCAAGCGGATCGTTGGCGTCGCGGCTGACGATGTAAACCTTGTCCTCGGCGATTCGCAGCGAGGTGCCCAGGAGATCATTCTTCCAGAGTCTCTTGCCGGACTTGTCCTCGTAAGCCTCGATGGTTCCCTTGCCGATCGCCCAGTCCATGCGGCGGCGATCGTAACGTGCTACCGAGCCCATCGACTTTCCGCCTTGCCACGTGGCCACTACGACAATGCCCTTGTCCGACGCTATCACGCCGGGGATGTAAGTCGTGGCCAACTCGCGCAGAATCTTGCCGGTGCGAGTGCTGATAACCAGCATCTTGCCGTTGTCGCCGGCTACGTATACGTGCTTGCCTATCGAGATCATCGGAGCGAGGTTCTCGATGTAGAGTCCGCCGTAGTACGTCTCGCCGATCTTGGTTCGCCAGTGCATGCGTCCGTTGAAGGCGTCGCGGCAGGTCAGGTACTGTGCGGTCCCGTACGACGACTTCCAGCCCTGCCCGAGATTCTCTACAACGCCAGTGGAGAACGAAAAGCATCGTCCGTCGTTCAGCAGCAGAGCCCTGGTCGATGAGTATCGATTGGCCGAGCGCTTGGGATTGTCGAAGTTCATCGGCAGACCCGCGTTCCACTTGAAGCCGACCGGCAGATCGAACGCCGTGTCAGTTGACACCGGCACGCCGTCGGCGCCGTGGTACTGGTGGGTCCATATGTCCATGGTCTGTGGCATGGCGATCTTGTCGATGTTTTTGATCTTGCCGTTGGCGCACGTGATGAGTCTTCCCAGGGGAGCCAGGCAGCGTTTGGCCTCCTTGTCGGAGAAACCGGCCTTGACGGCTTTGTCGCCGTCCATGACCACGATAACGTTGACCATGTAGTCGCGATAGGGAAGCCTGCTCATGTCGAGCTGTTCGGCGGTAACGCAGCCCTTGACGCCGGCGGCGGCGATGGCCTTGTTCATGATCGTCAGTTCGGTCTGATCGCTGGCGATGACGTGGACAAGCGAATTGCCGTTCTTGCCGAGGTCCGTGGCCATTTGCGCCGCGGCCGGGTCGCCGCACGCAACAACAACGAACACTCCGCTCTCGGAGCCGTAGGACTCCAGCACCTTCTGGGCATCAGAGGCCGCTGCGTATTGGGGCGCCAGACATACCAGCGAAATCAAAACGATCGTGAGAATTCGACCTGTTGCGTGCTTCATAGTTAAATGCTCCTGAAGAGTAAAACGTCGAGGGCTTCATTCATCCGCTATTGACGAGTAACGCGATAGAATACAGGCGATTGCGGCGCCGCGACAAGGACAAAGAACCCAGTCAAACTTGCGATGGGCCTTAAGTTTGTGCGTTTATAGTGGTATGTTGTAGGTCTAACTGATCGAGAACCGGAAGAAAGGCGAAGATAATGAACAGAAGATCTTTTCTTAAAGGTATTTCCGTAGCCGGTGCGGGTGCGGCGTTTTGCGGTGTCGGGGCGTTGGGCGCCGCCGAGAAGAGCCAGCGGCCTAACATCGTGTGGATATTCTCCGACGATCACGCCTACCAGGCGATCGGAGCCTACGGCGGGCGACTGCAGAAACTCAACCCCACGCCGAATATCGACAAGCTCGCGGCCCAGGGAATGCGGTTCGACAAGAGTTACGTCGGAAACTCGATCTGCGCCCCAAGCCGCGGTACGCTGCTGACGGGAAAACACTCGCACCTCCACGGTATGACAGCCAATGGGCCGCGATTCGATCAGTCCCAGCAGACCTTCCCGAAACTGCTGCAGAAAGCCGGCTACCAGACCGCGATGATCGGCAAGATCCACCTGCCGGGCAAAATGCAGGGCTTCGACTACTGGGACGTGCTGCCGGGCCAGGGCGACTACTACCAGCCCAACTTCCTGGGAAGCAAGGGCAATCATATGGTCAAGGGCTACGTAAGCGACATCATCACCGACAAGTCGCTGGTCTGGCTCGAAAAGGATCGCGACAAATCCAAACCGTTCATGCTGATGATCCATCACAAAGCTCCGCACCGCAACTGGCTGCCGGCCACCCGTCACGTGGGCAAGTACGAGGACGTCGAGATTCCCGAACCGGACAACCTCTTCGACGACTACGCCACGCGCGGCGTCGCAGCACGCAAGCAGACTATGACCGTGGCCAGGCACCTGAACCCGTATTCAGACCTCATGCTGGTCACGAAAAAGGATCGCGAAAACTACGCCAAGAGAGCCGCCAAGTTGATCGCGGCCGGGCGGAAGCATCCGTTCACCGGCGGAGAGCGCGGCGCATACTTCCGC
This sequence comes from uncultured Planctomycetaceae bacterium, assembly GCA_964392945.1. Classification (GTDB taxonomy): domain Bacteria; phylum Planctomycetota; class Phycisphaerae; order SM23-33; family SM23-33; genus BS750m-G57. The sequence goes on along the minus strand of CAYMSH010000187.1, from coordinate 289 downwards.
ATGGACGATCAGCAGCGGGCCGCCTGGGACAAGATCCGCGAGCCGAGCAACCAGAAGATTCTCGCCAAGGGAAAAGACTGGCTGGCCACGAAAGCCGGAATCAAATGGCGTTACCAGCGATACATGAAGGATTATCTCGGCGCCATCGCCGGGGTTGACGACAGCGTCGGACGCGTGCTGGACTATCTGAAGAAAACCGGCATGGACAAGAACACCATCGTGATGTACTCATCGGACCAGGGCTTCTACCTCGGCGAGCACGGCTGGTTCGACAAGCGGTTCATGTACA
>CAYMSH010000186.1:0-12153 GCA_964392945.1 uncultured Planctomycetaceae bacterium | reverse complement strand
AAATTCTCCGACGCAATCCGACTGGAAATGAAGACGACCCCCCAGCCGAGCCGGTGCACCTACGAAATCCTCCTGCCGGATGACAAGCAAGCGGCCGTGGCCCGAAGCGTCGAGGAGTTCTCCAAGGCCGACAGCTATCCGATCCAACGAACCAAACATCCCAAACGCCGCGGCAAACGCGGCTATAGCGAGCCGGTGACCCGCACCCTCGATCTGAAACTACTGATCGATAATGTGCAGTTGCTTGACGGCTCGCTTTCCTGGAGCCAAGCTCCTCACGAAACCCTCTGGGCGAAGCCCGTCGAAGCGATGAAAGCCCTCGGGCTCGATCCGATATGCGACCTGGCTATGGTGAGGCGAACATCTCTGGACTTCCAGGATTTGAACGAATATAGCGGCCTGGGCGACGGTGAATCCGACGCCAGGTCCGAAACAACATAACGTACGTTAATTGAAAGTGAGTTGCAGCATTATGGCAAGACAGATGCTCATCAACAGCCTGACCGGCCAGGAATGCCGGATCGAAATAAAGAATGACAGCGTAATGGAGGAGATCTATGTCGAGCGTGCCTCCAGCGCCTCGAGAGTGGGGAATATATACAAGGGTCGGGTTACGAATATCGAACCGTCGATCCAGGCGGCGTTCATAGATTTTGGCCTGTACAAGAACGGGTTCCTGCACATCTCGGACCTGACCAGCGATCACTTCCCCAAGGGAAAAGGGAAAGGAAAAGGAAAATCCACAGGCTCCGAAGGCGTCGGTCGAAAGACCGCCCACAGAGACCGCCCGCCGATACAGGAATGCCTCAAACGCGGACAGGAAGTCGTGGTGCAGATGACCAAGGAGGGTATCGGGACAAAGGGCCCGACAATGACAACCTACCTGTCGATCCCGGGACGACTCCTGGTGATGATGCCGGGAATGAAACGCCTGGGAGTATCGAGAAAAGTCGAAGACGAAGATATCCGCACAAAGGCCAAAGAGTCCCTGTCGCAGCTGGAGCTTCCGGCCGACATGGGATTCATCGTTCGAACGGCCGGAGTAAACAGACCCAAACGCGAAATGCAGCGTGATCTGAACTACCTGCTGCGACTGTGGAAGTCCACCAGCGAACTGATAAAGACCGCAAAGGCGCCGTTGGAAATCTATCGCGAATCGGACCTGGTGATCAGGACGCTGAGAGACGCATACAGCACCGATATCGCCAGGATAGTCTGCGATAATCCCGAAGTGGCTATCAAAGTTCGAGATTTTCTGAAAGTCGCAACGCCGAGAGCCAAGACGAAGATCGAAGTGTACACCGGCTCGGCCGGTCTGTTCCACGACATGGGGCTCGACGAAGAAATAGACAAGATCAATTCTCGACGAGTGGAACTGCCCTCCGGCGGCTCGCTGGTGATCGACCCGACAGAGGCGTTAGTGGCCATAGACGTGAACTCCGGGCGATCCCGCGGACACAGCGACGCTGAAGCGACGGCCCTGAACACCAACCTCGAAGCGGCGCGAGCGATCGGAAGACAGCTCCGCATGCGCGATCTGGGCGGTGTGATCGTAATGGACTTCATCGACATGCGCAATGAGAAGAACCGCCGCGCAGTCGAGAAGGAGCTAAAGGACGTCATCAAGGGCGATCGGGCCAAGAACCGCATCCTGCGGATCAACAGCTTCGGAATTCTGCAGATGACCAGGCAGCGGCTCGGACCGTCGCTGAAGCACAGTTACTACAGCAATTGCCCGCACTGCGACGGGCTGGGAATGGTCAAATCCGAAGAGTCCCAGGCCCTCGTGGTCATGCGACTACTGTCCAGGGCCGCAACGAATAAAGACATCACCGAGATCAATATCAAGTGCCCGCCGCAAGTGGCCCACTACCTGGCCAACTACCAGCGGAAAGACATTATCCAACTAGAGGAAGAGACCAAGAAGACCGTCATAATCACCGCAGACAGCGAGCTGACGGGAGACGACGTGCAGATCGAATGCGTAAACGCCAGAGGATCGAAAGTCGCCGGTGAAACAGGCAAACAGAAACGCAACAAACTCAAGACTTCACAGCTCGAAGCGTTCATGAACGGCAAGACCGGAAAAGCAGAATCCAAAGACCCCCAGGACTCCGACGACGAGGATTCTCCCAAGTCGAGCAAATCCAAGAGAACGCGAAGAAGAAAAAGATCCGGCGGCGACAAGAAGACCGCAGACGCCAAGGACGCGCCCAAGACCGAAACAGACAAGCCGGCCGAAAAGACCGAGAAGAGCGAAGATACCGAAAAGACCCATAAGACGCCCGCCACGCGCCCCAGGAACAACCCCCCCAAGCCCAACAAAACCGACCAAAACAAACCCGACGAAAAGAAGACCGACGAGAAGGAATCCGAGGCGCCTGAGAAAGCCGCCAAATCCAAGTCCCGCCGGCGCCGATCCAGCTCGAAGTCAACCGCCGCCAAGAACGACAAAACCGAATCGGACAAAGCTTCGGCGAAAGCACCTGCCAAGAAGACCAAGAAGAAGGCGGCCAAGAAAACCGCCAAACGCGCCAAGAAGAAGAGCAAGTCGTCCAGGCGAAAGACCGCCGCGCCGAAGGAGGCCGTCGAAGTGAAAACCGCTGACGATGATGTGCCCGCGGTGACGCCTCCGTCGAAACTTCGCGAAGAGTTCGAAGCCAGGCAGCGGGAAGAACGAAAAGGCAAGCCGCCCCAGAAGACGCTGCTGGAGGCGATGGGATTTGACGACAGCGACAGCTAACCGAGCCGAGCTGTCTACCTGAGACAGTAGTCGATCAGCCGGGCCAACTCGCTGCGGAGTTCCCCTCGATGCACGATGCGGTCAATGAACCCGTGTTCCAGCAGGAACTCGGCTCGCTGGAAGCCTTCGGGCAATTCGCTCTTGATCGTATTGGCGATTACCCGCTGACCGGCGAATCCGATCAAGGCCTTGGGCTCGGCTATTATCATATCGCCCAGCATGGCGAAACTCGCCGTAGTACCGCCGGTCGTCGGATCGCTCAGCACGGAAATGAACAACCCGCCGGCGTTGTCGAACCGCGCCAGGGCGGCCGATGTCTTGGCCATCTGCATCAGGCTCAATGCGCCCTCGTGCATTCTGGCGCCGCCCGATACGCACACCAGCACCAGCGGAAGCTTCTCCTCGGTCGCCAACTCGATCAGGCGCGTTATCTTCTCGCCGACAACCGATCCCAGCGAGCCCATCAACCAGTCGCCGTCCATCGCGCCGAGTGCGATGCGTCGGCCTTTGATATATGCTACGCCGGTGCGAACTGCTTCGATCTGCCCGGTCTTGGCCTGCTCGGCCGCTATGCGATCGGCGAGCGTCTTGCCGGACCATTTGAACTTCAGCGGATCGGCCGGAGCCAGATCGCCGAACATCTCCTCGAAACTGTCAGGATCGGTCAACTGCTCTATGCGCTGAGCGCCGCTCAGGCGGAAATGATGCTGGCACTCGGGGCAGACCTCCTGATTCTCCGAGACGGTCTTGCGATACAGCATCTCCTCGCAATCGGGACACCGCAGCCAGAGACCATCGGGAATGTCGCGTTTCTCACGCATGGCCGGGCCTGCAAAGCCCGAAGAATCGTAAGGTCTAGTTGGTTCCGGATCTATCTGGGACATATCAACCTCACAGAGACAGCGAATCCATCTCGTAACTTCCCCATGTGAACTCGTTGTCCACATGACTCCATATTTGCTCTACAGGATCGTGGGTCAGCAGGCACCTGAGAAGCCCGACGGCCACCGGTCTGAGCACGAGCACCGCGGCGTAATCCTTGTGACGCTTGAAAATGCTCTTGATCGCGGCTTTGAGCCTTTCCTGGGCCTCTTCGAGCGTCTCGCCGCCCGGAGGCCGAACGCTTGACGGCGACTCGGCCCACTGGCGATACATCTTGGGCTGGCGACGCTTCAGTTCGTCACGCGTCAGGCCCTGCCACAAACCGTAATCCAACTCGCGCAGCTCCGGCTCGGTTCGAATCTTCATGCCGAGGGCCTGTGCGACTAAAGTCGCGGTCTGACGCTCCGACTCACCGTCGCAGGCGTAAATCGCTCGTATCGGCAGACCGCAGGCGGCAAGCTCGCCGGCGACGCGCTCGGCAGTTTCGGCCCCGGCCTCGGTAAGAGGAGCGCCGGGAACCGACTCGATGCGGTCCTGGACCTCCCAGATGGTCTGGCCGGTCTGGACCACAAACAACTTGGACATCTGCTTGTTGCCGTTAACGTTCAATGGCGTCCTTTGTTATCGCTGACGGCGGCTTTCAGGGCGCCGATCGCCCCGGCCACGTCGTCAGCTCCGAATATGCTGCTCCCGGAAACGAATGCGTCGGCTCCGGCGTCAGCACACCTGACTATTGTCGCCGCGTCAATCCCGCCGTCAACCTGCAGGCGTTGATCGGGTCTCAACATTCGGCGAACTGCAACTATCTTGTCCAGCATATCGTCCATGAACGATTGACCGCCGTAACCCGGCTCAACAGTCATAACCAACACCAGGTCAACCATTTCGATGATCTCGGCCAGCGCCTCTGCAGGCGTCGCCGGACGAACCGACACGCCAACGCCGAGCCCCAGGGCTCTGAGTCTTTCGACCAGTTGGCCCGGATTGTCGGCCGCTTCAATATGAAACGTGATGCTGTCGGCTCCGACTTCGGCGAATCGCTCAATGTAATACGCCGGATCGGTGACCATTATGTGCACGTCCAGAGCGGCCTGGGTGTAGGCCCGGATCGATTTGACCACGGGCGGACCCATCGACAGGTTCGTCACAAAATGACCGTCCATGACGTCAACGTGTATCACGTCGGCTCCGGCGTCAAGAACGCGATCGATCTCCGAACCCACGCGAGCGAAATCGCATGCAAGAAGCGACGGCGCAATGACCGCTCGTCCTGCAAAATCAGCCCACGGATTGCCTCTGTGCATATCGATCGCCTCATACGTTGCCAAAGCCCACCAGCCGATCTGTCAGCACCGGCCGCTGGGCTTTGGTATTTGGCTATATTATCGTTATACCGCTACTTCTGGTCAAGTATTTCGATGGGCCCCATCGGCTTGCCCTCGAGATAAGTCAGCGACGCCCCGCCGCCTGTGGACACGTGCGTCATCTTCTCGTCCAGACCCATCTGCTCGACAGCAGCGGCCGAATCGCCGCCGCCGATCACGCTGATCGCACCGCCTTCAGTCGCCGAAGCCAGCGCCTGGGCGATCGACTTGGTGCCCGTGGCGAAGTCGGCCTTCTCGAAAACGCCCATCGGACCGTTCCAGATGACCGTACCGGCTGATTCCACGATCGAATCGAACTCGTCGATCGACTTGGGACCGATGTCCATTCCCATAAGTCCGTCGGGAATGTCGCCGCCTTCGCTGGGCATCGGGCCTCCGTTGGCGAAATCGTCTGTGCATACGTGATCGCTGGGCAGCACGATCTTGTCTCCCGCTCGGGCCAGGAGTTCCTTCATCGGTTCGACCTGCTCTTCCTGCAGCAGGCTGTTTCCAATCTCAACGCCCTGGCTCTTGAGCATCGTGTAGGCCATTCCGCCGCCGATGATGATCTTATCGACCTTGTCCAGAAGCGAGGAGACCAGGAGTATCTTGTCGGAAACCTTCGCACCGCCCAGGATCGCCACGAACGGACGAGCCGGCTCGGCGACAGCCTCGGAGAGGTACTTGATTTCCTTTTCGACGAGGAGTCCGGCGACGGCCTGTCCGCCGGCGGCCTGGATGGCTTTGGGAACGCCCCACATCGAGGCGTGATTGCGGTGACACGTGCCGAATGCGTCATTAATATAGACTTCGCCCAGAGCGGCCAACTCGCGACCAAACTCTTCGACCTCGGCTACGTCCTTGCTGTCTTCACGCGCATCGAAACGAACGTTTTCAAGCAAGAGCACCTGACCGGGCTCGAGGGCGTCGACCATTTCAACGGCCTCGGCGCCGGCTATGTCCGCCGGACCCATCTGCACTGTCTGACCGATAAGTTCGCCCAGACGATCGGCCGCGGGCTTGAGGGAGAACTCGGCACTGACCTGTCCCTTGGGGCGACCCAGATGACTCATGAGGATCAACTTCCCGCCGGCCTCGACAACCTTGTTGATCGACGGCAGAGCGGCCACGATACGCTTGTCATTAGTGACTTTCCCATCACGGAGCGGAACGTTAAAGTCCACGCGCATCAGTACTTTTTTGCCGGCTACGTCAATATCTGAAATCGTCTTAGTCGCCATTACTCTAGTCCTTCCGGTCGCTATTCCCGTTGATCGGTTTTTCGGTAAAAAGGCCCGCCGGGGGTCACCCGACGGGCCTCATTATTGTGCGGATTGTGCTAAGCTGCAAGCGTTTACTTACAGGGCGGCCATCTTCAGCACCAGGTCGCAAGTGCGGTTGGAGTAACCCCACTCGTTGTCGTACCACATGGTGACTTTGGCCATGTTTCCGCCGATGACCTTCGTGTTGAGGCTGTCGAAGATGCTGCTGGCCGGATGGTGAACGATGTCGGCCGACACGATGGGATCTTCGGTGTATTCGATGATGCCGGCCATATCGCCTTCGGCGGCTTCCTTGATGACGGCGTTGATCTCTTCAGCCGTTACTTCCTTGGCCAGTTCGACAGTCAAGTCAGTGATCGATCCGGTCGGGATCGGGACGCGAAGGGCGTATCCGTCAAGCTTGCCTTTCAACTCGGGCAGAACCATTCCGACCGCAACGGCCGCGCCGGTTGTCGTCGGGATAATGTTGACCGCGCCGGCTCGTGCGCGACGCTTGTCGCTGTGAACGAAGTCCAGGATCGACTGGTCGTTGGTGTAACCGTGGCAGGTCGTCATCAGACCTTTGACCACGCCGAACTTCTCGTGGAGGATCTTGACGACCGGGGCCAGCGAGTTCGTGGTGCAGGAAGCATTCGAAACGCAGGTGGTCTCGGCGGTCAGAATTTCGTCATTTACGCCGAGTACGACTGTGGCCGCATCGCCCTTAACCGGCGCGGAGATGATGACCTTCTTGGCTCCGGCGTCGATGTGCGTGTCGTATCCGGCTTTGTCAGCGGACTTGTTGTCGCGGAAGATACCAGTCGACTCGACGACGATATCGGCGCCAAGCGCGCCCCACGGCAGTGCGGCCGGGTCACGCTCGGTGATCATCGCAACTTCCTTGCCGTTGACCAGCAGAGTTTCTTCGCTCTTGATCTCGACGGTTCCCGGGAAGCGTCCCTGGGTCGAGTCGTACTTCAGCAGGTGAGCCATCATGTCGGTATCGGCCAGATCGTTGACGCCGACTATTTCAAACTCATCGCCTCGCTCGCACATCGCTCTGAAGACCAGTCGGCCGATACGTCCGAACCCGTTAATTCCAACTTTGACACTCATTTTCTATGCTCCTGACAATTAGCTTTAGTGAATCGCGGTGATTGTTCCCGGTGGTTGAGTCGCATACTCCCCACCGGCTGAACAGGGGCGGATACAATACAGGTATTGGACCGATCTGTCAACACTTTTCGCTACGTGACATTCCCCCCGGGTTCGGCGCGGGCGGCGGGCCGCTGAAAGATCGGAGCGTAGATTCCACACGCGACAATCCGCACGCGCGACCGGGATGTCACAATTAGTTCACAGGTTGCGGTATTTGGGCCTCTGTACTTATCTTTGGTACTTCTTTTCCGCATCAGATTCTTTTGCGCCTACTATTGTGTTGGATATCTGAGGGCTACTGGGGCGATTGGCGTTTTCTTGGGGTTTTCTGGCGGTTACCTGGTGTTTGTCTGGGGCTTGCCTGACGGTTGGCGGGCGGGTCGGTGGCGTCGGGGTACTGTTGATTGACGGGGCCTGGGGGCGGGCCTGTGAACCTCCGGCCGGTGGGAATCGGCTTTGACATTTCAATGCGTCGTGTCGTCTAACACGTGTCTCCAACACTACTTACGAACATGCTTCTCGTCAAATCATACGCTTGGAATTCCATCGGTTTGGCGTTGATGTGTCACACCTGTGACACGGGGGTCTTTTCAGTATAACATATTGTATCAGCATATCTTACAAGATCACAGGCTGCGTTACGTTCGGTCACGGTGTCGGGGTGCGGCTATGCCGCATCGTCGCGTGGGTTGAGACGTGGAGGTTTCGGAGCCTCTTGAGCACGCAGCCGACGGGTATCGAGCGTGTTGAGCAACTCGGATCCAGTGGCTAAAGCCACCGGTATCCCGCCAAGCCCTGAAGCGGGCCTGAAGACAAGAGGGAGATGCTGTTTCCGCCGAACGCGGGCCAAGAGCCCGGTCCTATTCCGACCTGCGGCCGGGGAGAAGCGGCTGTCTGTTCGTTTCATTTCATGTCGTCAAGATACTCGGGCCGGGGCATTCCGCCAGGCGGCTGATTCAGCCTTCCGACGAACCGGTCCAAACGCCCCGGCCGAGCACTTTGGCGTATTACTTCTTCTTCCGCACGCTTTTCCGGGCGGCCGACTTGGCCGGCTTCGAGGCCGGGCTGTCACCAACCAGCCCCATCGGACATGCGATTGAGTTTTGTGCTCGCCGGATTCCCAGGGAGAGGCCTTGCATCTCTCGAATCGCCTCGATCCAGGATCCCGCGTAACTGTATTCATCACTGCTGGGCTGACCGTCTTCCTTGATCTCGCCGGGTGTCAATACAGGGTAGACCAGATTGCCCGCTGACGTTCCGGGCCTGCGTTGTCTCCTACCGGCCTTTTTCTTGGGCAGTTCTTTGAGGAAATAGAGCCTGCCATGCTCAGGTTGACTTACAACCCGATCCACATAGAAGCACCAACCGCTCTTGTTGGCGTCGGCTCCGCGGATTTTTGTATCCTGCCAGCAGAAGACGACATTGTCAGCAATAGCCGAAGCGGTCTTGGCCATCGCCGTGTTTGGCGCGCCCATGAAAACTGACGGTATTTGTCGCACGTGCTTCAAGTAGTCAACGATTCCCGCCAGGAACAGCCGATCGTTTGTCAGAAGCGGGAATCGATGCTCCAACTGCATCAAATCCCAGAAGAGGAATCGGTCCGGTTTCATAGGTTGCTTGTCCGAATCTCGCGGCTCGATTCGCTGACAAAGATAATCGAAAAACTCGCACGGCGCTACGCATCCGGGCCGGAAAGGATAAAGATACACGTTCTTGTAGCAATTGATTCTGCTGCAGTTGTTCAGTCTTGCGCCAGTCTTACTGTTCGGGCAGAAGTACTTGCACAGTGTCTCCCGCTGCTTGGCCACGGTGGTTTCATTTTCCATGAGCGAGGCAAGCAGTCCCACTTTGCCAATTCGTGACCCTGCACGGAGCCAGTCGAAAGTCAGCAGCGTTTTCCAGGCCCGCCTGGGACCGAGCACTATAGTGAACGTACCGTCGGCCAGAGATTCCCTGCCGAGCAGATGCTCAAGAATGGATCCGTCCGGTTCGGTTTGCTTTGACGAACGGACCGGAGCCATCGGGGCTTGGGTGATGGGAATGAATGATCTATCGAGCCCCTCGCTTATGGACGAGACGCCCTGGCCGCCCTGAGCGACCTGACCGCCGGCGGTTTTCGCGCTTGCGGCATGGATGCGGAAATGAATCGAGGGAAACACGCAGACGCCATCCGCCGTAATCTTGTATTGATGCCAGCCGAGAACGCTCTGCTGAAATCGAGATTTCATCACCCTCAAGTACTGAAGCAGGTACTTTGGCTCGCCTTCGGTCAGTTCGCTCTTCATCTCGATAACGAGATCCGCCTGAAAATCGACCGACTGAGGGCCCTCTCCGCCGGGCTCATATACAACCACGCCAATTTGCGAGATATCGCGCAACACGGCCATAACCTTCTCGGCCTCCAGGAGATCCTGCTCAGTGGACATCACCAGATTCATTCCGTCAACAACGACGAGCCGGTGTGTCTTTTCATTCTTCTTCTGATTGTGACGGAGCGTGACGACAAGGTTCCTGGCCCAGGCCAGAGAGGACGGGTACTTGTTGGCGCCTCCGTCCCCCTCTTCGCCAATCGATTCGTCCCGGCCGTGAATCTGCTCTTCCTCGAAATCTCCTTCAAATCGATCGAAAATCTGATAAACATCCTTGGTGTGCTGCTCATGGCTGAAGATTTCGATCTGCGTGCCGTGGCTACTGGGGATATCCCAATCCTGAGCAGCCAGTGCGATTTGCATCGCCAGCGTGGTCTTGCCGCTGCCGGGGGGGCCCTTGATCAGAACGACGAGACCGTCTTTGCCTGAGGGTGGCCTAACAAATCCGTCGCGAAGAAGTGTGTCCAGACCTTCGACACCGGTTTCGAGGTGCTTAATTTTGGGCGCCTTTTGTTTTTTACTCACCTATCTGCTCCTTTTTTCGTTTTCTTCTGTGTGACGAAATCGCTCTGGGAAGATCCTTGACCACTCGTCGCACGTCGGCGTATTCATTGCCGCAATCGACAAGCCCAACGCCGAACTCGTCGCACAGTGCGTGACGCACGTTCATCACACCGTTAGCCAGTTCCACGTCACACTCAAACAGACCCAAATCCTCGCGGGACCAGAGTACGAACACACCGGGTCCGGCAACGTATTCCCGCGCGTGGGACAGCAGGCGCAACATGTTCATGTCCTCAAGCGACACGCCGAGGAACAGGCAAATGTAGTTCTGCAGGAAATACAACTGGTAGGATGTCTGCCAACTGAACGGCTCCAGAAGCATGCGATAGTACTCGTCATAACTGAACACGAACGTCGAGGCGTCGAATTCAGGAAGACACCCGTCGCGAGGCAGCAGACCGTGCACGTGGTAGACCGGAAGCTGCGTCTTAGGCGAATATTTCAGCAGTTGTGAACACAGCCTGGCCGGTTTGCTGAGAATCGGTTTCGAGCGCGATTTCGAGCGGGACTTCGATCGCCTGGCCAACTCCTTCTCGATAAGAATCTCCAGATAGTCGTCGTAGTTGTACGTAACCACAGCATGAACGCAATTGCTGAGGCACAAGTTTACAATAGCCCCAAGGTAAGACATATCCCGACTATCCTCGTACTTCATCGTGGGAAATCCGGATCTTACCTTCGCGTGCAGCTCCTGGTGGATTGTGTGAAGATACTGCGACCCGAGCAAGCGCTTGGCCAGGCTGGCTTGTTCGTAAGGTGACGGAGCCGACAATTCTCTGGCGATGCCACTCAGCCATTTTGTTACATCTGAACGCTGCTTGGCGGGCCATCTGTCTCCCAGACCGTACTGTACTGCATGCTCTACTACCGAATGGAGCAGACTTCTCCAGTTCGGGAGATGACCCTCGTTCACCCCGGCTCCGAGAAACAGTACGATATCCGTTTGCCCGATCTGCTTTGCCAGATACTTCGCGGTATCCGCTATAGGTTTGGATCCAGGCACGATTACCTCCTGTGTTGAAGGTCAAAAGATCTCTGGTCCGCCGCCGGAGCGATTCTGACCAGACCTGCGGCGCAGGCGGCATACGCTCGTCGGCATACTAAAATATCAGCACGTCCTTAAGACACAAATCCGTTTACAGTGCCATTTCCCACGGCGCGGCCAAAGTGCGACGTTCCCTTTTTCAATCATGTCATCGAACAAACATCAACATCTGACGTCAGTAAACATCCCGACACTAAACAAGTGCATTCTCAACTGACTAGCCTAACGCAGGGGCGCGTTCAGTAAGGCAATGTTATTCAAAAAAAACTCAAAAACAGAACATGCGACAGTACGCCGGGGCCTTTTTCCTTTTATTTTCATTTATTCTCAGATTTCGTGTCCGGATGCCGTGCTCGGCGGCAATCTACTGGTGGAAGCAGTTAAAACCCTTTTTAAGAGAAACCGAGAATAAACCCAAGACGGAAAGGACAGAACAATGATCAAATTCTTCTTCATACTGGCACTCATCACCGGCGGCATCTTCGCATTCAGCGTTCTCGAAGAGGTCCACAAGGAAAACCCCGAAATTCTGGCCCAACTGGACGAAGCCTGGCAGGAAGTCGTAAACGGCGAGCACAACAATACGCGGAACTCCAGCACAGTCGTCGGCCGCGGCGACTACGCCTGCACCGCAGCTCCCCGCCCCAGCACGTTCGGATACGCCGCACGCAGCAACGCCCGCCCGGACTTCGGCGGCCGCCGCTACTCCAACACCCCGACGCGTAACAACAACAGTCGCTACAGCAACAATAACCGCAACAACACC
>CAYMSH010000185.1:0-12188 GCA_964392945.1 uncultured Planctomycetaceae bacterium | reverse complement strand
CAATCTGGATCCGGGTCTGACAGCTCGCCTGACTCGCGGCGACCGCGTTGCGGAAATCCTGGGCCAGTTCGAAGATCATTGTAAAGGCTATTCGCTCGCGGGTGTCGGTTCTTCGGATTGTTGCTCCTGGAAATCCGGATCGGCTTCGGCTTTGGCTTCCAGGAACTCCCAGTTGGTCAGGAGGTCGGCGACCGCATCCCAGTACGGTGATGTCGGATCATCTCCGCCGCCTAGTTTCGCCGCTTCCAGGCGGTGATGGGGCAGTTCGACTACTTTTCTCACGTTGGCCGGGCGAGGCGTCGGCGGCAGGCGTTTGGCGCGGGCCTGCTGGGCTTCGAGGCTTTCGGCCCAGAATTCCCGGCTGTCGAAATACTCGGCCAGGTGATTGTGCGCCGCCAGTCGGGAGGGCGGTTCCTTGAGATAGTTGTCCACAACCGCGGCGCCCACCTGTCGATGGTAGAAGTTCATTACCACGGTCCCGTCGGCGCGGCGATGGGTCATGTAGCTTTCGATGTCAGCGAACAGGCGCGACCAGACTATCAGGGGCAATTCATCGAGCTGCTCTTCGGGCGGTTTGGCTCGCTCGGTGGGCGAGTGTTCTATGAAATCCTTCAGAACGATCGGGTCGCGCGACAGGAGGTCCATCAGTTCCTCTTCTGTAAGTCCGCTCCTGGCCGCGGCGATGTACTTCAGGGCTCCCGAGACCAGCGGGGCGCGGTGATCGTGTTCCAGGCGATCGAACAGGTCTCTCAGCAGGTCTTCGACTGTCGTGCTTATTCCCGCCGCTTCGTCGCTGCGGTCCGGCAGGGCGTCCCAGGATCTCCAGCGTCTGGCCTGTTCGAACGCGAGTTTCAGGAACAGCGGTCCGCCATTTTCCGCGAACTTTTCCAGCACGTCATCGCGTTGCTGATCCTGGAGCGTTCTGGCCGCGTCTTTCAGCCATAGTTTCAGGATATCTCGGCCCTCAGACGAACTCAGCGGCCCCAGCGGGACCATGGCGTCGGACCAGTTGCTGATCGCGTCGAAGCATTCTCGCTGGCCTTCGTCGTCCAGGACCGACAGCACCAGCTTCACCCCGCCAGCCAGTTCCCGCGGCAGCCAACTGAGCATTCTCGCCGCGTTGGTGTCATTGAGCTGGTCCAGTGCGTCGAGGAACAAGACAGCCGGTTGAGCGTCCTGGCCCGACAGACGATTGCGGAAGGCGGTTATCAGTTCGTTCAGTTCCTCCGGCGGAGAATCCACCCCAAGTTCCCGGCACAAGCTCAGGAGCAGCGATCGCAGGTCGGCCGAGCCCGGCGTGGCTCCGATGAACCGTACGATGGTCTTGTCGGCGTCTGTAAGCGTTTCACGCGCCTGGGCCATCACGGCGGTCTTTCCGAACCCCGACGGCCCGTGGATTACCAGCGGGCTTTGGCTGTCAGAGGCCAGGTAGCTTTCTATCCGCCCGAGCACCCCGGTGCGCCCGATGAAATTATCGCATCGCTGAAGCCCGAATTCGCGATGGGAGTCGCGTTCGCGATGAAGTGCGTCCTGGCCCTGGTAGTCCGCCAGTTCGGCGTCTATCGTGGCCTTTATCGCGGCCTCTACGCTTTGGCACAATGCGCCCAGATAGGCTTCGGACGCCATTTCGTCCCATTGGACGACGGTTAGATGAATATTGTCTTCAGGCAGTCGCTGGCGAATCTGATTTCTCAGCGTCTCCAGATTGTCGGCCGCATCGCCCGTGTCGATAAACCTCTCCGCTGATCCGTGGCTTGGCGCGCCCTCTATCGTGCGGAAATACGCGTGGACGTGCTTGCCGGAATCCAGTTTGTCGTGCAGCGCCCCGTGATTGATCTCCTGGTGGGTCGCCGACTCGAAGTACTTCCTGAGTCTCGGATCGTCTTCAGCCAGGGCCTCCTTGGCGGCGTTTTGCAGGATCGTTCGCAAACTACCCTCGGCGGCTCGCCATGCTTCCTTATCGCGGAATTCTCCCTGGCGGGGCAGGAGCACATATGCTTCCGGCGCCGCGTTGTGGTCCAGCCGATACCACTGATCGACCCGCGCCCTGTCTTCTGTGTTCTCCGGGATGCATCCCAGGAGCAGATCAAACTCATCGGCGTCGATTTCGGCCGGGAGGGGGACCCAGCCGTATCGCTGCCCCAGAAGGATAATAAAATTCGGGCGCGGCGAGACATCCTGGCATCGCTCCAGTTCCTTCAGGCATATCGGCATTGCCTGCTGGTCGTAGGACGCCTCTTCGCTGACGCCCCATCTCAGATCGACGGCCTGGAAGCGTGCGTTTCGCTGGCGGCAATACTCTCGCAGCGCCGGGAAGACTGCTTTCTGGAGCGCGTTTCGTTCGGGCTTCATGTCCTCGAATGTGGAACTTACAAAGACCCGGAAGATCAGATCTCGGCGTTTGGCCTCTGCAGGGATATTGTCGGGGCGGCTGTTTTGGTCTGCATGGTCTTGCATGAGAAACCAGATCCTTTCTTGCGTTAAGACATCGAGAAGACGGATACGCAGGCCGCTTCCCAAATGTCAGATGCTGATCAGCCCGCTGTCGTTGTCCCGGTTCCCGTCGTCAAATTGTAGAGGCTTCGGCTTGGAATTGTACAAGAGCCCGAAGTGACAATCGAGGGCCTTTTATAGTTCTCTATCGACGCTTCTTGTGGGGAGCCCCGGGGCGTTTGTTCTTCTCTATTTCCGCCTGTTTGGTCCTGATCATTTCTGTGAGCCTCTTCACAATGTCGGGATGTTCGTCCAGCAGGTTTGTTTTCTCGCCGATGTCCTTGTCCAGATCGTAAAGCGCGTGCTCGGCTTTCTGGCGTCCCTTCTTGTTTTCGAGCATGAGCTTCCAGTTCTTGTAACGCACCGCCCCGATAGTCTCATCGTGGTAGTAGTAGAATTCATCGCGAACGGGCTTCTTGCTCTTGCCGGTTAACTGATCGCTCATGTCGATTCCATCGATGATTCGTCCCTTGGGCCGGTCCGCTCCGGCCAGGCTCGCGATCGTGGGCAGCCGATCCATCGTCGAAGCCATCTGGTCATACGTCGCGCCGGCGGGGATCTTTCCAGGCCAGCGTACAACCGCAGGCACCCGCACGCCGCCTTCAAATATCGTGGTCTTCCCGCCCCGCAGAGGAAGGGCGCATCCGCCGTCCTTGCGTCTTTGAAGCCATGGGCCGTTGTCGGATGTGAAAACAACCAGCGTATTCTTGTCGAGGTTGTTGTCCTTCAGGCAGGCGAGTATTCGTCCCACGCTCCAGTCGATTTCCTCGATCGTGTCGCCGTAGAATCCGCCGGCGCTCTTGCCTTTGAAATCTTCCGACGCGGCCAGCGGGGTGTGAGGCATGGTGTGGGGCAGGTACAGGAAGAACGGTTTGCTCTTGTTTGCCTTGATGAACTTGAGAGCTTCGGCGGTGTACTTCCTGGTCAATTGTGATTGATCCGTAGGGAACTCTATGATCAGTTCATCTCGAACCAGGGGCGATCCTTTTATCGGGACCATCTTGCCTTTTCGCTTCTTGTGTTCGACCAGTTCGATCTTGACCCCGTCGGCGGCCGGTATGTTCATCCCGCATCGCATATCGTTGCTGTAGGGCACTCCGTAGTAGCTGTCAAAGCCCTGGCGTGTCGGGAGCCACTGGACGTCAGAGCCCAGATGCCACTTTCCGATACACGCCGCGGCGTATCCTCTGGTCTTCAGCATGTCGGCTATCGTGATTTCGTCAGGATGCAGTGCTCGTGGTTCATCCGGCCAGACCACCCCGGGCATGCTCACGCGGGGGGCGTAGCACCCCGTCAGCAGCATCGCTCTGGAAGGCGTGCATACGCTGGCGGCGTAAAATGAAGTGAGTCTCATGCCCTCGCGGGCCATCTTGTCAATATTGGGCGTTTTGATCTTCGGCGACCCAAAGCATCCGAGGTCCTGATAGCCCTGGTCATCGGTGAAAATGATAATGAAATTCGGCTTCGCTGGCTCGTCTGCGGCTCCGAAGGCCAATCGGCTCGATGCTCCGGCCGCGATGATCGCGGCGCCTACATGCTTTAGAAAACATCGCCGTCTCATGTCGCTTTTTCTCCGTGATGCTGTTGGGGTTGATCTACAGTCCCGGCCTTCTGTCGGGGATGGTCCCGGCGGTCAATTCCACGGCGCAGACCGAGGCGCAAATCAATGTCCTCGTATTTCTTGTAACTCCCATTATCCGGCCGGGTTGCAGAGAAAACAAGCTGTTGTGTAATCTGCGAGTTAGCCTGGAGCACTGGCGCTGAGGATTCTGTGAAGCGATGAATTTCTTGCGTAAGGAAATAGTGTCGGTTACGTTACACAATGTACGATATCAGGAGTTTCGGGTCCTCAGGGCCCAGACGGTAACCCAACAACGAGTTTTTCAGGAGTTAACGATGTCCAAGAAAACAACGGGTCTTTCGCGTAGAACGTTTCTCAAGGGTACAGCGGCTGCGGCCGCCATTCCGATGTTCGTTCCCAGCACGGTCTTCGGCGCCAATGACAAGATCAATGTCGCCTGGGTAGGCTTTGGCAACATGGGTTGGGGCGACGTTAACAATGTCTCCCGTCACGGCACGAACATCGTGGCGCTTGCCGACGTGAACCAGAAGATCGTTGATCGCGGAACGAACAAGTTCAAAGGAGCCAAGGGCTTCAAGGACTTCCGCAAGATGTTCGGGGAAATGGAAAGCAAGATCGACGCCGTCGGCGTCGGAACGCCGGACCACACCCACTTCCCGATCGCGTACATGGCGATGAGCCTGAAGAAGCACATCTACGTGCAAAAGCCGCTGGCCCACTCGCTGTGGGAGATTCGCACGCTCCTGGAGCTTGCCAAAAAGCACGATCTGACCACCCAGATGGGCAATCAGGGACACTCCTTCGAAGGCGCCCGCCTGGTCAAGGAATGGTACCAGGCCGGTCTCATCGGCGAGGTCAAGGAAGTGATCACCTGGACCGATCGTCCCAAGGGCGGATGGGGCTTCAACGGAAACGTCCAGACCGCATTCCCGAAAGCAGAGCCCATCCCGGCAGGCATGGACTGGGACCTGTGGGTCGGCCCCTGTGAGAAGAAGGTTCCGTTCAGCAGGCGTTTCCACCCGACGACGTGGCGACCCTGGTGGGACTTCGGCTGCGGCGGACTCGGCGACATCGGCTGCCACACCATCGACACGCCTTACTGGGCGATGGACCTGGGCAACCCCACGCGCGTTGAAGTCGAAATGCACGACAAGCCCAACAACCTCCACACGCCCAACGGTTCGGTTGTGGATTACAAGTTCCCAGCGACATCAAAGCGTCCGGCCGTCAGCCTCAAGTGGTACGAAGGCCCGACAATGCCCAAGGCTCCGAAGGGATACGACTACCCGATCAGGCGCGGCGGCGGATTGATCATGGTCGGAACCAAGGGCGGCATCTGCCACGACGGTATGCGACCCAACAGTCCCAGGCTCTACCCGCAGACCCAGTGGAACGACTACAAGAGCAAGGAAAACGAGTCCAAGCGAGTCCCCAAGACTCTGCCCCGCGTCAGGAACGGCATCCAGGGCGACTGGGTCCAGGCGATCAGAGACGGCAAGAAGTCGTGCTCCGATTTCAGCTACTCGGCGCCGCTGGCCGAAGTCATCGTGCTCGGCACGCTGGCGATCCGAACCGGCAAGGCTGTTGACTGGGATCCGAAGACCCAGAAGATTTCCGGTAACGATGCGGCCGCCAAGCTTATCAAGATCCCGGCCAGAAAAGGCTGGCGCTGCGAAGATCTCGTATAGCACCGCAGCTTAACTGACTTACCAGCGGCCCTCGGGCGCCTGAAAACGGCGAATCCGGGGGCCGCTTTTTATTCAGTCTCGCCGCGAGGGGCGAGGCGGTACATTGCGCTGAATTCGCGCGAGAGAATTGACATTACCACGATATCCACGAGCTGGTCGTCCAGCGTTTTGCATTCTCTGAGGATTCCCTCAAATCGCAGCCCGAGTTTCTCGTTGAGCTTGATGTTCTGCAGGTTGAAGCCCGCGGTTCGAATGAACACACGGTTGAGCTTCAACTGCTCGAACGCGTAGGCCAGCATGAGCACTTCGGCTTCCTTGGCGTAGCCTTTGCCCCTGGCGGTCGGGTCGCCCAAGAGCTTGGCCATCTCTCCGCAGGCGGGGTCTGTCGATAAGTTGAACAGCGAGGTTAACCCGATCGGCCGATCGTGTTCGTCACTGATAATGAAGCTCTGACGCGTGTGCGTGTCGGGGCGGGTCAGTTCGCCCATGAGATCGGCCACGAGCGTTCGGCTAAGGCTGTGATGAATATCCTTGTCGTGTCCCCAGGTCTCCAGCAGCCCGCTGTGCTCTGGAGCCAGGGGCGTCAGCGTGACTCTTTTGCCGCGGATCAGCGGCTGGGCGTCGCGATCCTCGCATTCGAACGGGACCTGAACGAGTTTGTGTTGCTGCTGGTGGGGCTGCTCGACGTGCAGGTCAGGCTGGGCGAATCCGCGATCGATCACATTACGCATTATTTCGCTGGTGAAACCGATCAACTGCCCGGTTTCGCAGCCCGAACGGATCAACTGTGTGACCACGGACTCAGCCAGTATCCGGCAGAGTATTTCGTCCTGCTTGCGTTTCTTGGCGACGGCTTCCGGATCGTTTTGTGCGTTCTGATCGGTCATGGATCTATTTCTGTGGTTCGGGTTATTCTCGCCGGGTCTACGAGTCTATATCTTGTTTTCGGTTAATATAGGCGTGAAGATGAGGTATCGTGTTGCGATTGGAGCGTTATAGCGAGGTCGCGGTCCCTACGAGTCCCTTGTCAGCGACGGCGAGGGAAGGTATCCTCACCTTTCCTGTGATCGGGCAGTCAGGCAGAAGGAGTATGACGGATGAACGGGTATCGAATATGGACTCTCGCTGTTGCGGTTTTTGCTGTGTTGGGCGGAACTTTCGAAGTTTCGACCGGGCAAGAGGCTAAACCACTGGTCGCCGTGGGACTCAAGACCGGACAGACGCCTGTGAGACTCTACGGTGCGATCAAACAGAGCTCCGGCGGTACGCTTACCCTGTCGGCCGGTAATCCGCGGGGCTGGGTCTCCGTCGCCGGCGGAAAGCCGATGAAATCTCTGGAGGGCTTGCGGTCGTTCACTATCTGCGGATGGGCCAGACCCACCAGCCTGCATACCGGGCGGGGCGGAAACCGCATCGCGTTTAATCTCATGTACAACGAGTCCGGGTTCGACCTGGTCCATAATAGCGCCGGCGCCCTGCGCCTGGCGGTGAACCAGTGGCCGGACCAGATTCGCAATGATTCGTCCAAGGGGAAGCTGCGTGCTGGTCAGTGGACGTTCTTCGCCGTAACGTACGATAGCGACGCTCGGAAAGATAACGTTCGCTGGTATTTTGGCGGACCGACAGCGCCCGCCGGGATTGACAAAACCAACTCGTACAACAACGGGCCGACAGGCAAGAAGTCAGGTCCGCTGACGGTAGGTAACTACAACCGGACGATTCACAAGCACGGTATGGACCGCCAGTTTCGCGGGCAGCTTCACGCGATTCAGATATTCGGCGACGCCCTGGACATCGCGGCGATACGCAAGCAGCAGGCTGATGCTAATGTGCGGCCGGACTTCAAGGCTCCGGCGCCGAAAGTCGTTTCCGCTGTCGCGGCTGTCGGCGCAATGAATCCCACCGACGCCGCCGACGACATCAGAGATACGACGATACCGCCGGTCGGCGCTCGCCCCAGAATAATCGCGACGACTGACGGCGAGATTGACGATCGCTGCTCGATGGTGCGATTCCTGCTGTACGCCAACGAGTGGGATATCGAGGGAATCATCTACTGCAGTTCGAAGTTCCACTGGAAGGGACACCACTGGGCCGGTGAGAAGTGGATCGAGCGTGACATAGACATGTACGCCAAGTTCTACGATACGCTGAAGACCCACGCGCCGGGTTTCCCCACTCCCAAGCAGCTCAAGGCCGTCACGTACATCGGCAATATCGATAACGTCGGTGAGATGACCAAAGTCACGCCCGGCTCCAAGCGAATCGCGGAAATCCTGTTGGACGACAAGCCCGGTCCGGTCTACCTCCAGGCATGGGGCGGGACGAACTGTATCGCCCGGGCGTTGAAAACGATCGCCGAAAAACATCCCGACCAGGTCGCGAAAGTTACTAAGAAGGCGATCATTTTCATCATCCTCGACCAGGACAAGACGTTTCGCCGGTACATCGAGCCGAACTGGCCCGGGCTGCAGATACTCGGTAGTTTCCGCCAGTTCGGGTGCATCGCTTACTCGTGGCAGCGGAAGATTCCCAAATCGCTGCACAGGTACTACGATGCGGCCTGGATGCGGGCCAACATCCTGAAGGATCACGGTCCGCTCTGCGCCAGATACGAACATCACTCGAAGATCGGCTTCCGCTCCGAGGGCGACTCGCCAGCGTTCATGCACCAGATACTCGTCGGGCTGCGGAGCCTGGAGCATCCGGGCTACGGCGGCTGGGGAGGGCGGTTCGTTCGGGAACGAGGCGGAAAATACAGCACGTGGCGCGGCGCCCGCGACGACGGCGACGTGAACAAGCCGATCTGGCGATGGTCCGCCGCGTTCCAGAACGATTGGGCCGCTCGGGCCGACTGGTGCGTCAAGCCGGTAAGCCAGGCGAACCATCCGCCGAAGGTCAAACTCGCCGTAGCACTTGACCGCACCGCCAAGCCGGGTGAGAAGATCGTCCTCAACGCCGGAGGATCAAGCGATCCCGACGGCGACAAACTCACGTATAAATGGTGGCGGTACGATGACGTAGACACCGCAGAAAAGAAGATCGAGATCGCCGGGGCCGACAGGGCCGAGGCCAGCTTCGTTGTTCCCGACGAACCGGGCAAGACGATCCATATTATCCTGGAAGTTACAGACGCCGGCGATCCGCCGCTTACAAGATACGCGAGAGTGATTGTAAAGATCGCTCGCAAGTAGATAAGGAACAGAGCATGCCAAAAGAAACGGAAGAATCATTAAGAAGCGGTAAGATAACGCGCCGCGGGTTTGTCGGCACGGCGGCGGCTGGGGCGATCGGAATGACGATCATGAAACCTTCCCTGGTGTGCGGAGCCGAGGCCAACACGAAGATCAAGGCCGGCGTTATCGGTCTCGGCGGACGAGGCGGCTGGATCGCCAACCTCGTCAAGCAACATGGCGGATACCAGATTACGGCTGTGGCCGACTATTTCGACGACGTCGCCCAAGGCGCCGGCAAGCGCCTCGGCGTGGACAAGGCCAACTGCTTCAGCGGTCTGTCGGGCTACAAAAAGGTCATCGCCAGCGGGGTCGATGCGATCTTCCTCAAGACGCCGCCGTGCTTCTTCCCGGAGCACGCGGCCGCCGCGGTGGCCGCCGGACTGCACGTGTATGTCGCCAAGCCGGTTGCGTGCGACGTGCCCGGGTGCATGACGATCTCCGAGGCGGCCGCGAAATCAAAAGCCGCCAAGAAGGTCTTCCTGGTAGACTTCCAGACGCGAACGGATCCGGTCTACATCAAGGCGATCGACAGCCTCCTTGCCGGCGATATCGGCAAAACAGGCATGCTATGCTCGCAGTACATCGACGAGAGCTTCCCTGACCCGCCGAAAACCAAAACAATCGAATCCCGCCTCCGACGACTGATCTGGACCAACGATGTAGCCATTGGCGGCGGCTTCCACGTTAACGCCGACATCCATGCCGTTGACGTCGGTTTGTGGATGGCCGGCGGCCAGACGCCTGTAAGCGCCAGCGGGGCCGGGGCGGTCTGCAAGTCAAACGCAAACGGCGACACGAATCTCGTGTACTCCCTCACGTTCCAGTTCAAGAACGGGCTGTTCCTGAACCATCGCGGCGAGCACCTGAAGAACTCGACGCGATTCGCGGCCGACTGCATGGCTCACACCGAGCGAGGATACCTCAATACCCAATACGCCGGCGATGTCAAAATGATCGGTCGCGGCGTGAAATACAACGGCGGCAAGGTGGTGGGGCTCTACGGTAATGGCGCCAAGAGGAATATAGCGAAATTCCACGAGTGCATCACCAAAGGCGACTGCTCAAACCCGACAGTCAAGCCCAGCGTTGACGCGACACTGACGACTATTCTCGGTCGCGACGCGGCCGCGAAATGCGGGACGCTGACCTGGGACGAAATGATGAAAGCCAACAAGAAAGTGCCCGTCGATCTTACCGGACTAAAGGACTGACAATATGGCGACCAGACGCGATTTCCTGAAGCAGATCGGATTCGGAGCCGCGGCGATAGCAGCGGGGCCCCTGACGGTTTCTCACGCCGCAGACGACGGCGGCAGGCGACCGAACATTGTCATGATAATGACTGACGATCAGGGCTGGGGCGACGTTACCGCTCACGGCAACGATCAGCTCAAGACGCCGAACATGGACCTGCTGGCCCGCCAGGGCGCCTGGTTCGATCGCTTCTACGTCTCGCCGGTATGCGCCCCGACTCGCGCGAGCCTCATGACCGGGCGATACCACCCGCGAACCGGCGTTCACGGCGTTACCCGCGGCGAGGAGAACATGCGGCTGGAGGAGGTCACCGTCGCCGACGTGTTCAAGAAAGCCGGATACGCAACCGGCTGCTTCGGCAAGTGGCACAACGGTCGTCACTATCCCTATCATCCCAACGGGCGCGGGTTCGACGAGTTCTACGGCTTCTGCGCCGGTCACTGGAACAACTACTTCAACACCGGGCTCGATCACAACGGCAAGGATGTTAAATCCAGCGGGTTCATCATCGACGACCTGACCGACAAGGCGATCGGCTTCATCAAGGCCAATCGCGCCAAACCGTTCCTCTGCTACGTTCCGTACAACACGCCGCACACGCCGTGGCAGGTGCCCGACAAGTTCTGGGACCGAGTCAAGAAACGCGGCGTCGGCAACGACACCACGATCTGCGCTTACGCGATGTGCGAGAACATCGACGACAATATCGGGCGAATACTCAAGGCTCTCGATGACCTGAAACTCACCGGCGACACCATCGTGATATTCCTGTCGGACAACGGGCCGAACACCGGGCGATGGAACGGTGAAATGAAGGGCAGGAAGGGCTCGACTGACGAAGGCGGCGTGCGCGTCGCGTTCTTCCTGCGATGGCCCGGGCGAGTCAAGCCTCGCAAGATCGAGCAGATCGCTTCGCATATCGACGTGCTGCCGACGCTTGTCGAACTGGCGAAGATCGGCAAACCCAAAATCAAAACCTGCCCGCTGGACGGAGTGTCTCTGGTCCCGCTGATTGACGGTAAGACGTCCGACTGGCCCGAGCGGATGATCTTTTCGAGCTGGCGAGGCCGAGTCAGCGTGCGGACCCAGCAGTATCGCGCCAACTCCCAGGCGCTGTACGACATGACCGCAGATCCGCACCAGAAGAAGAACATCGCCAAAGACAAGCCGCAGATCCACGCGAAACTCGCCGCGGCGTGCGCCAAGTGGTCCAAGGATGTCGGGTTGAGCGTTCGCAAGATGCGCCCGATCCCGATAGGGCATCCGGAGCGGCCGGTTGTGACCATGCCGGGACACGAAGCGTTGCTCGTCGCATCGAAAAAAGTCCCGGCTCCGAAACCCGAGCCGAAGCCGAAAAAGAAGAAGCGCAAAAAACGCCGCGGCCCGAGGGGCATCAGTTACAACAAGGGCGCCGGTTGGGCCAACGACTGGGTGGACAACTGGACCGAGATCGACGCGTATCCGTACTGGCCCGTCGATGTTGTCAACGCCGGGCAGTACGACGTGACGTTGATGTACGCTTGCGGGGGCGATGATGTGGGCGCCAGGATCCGCGTAGAGTGCGGCCCCGGCTCCGTCGAAGGGAAGATCACCAGGGCTCACGATCCGGAATTCATCCACAGCCCAGATCGCATCGCTCGCAAAGAAGTTTACGAAAAGGTCTGGGCCCCGCTGAAAATGGGCAAGATCACCCTGACTAGAGGCGTTAATAAGCTTATCGTCCGAGCGCTGTCCAAGCCGGGCAAGCAGGTTATGGAACTCAAAGCCGTAAGGCTCGAAAGGATCAGGTAGTTATGGTCGCCACAAGACGCGATTTTCTAAAAGGCGCCGCCGGCGGGGCGGTACTGCTGTCGCTCGGCTCGCTCGGATGGTCCAGGAACTCCTCGCCGAAGAAGCAGCCGAACATACTGCTGATAACCGCCGATGACCTTAACT
>CAYMSH010000184.1:6423-12206 GCA_964392945.1 uncultured Planctomycetaceae bacterium | reverse complement strand
GCGAACTGATGTTCAACATATCCGTCGGCCTGATCGCCGGAGCGATCGGGGCGCACGTGAGATTGCACATGGGTCTCTCGGGACACAAGATCGTGTTCTGGCTCGTTCCCGTGCTGGCCGCACGCCTGATGTGGCGTTGTCCGCTCGGGGTGACCGGCGGAGCGACAGCCGCCACGGCCGCATCGTTCGCACTAGGCGGCAACCTCGCCGGCGGAGTGCCCTACATGGCGCTGCTGGTGCTGGCTGGCGGAGTAATGGACGCACTCGTGGCGTTCAGCGAGAAACACCGCCTGAGCCCCCTGCTCATCATCCCGCTGCTCACTGGCGGAGGAATGATCGCCAACCTTCTCTGTGCGATAAAACGGTTGCTGGCGCCGGTGCACAACCACTCGATGCTGCTGGGCTTTTCAGGACCGCTGGCGACAATCGTCTCCTACGCAATCTTCGGACTCATTGCCGGTCTTATCGGATCGATCATAGGCCTGTCGGCCGCCAGGTTGGTGGGCAAGCGTCAATAACGCTCTATTCCCACTCGATGCGGTAGTCCAGGCGATCGGCCTGGCTGGTGATCTTGCCCGTTGTCTGGTCGAAGTTCAGCAGGCGCACGCGCCAGCGGTAGGTTCGCGTCCCGTCGGCGTGTTCGTCGGCCCAGTACTTCTGGTTCCATCCCAGCGGCGCCGGCGGGCTTTGGACCTGCGTGATGCTCTTGATCTTCCGTTTCGTACGAATCTCGGCGTTTATGCAGTGTCTCTCGATCCCGTACCCCGCCCCGCACCAATTCCTCGATACGTACACCCCGGCCCCGCGGCAGACGTAGAGCTTCTTGCCCTCCCATTTTTTCCAGTCTTCCGGCACGCGGATAGCGACAGGCCACCAGGCCTCGGGCCCGTACACCGACACCGTATCGCCCTTAACAACCACGCGAGCCGGAGCCGCTTTCGCCTGGGCGGGAGCCCTCATACGAAACGCCGGATCGCCGAACAGAGTGCGAATGTTCAAGCTGTAACGCAGGGGTCCGCCTCTTTCCAACTGCCCGCGGTCCATCGCCTCAAGGCACACGCTGTTCTGCGATCTTCGGTGCGCCTGACCGATCGTCTTGGCGTCCAGCACCCCGTTCCAAAACGCCATCCGCAGGTGTTCCTGGTGCCCTATGCCGGGGCGAATATTACCAACAAACCCAACCGCTCCGTTTCGCAGGAATCTGGCGATTACGGACCGATAGGATGCGTCGCGGTCCATAGTAGCGGTCAAGCATCCGCCCGACTCGACGAGCGTCGGAGCCAACAACACCTCCGAGTTCCAGTTGTAGGTCTGCCCGATCGCTTTCCAGTTTGAGGGGGCGATGTGCGTGATCGCGGCGACGCTGGCCAGCGGCGAGGACTCATCGAACCCCCCGGCCCGCTTGCCCCTGGCCTTTCCGGCGGGCTTGATCAGCCATTTCAGGTCATCCACGTCGTGGTGGAACTGCTTCTTGAAGCCGTAATTCTCGAACAGAGGCCAATATGAATTCTCCCAGCGCGCCTGGCCGAGTTCGTCCCGCCACGACTCGTCCAGCAGTTGCTCGTAGGTGACTACCCGGCTGGCGTGGAGCGTCGCCAGCGATGCGCTTTCGCCTATGAGGCGGGCGACGGCGATTTCCGAGAACGGGTCGGTGTCGGCGTTGGCGTAGGGGCGATCGGTCAGCACGTCGCCGTATCGCGAGCTGGGCTCGCGCGGAATCACCGCTTGCGGAAAAGAGTCCGGAAAGCCCACGATGCACAGATGCTCCGGCGGAGCGCCGGCGGATTGGTAGTACGCCTTCAGATCCTCGCATACTTTCTGCGCCGTCGGCCAGCTCAATCGAACGTCCGCCCTGCCGACGCCGCTGTTGGAGCCCAAGGTCACGGCATACGACTTGTCGCCGAACGCCACAATCTCGCCGGCCTTCAGCGGGCCCTCGCCCTTGGCGTCAAACGCTCCGTCGCCGTTGAAGTCAACGTAGAGGCGATGCGGTCTGATGGTGGCTACGAAAGCATACTCCCGCCCGTCAAGCTTGATAACGCCTTTTCTCGGAAGCTCGTTCTTCTTTGGGCGTTTCTTGACGCTGACGCCCCTGGGCGGGTCGCCTTCGATCGGCTTGCCCGCAAAAGAGGTCTTCCATCGCGACTTGAATCCCAGCGGAACCACCGCCCCGCCGCGAGCGGCCGCCAGCAGTGAGCCGGCAAGCGAGAGCTTCTTGATGACCGTGTCGCTGCGGTCTGTCGGATTCACAGCGGCGATATAACTGACCTTATGTCCGTTCTTACGCATCCAGATTAACGCAGCACGAGCGTCAGTCAGACCGGTGACCTTGACAACGCTCGAACTGAACTTCGCCTTGCCGACCACAATCGCACGAGCAACGCCCAACCTGGCCATCTCGCCGGCGGCGGCGGACGAAACGCCTGCATCTCCACAAAACAACAATGGTGCTCCCAACCGACCGGCCAGCGCAGAAGCGACCAGCCCCGAGACGTAATCATCTCGTCCGCAGATCACCGCAACCCGGCTCGTTTTCCAGAATGTCTTGGACAACTCACACGCCGCCGCATCGGCGGACTTGGCCGAAACGGTATATCTCTGCTCGGGCTTGTATCTTCGCAAGTAGTCGCGAATCTCCGGCCCCAGAGCACCATCGCCCGGCAGCGCCAGCACCGCGGGCCTACCGCCGGTGGCGACCATCCCGGCCGGAACAGCCGCCAGATAAGCCATCTCGCCCCAACCGGACTCCTCAGCGACGGGAACAAAGATCACAACCCGCCCAGGCTCCTTGGCGGGCGCGGCGAGCATCGAACCGCCCGACCATCCAAGAACCAGAGCGACAAGGATGCTGCTCTTCAGGAATAATTGTCTCACGCAAGGCTCCTTCACTTCTTCAACGGTTTCAGGTAGATCAGCCTGGGGCGATCGGTTGCGGCCTGGATTTTTTCAATGGTCTCTTCGACTATCTTCGACTTCTCGAGATTGATCGAACGCGGATGGGCCGTTTGCGTTGGGAAGTACGTCACAAGCTCCTTCAGCTTCGGGATCATGACTTTGGCGTGGGCTCCGTAGCTGGTCAGAAACTTCATGACTGTTATCAGGCGCCGCTTGCTGCCGTGCAGCTTCTGATCGCGGGCGTACTGGACGATCCCGGCCATGCCTTCGTAAATCTTGTGCTTGACGAAAAACTCCAACCCGCTTACGCGAATATCGTCGGCGAACATGATCCCGCTTGGCGCCGGCTCGATGATCGACTGATTGATCGCGTCCAGCAGCGGCGTCAGCTCCTGGTAGGTCATGTTGCTGTAGATCGACTTAACCGCTCCGCGAGCACGTCCGTCCTGGTTCAGCAGCACTGCGCGAACCGCCTTGAACAGCAAATCGCGATCGACCCCTTCCACGGACCGGCCCAACAGCCCGCGGCCGCGATTGAAGAGCACAGACGCAAGATAACGCTGCTCCATTTTTCGCGGATCGCTTTTGGGATCGTGTCTCGTGAATTTCCGGAGCAAAGCGGGCGAAGCGACTCTGGCGGGCTGTCCGATGCCGGCCAGCGCTTCTGCCGCCAGCACTCGCAGCCACAGATCGTCAGCCTCGATCGCCTTGCGTAATGCGGCGATCGCCGGCTCGCCGCGGTCGCGCTGGAACTTCAGCGCCTGGCAGGCGCCGTAGCGGGAGTACAGCTCCGTCGCCCCCAGCAGGCCGATCAGTTTGCTGGTCACATCGTCTTTACGGCGTCCCAGAGCCATCGCCGCACGTTCGCGGACGGTGGGCGACCAGCTCTTGAGCCTTGCCAGCAATTGTTTCGTGCTCAAAGCATCGTAGAAACTTCGGCGATCCTTGTTGGTCCAGCCGCGTCCGTCGGCGATCAGACTCTCGGCCGCCGTACGCGTAATCTGCGGCGCCGCGCTGGGTTGCTTGCCGGTCAGATAGATCTTCTTCAGCGATTGTGCGTAACCGAGCAAATATGCCCCGGTGCAGTCCCAACTGCGGTACGCCTGCGGCCGCGCGGCCGGGTGCCCCTGATAGCCGAACGTCCCGTCCCATCTCCGGGCCAGATCGTAGTACCAGCCGAACTCCTTCATCCAGGCGCCCGTGGCGTTGGGCCCTGACCGAGCCACGCCCGGGAGAGCCCAGGTCATGTTGAAGAAGTTGCCGGTGTGACCGGTGTCGCGCTCGGCGCCGTGCGAAGCGACCGACATCCGCGAGAAGAACTCGGTGGCCTTGGGATTCCTCAGGGAATCGAACAGCACGGCGGCCATCTCGTTCTTTCCGTTGTCGCAGTGGGTCTGGATCCAGGGGGCGTGATCGCCGTAAGGGATCGCACCCTTGCCGACATAGAACTTCAGGAACGTTTCGCTCTTTGCGATCGCGTCATCGAGCGATTGCGATCGCAGACCGGCCTTGCGGGCCAGCACCAACGAATAGGCCAGCGGGATCCCGGGCGCGTTCATCATTCCATAGCCGCCGAGCCGCCCGGTGTCCTTATCGACAAAACCGTGCCCCCACGAACCGACGACGCTTTGTCCATCAACGATCATCTTCGTGATCCGCTTGAGCCCGGCGTCAACATAAGTTCGATCGCCTGTGGCCAGCACGTACTCGGCCAGGAAGATATTCACGTAGGCATACTGCCAGGTCCGCACGCCGCGAGACTGGTTGTACTCCGACAGGATCTTGGCCTGTTGCTTGACCAGGGGCAGATACGTCTTGTTTCCGCTGGCCAGCAGAGCCGTAGCGTTCAGGGCTCGCGCGATGATATTCCCTTGAGTCGGATTGGCTTTCATTGCCCGGGCGATTGCCCCGCAGCCGCGAGCGATGATCAGTTTCGATTTCAAACAGCCAAACGGAGCGGCCGCGCCGTAGGTCCCCAGTGACCAGAGTTTCACGATAACATTACGTCTCTGGCCTTCACGCCAGATCGTCAACCGCAGCAATCCGTGATTAGACGTCTTCTCGGCCTCGGTAATCGCCTTGCCCAGCAGGATTCGCGGATCGCCGTCAAATGCTTTGCCCCGCACACCGAGGATCACGTCACCGACCTGCAGCACGCCATCGGCCGGCGAACCCTTATCGACTTTGGTAATAGCGATCTGGCGAGCGTCGCTCGTGACGCCGGTGTCGCTGTACATCCAACCGCGAGCCCCTGTCGGACCGAGGTTCCAGTCCTGTGTCCAACCGTCGGGAATCTTCCCGCCGCTGGTCAGGTCGGGGCATTTGACTTTCACGCGAGCCGCGTATCCAACGCTCGGGCCAAAACACAGAACGAGCCCGAGCGAAACAGCAAGGGATGCGGCCAGCAGTCGTCGATCATTTCTCATTATCAGTTTCCTGTACGGCGCTACGACGAGATAAATACGAGTGATCGGTAATTGTCTCTCCGGCCCCTTCAAAATGCAAACACGGGCTGAAAACCACATCCATGTTGCGTTGGCCGGGAAGCACGTATAAACTCGTTTTCATGCAACACGATGGAACAATTGCTACGACGCTACGACTGGACTCTGCTTTGCTGCTGGCCCTGGTTGCATGCCTCCTGCTCGGTTGCGAACCGGGAGCCGCTGACTCCGAACAAGCCGCCACCTCCACCCCCGCTGCGACCAGGCAAAAAGCTGCTCCGCCGATCAGATCGGCGAAGCCGTCGCCGCCGATAGTCGCCGCAGCTCGCAGCCAGATCGGACAAACCGTCACGTACGACGGGTCTTACGTTGGCCTGGAGTATCCCATGGGCGATGTGCCGATCGACCGCGGCGTTTGCACCGACGTTGTGGTCCGCGCCCTGC
>CAYMSH010000184.1:0-6413 GCA_964392945.1 uncultured Planctomycetaceae bacterium | reverse complement strand
GGCTGGCCGCGAGGAGCTTCACCCATCCGACTTCGACCTGCAGAAGCTGGTGCACGAAGACATGAAGTCGAATTTCTCGGCATATCCGAAGATCTGGGGGCTGCGACGGCCCGATCGCAATATCGATCATCGCCGCGTCCCGAATCTCAAGTGCTTCTTCAAACGCAAGGGCTGCTCACTAGGCGTCAGCCGGAACAAGCAGGACTACCACCCCGGCGACATCGTAACGTGCAAAGTCGAAAACCTCCCTCACATCATGATCGTAAGCGATCGCAAGACCAACGGCGGCGTGCCGCTGGTGATCCACAACATAGGACGCGGAACCGAAGAGCAAGACGCCCTGTTTGAGTTCACAATAACAGGACACTACCGAATCAAAACAACATCTCGAACGAATTGAATGAAACATGGACAATCCGAATGAATCCTTGAAACAGTACACACAGGCCAATCGCCTGGCGTGGAACCAGGCGATGCCGCTTCACCAGAAAGCAAACGGCTCAAAATGGGACGATGCGTTTTCCAAGCCGGATTTCGTCGCGATCAGCGATATGGAAAGACGGATGCTCGAGTCGATAGACATCTCCGGCAAGGGGGTCGTTCACCTGTGCTGCAACAACGGCGTTGAACTGATGTCGCTGAAGAAGATGGGCGCCGCACGATGCGTCGGATTCGACATATCTGACGCGGCGATAGAAGAAGCATCGGCCAGGGCGGCGAAATTCGCGATAGACTGCCAGTTCGTGCAGTCCGACGTTTACGACATACCCGAAGAGTACTGCGGCGTTTTCGATATCGCATACGTCAGCATCGGCTGCTTCGGCTGGCTGCCGGATGTGAAGCTGATGCTTCGCAAAGCCGCCTCGCTCCTGGACGATTCGGGGATCATATTCATCCATGAACAGCATCCGTTCACGATGATGCTCCCAACCGATGACATCGAGGGCGCCGACCCGCTGAAGATCATCGAACCGTATTTCAGGTCCGAACCGTACGCAGAAAACGACGGCATCGATTACGTCGGGGACACGAGATACGATTCGCACACAAAATACTGGTTCGTATGGACGCTGTCCGATATTTTCACCGGCCTGATCGAAGGCGGCATGAGAATCACCCATTTCTCCGAGCACCCCGAAGACATCTCAACGATCCACAGCAGGTGCCGGGACGCCGGGATAGAAATCCCGCTTAGCTACATGCTGATCGCGGAAAGATCATAAGAACGACGCGCAATAAGAGAGCCGGCCCATCTCAGGACCGGCTCTGGAATTCATCTTTTCAGGCGTAGGCCTGGTCTAATTAGCCGGGATACCATCCGTCGCGAGGTTTGCGGTTCATCAGTTTCGTCGCTGCTTCGCTGTTGGTGAACTCCCGGGCCTTGGCGTCGTAGAGCAGCTTGCCCTTTACGCGCGCCGCGATATTGCCCATCAGGGCGAACGCAGTCAGCTTGCCGCCGTATCCGAAGTGCGACAGCGGAGCGTTGTAGGGGATTTCGCCCTTGGCGGCCGCGATGAATTCTCTTTCGTGTCCGCGAGATTTCGGAGCCACGACTTTGACCTTCCCAAACGCTTTTCTCGCCGACTCAGGCACGAGAATAGTGTTGTTGTTGTGCGAACCCATAATCCAGCAGACGGCCTTGGTTCCGACGATATACGAACCGGCCGATCCCACCTTGCGTCCCTCTTCCAGACCCGGAACGCGCGGGGGCTTGGTCACGCCGTCGTACCAATAGGCGTCAAACGCGGGCCTGGCGCCGTCGGCGGCGAACTCCCACTTAATGGTCTTGCCCTTGGGGCAGGTGTCGATCGCCGGTCCGGTCTGGTTGATGCACTCGACGCTGGTGGGCATTCCCGGTTCGTAGACCTTGTAAAACCCGTTGAGCAGGTGGCAGCACCAATCGCCCAGGGCGCCGTTGCCGAAATCAAGCCATCCGCGCCATCGCGCCGGATGATACTGGCCCTTCTTGTAAGGACGCATCGGAGCTGGTCCGATCCACTTGTCCCAGTCCAGTCCCTCGGGGACGGGGTCTGAACCTTCAGGCGTGCGGATACCGTCTTTGAACCATCCGCCGTGTACGCCGGTCCACGTGTGTACCTCTTTGACGTCGCCGATCGCTCCGCCCTTGATGTAGTTGTAGGCGCCCCGCCAACCTCCGCCGCCCATGCCCTGGTTGCCCATTTGCGTGGCGACTTTGTACTTCTCGGCCTCGTCGGCCAGTTGCAGAGCCTCCCACATGGTCAACGTCAGCGGCTTTTCGCAGTAGACCGCCTTCTTGGCGCGGATCGCGCGAATCGCCTGGGGATAGTGCTGATGGTCCGGAGTCGATATAATCACCGCGTCGTAGCCACTGGTGTCCTTGAACATATCGCGGTAGTCCTGGTAGCACTTGGCGTTGGGGAACTTCTTCTTGACCCCGGCCAACCGCTTGGCGTCCACGTCGCACAACGCAGTGATCTCCTCGCCGCGAGCCATTCCGATACCATGCCGGCCGCGTCCGCCGACGCCGATAATCGCGACGCGCAGTTTCTTGGCGCTCTTGTCGGCGCCACGTGCGATCGCGGGCATTGAAACCATCGAACCGGCCGCTACTGCGGTCGTAGTCTTCAGAAAATTACGGCGATTGATACTCATAGCATGTCTCCTGATGTTACGGTTTTGGTCTGTTTGATCTACTCGTCGCCCCAACCCGTAGGCCCGGGCCGTCGGCAGCGGATGATTGTACATTACATAACGCACCGGGCAAGCCCGCATAACGGATAATCTCGGCATACCCGCCAGGGAAATGGGGACTTGCTCTGGAGCGGAGCGCAAGGGCCTGTCTCCTCTTCCCGTCGCACGCATTCAGTGTCACACAGCCCCGATTTCCTGTATCATCCGGGCATATCCAATGAATCCGGCAACAAGAACACAACTGGTCGGCGTAGTATTCGCACTCCTGCTGCTCCCGGCGACGGCAGCGGCGGCAGGGAAGATCGACACCGTGATCATCAACCCCGCGAGAACTCACCAGACAATAGAAGGCTGGGGAGTGAGCCTATGCTGGTGGGCCAACATGGCCGGGCGCTGGCCAGAGGCGAAAATGCAGTCGGTCGTGAAACTCCTGACCGACGAAAAGAAAGGGCTCGGATACAACATCTTCCGCTACAACATCGGCGGCGGCGCCAAGCCAGGCCACGATAACATTGAGCAGCGAGCCCGGATCGAAGGCTACAAGGCCTCGGCCTCCTCGCCATACGACTGGACCGCCGACGCATCGCAAAGACGCGTGCTAAAGGCGATCCTCAAACGCAAACCGAACGCCATCCTGGAGGCGTTCGCCAACTCGCCGCCCTGGTGGATGACGGTAAGCAAGTGTTCCGCCGGCGAGAGCGGCGGCCGATCGAACCTCCGCCAGGACCAGTATGAACCATTCGCCGACTACCTTACCGACGTAGTCAAGCATTTCCGCGACAAGCTGAAGATCAACTTCCGCACGCTCGAACCGCTCAACGAACCCGACGCCTGGTGGTGGAAGGAGTCCGGCCGCCAGGAAGGCTGCAAATTCACGCCAGCCCAGCAGGCAAGGATCCTGAAACTCACCGCGGCGAAACTCAAACTCAAGGGCCTCAAAACTCGCGTAAGCGGGACCGACGAGAACTCGATCACCACCGGCGCAAAGAGCATCAGCGGATTTGACAAAGCCACGCTCGGCGTTCTGTCGCAACTGAACGTTCACTCCTACCACGGCAAGAATCACCGCAAGAAGTTCGCCGCACTGGCGAAGAAACTCGGCAAGAAGGTCTGGATGTCCGAAAGCGGACCTATGAACGCTCCGGTGAAAGGCCGCTGGTCCCAATGCCTCTGGATGGCCCAGGTCGTAATCGACGATCTCCGCGACATGAACGCCGTAGCCTGGATAGACTGGCAGGCGATCGACGTGCGAACATGGGGCGTACTGAACCCCGACTGGAAGAACCAGTCGTTCAAGATCAGCAAACGCTTCTACTCCCACGCTCATCTGGCGAGATTCATCCGCCCGGGCTATCGGATAGTGGAGTCGAGCGGTCCTTCTACTCTTGCGGCAATCTCCCCCGATGGCGGCCGATTAGTTGTAGTCGTCGTAAACCGCAACAAGAAGACCGTACGACTGGACCTGTCCCGCTTTCGACGCGGAAACTACACCGCCGCAGTTCACACAACGACAAGCGACAAGAACCTGCAACGCAAGCCCGGCGCACCGGTCCGCAACGGCGTATTGCAGCTGAATCCGCCAACCGAATCAATCGCCACGGTTGAGATTCTCCTCCGCGGCGCCTCAAAGCGCGACATCTAACTTGGTATCCATATTGCCCGTTGGGCCCGATCCGTTTATTATGCGTATCGAACGATAAACACCACTGGGGCTCCACAGGAGATTTCCTATGATCAGGGTTCATCGCCAACCGCCGTCTTCCCAAACGTATCCGGGCCGACCGGTCTTGCCAATGCTCGCGATGGGGCTCATCGCAATCGTCCTGTTCCACCCCCGCATCGCGTCGGCGACTTCGATCGACCCGATGCTATTTGAAGAGTTGATCCTCACCACGGACTTCGTGGGCATCGTCGAATGCGAACAGGCTGGCGGAATAGTAGCCAAGTACAGGATCGTAGAATCCTGGAAAGGTCCGCTCGCCGGCAGCAGCATCTCAATACGCCAAACGCCTAACCCTTCGTTTTACTGCTCCCCGATCATCACCCGCGGAACTCGCCTGTTCGTAACAGCCTACAAGGCCTCGGCGCCGCATTTCCTCAGTTTATCCGGCGGAAGAGGATATCCGCTGCTCTGGAGAGATATACCGGCGGACTACGAACTGCCGCTTCTCCAGGGATCCGAGTTCCTAACCCAACCCGAGACCAAGGAGTTCAAGAAGATCAGACACGCCGCCCGGATTCTGCTGGATCTCCCGCCTGAGCAACAGGAAGCGGCGCTCTTGAAGGCGGCGATGAAGAAATACCTCTTCAACAATGAGTGGAACTTCTGTCCCGGCGGCGAGCGGGACAAGACCAGGCACGCGGCCGCCAAGAGACAGTTGGACAACATAACGACCACCGACGCCCTGGTCACCGAGATCATCCGCCTGCCCCTTTTGGATCGCGAGAAATGGGCCTGTAGAACACGCATAGTCCTGGAAAAAGGCGGGTGTAACGTCGCACTCAAACACATGGAGAAACTGCCGGCCAACCGTTCACCCTGGAGCAAAGAGGATTTTCGCAGCTTGATGGCGATCATCCGGTACCGATGCGGACCCGAAGACCAGGAGCAACCGATAGCGACGCCCGCCCCGAAGAAGAAGCCCCCCACCGCCAACGAGCTCGCTGCGGCGCGGAGAACCCTGACCACGGGAGAAAGAACCGACGGGTTCGATCAAGCCCAGAAAATCCTGACGCTGCACGATCCGGCGCCGGTCGTCATCTACCTGAACAACTGGACACTGGAGCAGAAACTATGGTATGACCTCGACAGGGGATACATCCTCGGGTCGTATTTCGCTTTTCGATGCGGCAAGGATCGAAAGAAACATCTGACCGCCCTGCTGGATGCGAAAGATCCGTACATTCGCGTGGCCGGTGCGATATACCTCTGTTACGAGGATCTTGATGCGGGTCAAGCGGCGTTGAAGAAGTTGACCGAACTCAAAGGCGCACCAGGCGCCTGGGCGGCGCTTACCCTGGCCAGACGCGGAGTCAAAGACGCAGTCTCACGCGCTTTGAAGCTGTTTATCACACGTGATGAGTACAAGAAGGAATTCTGGGAGGCCACAACGTATCACCTTCAATGCCGAATGCTGATACTCCTTTCCAACTCGGCCCGAACAGCCTGGATCAACTTGCCCGATTTCCCGGAAGACAGGAAGAAGCACCACCAGTGCATCGCGAACTGGTGGAAGCAGAACGGCGACAAGTTGGTCCTGGGCGATCCGTGGTTGAAGATACTGGAAAAACAGAAAGTCGATTGACAATCACCGAATGCAGTAATAGAGGCCCTCGCTAATGAGATTACTACCGAGAACACATCTATGGTTTCCGGCGTGCGCAGCAGCCGTCGTTTCGTTGATCGCACTGGGCGCCGACCCTGCTGACAAGAAGTGGGAGATCGGCGAGCCTGTTCTTTCCCAGGGACCCAAAGGGTCGTTTGACGAGGTGTCGGTCAAAGATCCTTCCATTATTTTCCACGAGGGCAAGTGGCGCCTGTTCTATACTGCTCGGAGCAAATCGGAATACACGACCGGTTACGTGTCGGCGAAGAAACTTACCGGGCTGAATTCGGCCGAACGCCACGAGTTGAAGATGATCCGCGGACGCGGACGATACGCTTGCGCTCCGCAGATATTCTACTTCATCTCTGAAAGCCACGCTGTCAAGCCCCCGACGGTTTTTGTTTTGGATGTCTG